>JAMPHT010000002.1 GCA_023663285.1 Bacillota bacterium
TTGTTTGTTGTGTGATTAAGGTAATGGATACCCTCTACTTCTCATTTTCAATCTTCCCCTCACATCTGCTCTATTGGAACTTCGCCGCGTTAGCGGACAAATTTGTTTCCACATTCATGTATTGTGTCACTGCGCTTCCTGTTACCCTGTATATATCATTAAGCTGCTGCTCTGCCTTTTCCATTTCCCGCAGAACGGTACCAAGCCGCTCCCTGATATTCCGTCTGTCCTGTATTTCAGAGGGTATTTTCCATCGAAGCATACTGACATACCTTTTTTGCGCAGACAGGCTGGAAATCATGGACGGAAGCTCATAGTTGGCGTTCCGCACCTTTTTAATATCAATGTTTACCCTTGCCATAGGTTGTCCTCCCTCTCCGCTTTGATTTCTTCCCCTGCCGCCAGGCAATCATGTCCCAAATCATCCAGATCTCCCGCCAGACGGTTCAGTCTGCGTACAATATCCTCTATGACAGAGTCAATTCCCTTTATCTCCGCACTTTTCCATGCGTCATCCAACGATTCCCGATGGCGGTTCAGCCTGCGCTTCACAGACAGGATCTCATCCGATACCATATTCAATTCTCTCTGTTGTGCCCTCACGGCATCCATATCTATTGCCATAGCTTACAATGTCTGAAACCCTTCTATAGAATAATCCTCATTTACTGTGACAGCCAGCGTGACGGTAAACATACCGTCGCCGGTGCTTATCTTTACCACAGTGCTGCCTGCTGCATTGCCCCTCACCGTTCCATCCGACACGGAGCATACCGCAGGATCCAGGACCTCATACTTTAAGTCGGTCTGGGCGTAGCCTTCCGGAATATTGGCAAATCCTATGTTCATCGATTCACCTTCCCCAAGATACATGGCATAGCTTACCAGCTCTATAAAATCAAATTCTATGGGCTCGAAGTCGAAGGGATCGATCTCCTCCAGAGGCTCCCCCTCCGGTGTGGTAAGCTCCTGCTCCACGGCCTCCGTCCTGGTGCATATGTCTCCGGACGTCCTCTTCCAGTCCTCAAGGTGCATATGCAGCTTGACCGGCGAGTTTTCGGAATCCCATATCACCTCCGAATACTTCCACTTCTTGTTGAGATCCGTGATAATGCAGCTGCTCTGGTTCACCCCCCACTTCAACGGGACATATAATTGCAGATCCACGCAGGTGGGCTGTTCTCCCATGGGATCCGCCTCTACCTTACCGACTGCCACCGCGCCTGACGTGATCTGGGCATTTACTACACTATACCCTATCACTCGCAGATCCGCTTTCAATGAAGCCTCCGCCGTCAGGGTAGCATCCGCCTCAAAGTCTGCATCCGCCTTACTGTCAAAGCTTTTGCCAAAACCGGCGCCTTTCCTCCAATTAGCTGTCAGAACATTCTCTGTGTTATAGCTGACAGACACATTACCGTCAATTCCAATGTGAGCGGTGAGCATTACTTTTATACTGAAGGGTCCCCACACCTGGACAGTAAACTCTCCCAACGGTATGGATACCGCAGCGCTTCCATGTATCTCACTTGAAATCACGGTGTCAAATCGAAGCTTCAGCTCGATTTCCTTCGGACTGAGATAATTGGCCACACCAGTATCGATTCCAAAGACTTTGATATTGTTTGTCTCATATTTAAACGTGGGCGTTATATTCCGGATCCCGACCTCCAGCCGGCCCTTTGAAGATGCCGCTCCGCTCAGGTCCGACCTGTTTGCACTCTGCTGCACGTCAAATTCAGCCGTGAATACAACATGGTCTCCGCTTTTGTCCACTTTCACGGAATTGGAGGCGTTTGCCATACCATACGCCTTCATCTCATCATAGATTTCCTGTCCCAGCTCTACATGAGTACCGTCGGAAGCGGAAACAGCTTCCACGATCCTGCCCTGAAATGTACCCCGAACATTCAGATAGGCAAAGGTCTCTTCTATAGACGCTTCCTCAAAGGTGAATGTCTCGCCTTCGATGCCCGTTATCTTAACGGCTTTGGCAAGAGAGGTATCCGTAGCGTCAAAATACACAATGTCTCCTACGCTGTAACCATCCTCCGGAGCCAACAGCCCGGTTGCACCGTCCGCATTGAGCCTTATGCCGATACCTGCGGACTTCACGCCCTCCGCCAGCTCCATCTCCGTCACCTGCGGAAGTACAAGGTTACGGCCATAATTTTCGGCATACTCAATGATCTGCCCGGCCGTAGCCCCATCTATGGGGGCCTCCCTGCTGCTTATGTCGATCTGGGCAATATTACTGACATAAAAGTCCGCCAGCCGCTCCGGATCAAGGACTGCTCCGGAAGCCGCTATGTCATCCGTTCCAATGGCCCTGACGGCACTTTCCAGCGCAAATTCCAGGGACGCCTCTTTGTCCGGTTCAAATTTATCTTCCGGATCAATGATCCCCCATTCCGCCGCAGCCTGTATCTGGGCGTAATATTCATTCTCCGGAGAAACATCCGAGAAAATATCCGTCTCTGAAGCATAGGCGTCATATCCAAAGCTGTTCCCCAGCATTCCGATATATTCGGCCCTGGAGAGCATACCTTCTTTGCTTTTGCCGCCGGTTCCCACGCTATCTTCCCCACCGCAGCCCATGCAGACTGCGGCAATCAGGGCCAGAATCGCACAAAGCAATCCTCTCAGGTTACATTTATTTTTTTTCATAATATCCCTCATTCCGCTTTAGCTTTTTATTTGAACTGGCTGGCGTTGCTGTTGATCGTGCCCTCCAGATTTTTGGACTGTGCCGCCGCGTTCCTGATAAACTTTACATAGCTGTTCACAACCTGCTGATAGTTTTCAAATCTGCTGCTCATTCCGGTGATCTTCTCCCGGATGGTCTCCGCGGAATTACTTTCCCAGTCGCCCTTCAGACTGTTTATTTTTGCCTGTATATCATCAAGGGTCCGGCGCATCTCCTTATTTTTGTTATCAATGCTGTCTGCGTGTCCGTCAAATTTACCGTAATTAATAATGATCTGTCCATTGTCTGCCATGGTTTTATTCTCCTTTTTTGTTATTCAAATCCTTTCGATCAACTCTGTAAGCTTGCGATTTGGCTGCTCAGGTTCTCCTGATTCTTCTCATAATCATCAGCCGCCGTTTTCAGAAACTGCGCGTACTCGTCCATCAAATTTTTCATTTTGACAAAATCATCCTCAAAGTCCTTGACCTTCGCGCAGAACTCCTTTGCGTCCTTTCCCTGATAATCTGTGTTGGTGAATTCTTCGACCAGGCTGAACAACTCGCCATACTGCGTTTTATAGTTGCCTGCCAGTGTCTCCACCTCTCCTGCGGCCCTTCTCAGATTAGCCGGTGTTACCTGAATACTTTCCATTTTGTGCTTCCTCCTTTTATGTGTAGTGCAGGTGTACGATGTACGCCTTACGGGAACATAATATCTGATATTTTATCTAAATTGTAAGCGATGTAACCAACTGCCGTTTTTATGTAACGGAACGCATTTACAGGATCATCACTCCTGAACCGCTGTGGAGTCCTGCCTCTCCGATACACAGGTCAAAGTCAAGGATCCTGCCGCTCTCCCTGTCGCACAGCACGCTTTCGTCCGTGGGAATATACTCTTCGTCCTGTCTTTTCAGAAACTCCACAAGCATTCCAAGGGCCTGCGCCACCTTCATCTGCTTTGGTATTCTGACGTCAAAGCTTCTTTCTTCCGCCGGAATGCAGACCTCCAGCAAAATGCTATTCTTCATCTTCAAACACCCCCTCCAGCTTGGATGGCATCACAAGCCGCATGAGCCTTGCGCTGCCGCCGGACACATAAAAGCCTGTCTTTGGATCCATTCCTCTCCTCAGCTCCTTTGTCCTGCCGGCTATGGTCAGGCGCATCTGGTTTTCAATTCCGTCTCCTACCCAGACGCCTTCGCCGCCGCACCGCTTTCCCACCCATTCATCCATATAGTACCGGTTTACGGCTCTGTAACCGTCGCACACCACAATAAATATATTACAGAAGCCTTCCACCCGGTCCAGAATGGTCATCAGCTTATCCCGGCCGTCCTCGGACAAGTTTTCCTTAAGCTTTTCGTACCCGTTGATCACCACCAGCATGGGCGTCATATCCACCGCAGGCTGTCCGCCGGTATCCTTATAATTGTTGTTTCTAAGTACAGCTGTGTTGAACAGTTCAATGATTCTGTTCTCATAATCCCCATCCACTTTTTCATATGCCACGTCCAGAAGCTCGCTCAGGTATCCGCCGCCATTGAATACAATCGTCCGTATGTCCGGCACCGCCGATACCGTCTCTATTATTCCTCCGACATAGTTCAAGGCGTCCTCCTCATTCTCCGACATGATCAACAGAAGATTTTTTTCCACGGCGTTTATTTTCAGATAATCGCAGGAGGAATAACTGATCCCCAAGGGCAGCTGTTCAAAGGAATACATATTGTTGGCGCCATCCAGTCCCGAAACAAATCCGGGTACGACAGGGACCTGCCTGGCTCTGACTCCTTCCGAATGCTGTGTCAGACCCGCTGCAAACTGCTTGATAAAGCTCAGCAGGTCCTCATTATCCCCGACGATATGTGCGGTCTGGAATACATAAGTCTCGTCTTTCTTCAGGATGCCTCTGCCCTTTACCGCCGGCGGCACCACGCCCCCCGTATTTCCAAGTATAGAGGCATAGTCCGACTTATCGTTCATCTGCATCACATACAGCTGCCGGAAATTCTGGAGCATCCGATACCTCACAGCCGCAGTATTAGTGGCCGTAAGAATAAAATAAATACCATACTTAGGGCATTCCCTGGTAAAGGAGATCATAGTGTCCTCATACCTTTCATAGCTTTCATAAAAGTGAGAATAGTTATTTACAATGACCAGAATATACGGAACTCTGCCATTTCCGGATACATTGTATCTGCCCATATCCCCGCCGAACTCTGCAAAAAGCTTTTTGCGATATTTCATCTCCTTTTCGATCATGCTTACAAAGCCGCTTATCTTTTCGCTTTCTCCGTCTATCATCACACTTCCGGTATGAGGCGCGCTCTCAAACATTTTCATTGTCTCCGCGCCGAAATCCAGAATATAGGCGTTCAGCTCCGCAGGCGTATGATTCCGATACAGAGAATACAGGATCGCATTTAACATCATTTCCTTGCCGGAGCCTGCCGCTCCAAATATAAGTACATTGCCGGTCTCCGCAAGATCTATATCCAGAAGTCTCTGACTCTGTGTATAGGGGTCGTCCAGCTCACCTATTACCGCCCTGAGCCCTCCGTCCGCCCGGAAGGAATACTTTTCCATCAACGCATCCACCCGGATATCTTCCGGTATCTCAGGCATCCACAGCTGGCGTTCTCTGATGCCTTCGTCCCTGGCCAGCCTGTCAAGGTACTCCATTATCCTGACGATCTGCCTGCCCTTATCCTGTATCGGTGTTGTATTCCGATCCTTCAGCCGATCTGCCACATTGCCCGACTCGTCCAGCACCTCTATGCAGGACTCCGGCTCCCTGACCACGCTGTCATTGTCCGTATAGACCGCTCCCGCCCATGCGGACTGCCCCAGTTCAAACAGCTCATTGTAACCAACCTGCAGGTAAAAGCGCCCTGTTTCGGCAATCTCCGCCGCATCCGGACGCTTCAGCATATCATTGCTGTCCGCCCGATCCTGTACCTTAAGACACACCTTGAACCTGGAGTTTGCCCAGATCTGTTCGTTTACCACACCGCTGGGCTTCTGTGTCGCGAGGATCAGATGCACTCCCAGACTTCGCCCGATCCTCGCCGTGGATATCAGCTGTTCCATAAACTCCGGCTGCTGGCTCTTCAGCTCTGCAAACTCATCCGAAATAATGAAAAGATGCGGAAGCGGCTCCTCCACCTGTCCATCCCTGTACATCTTCTGATATTTATAGATATCCATGGTGCCCTCGTTGGCAATGTCCCTGGCATGATTAAAAACTGCCTGCCTCCTTCTGAGCTCGCTCTTGATCGACAGGATCGAGCGCATGATGGCTCCGCCGTCCAGGTTGGTAATGGTTCCTGCCAGATGCGGCAGCCTGTAATGTTCATTTTCAAAAGCGCCTGTAAGTCCGCCGCCCTTATAGTCGATCAGTACAAAGGCCACCTCATCCGGATGGTAATTTACCGCCATGGACAATATGTAGGTTATGATGAATTCGGATTTCCCGGAACCGGTCATACCTGCCACCAGACCATGAGGTCCATGAAATTTTTCATGCAGATCCAGATAAAAGGTCTCGCCGTTGGTATCCACGCCTACAGGCGTCTGCAGGGTCTTTACCGGATTATTGTCCTTCCACCTCTGAAGTATATTCAGATGCTCGCACTTCCCGACTCCAAACATATCCATAAAGGACAGCATCTCCGGCAGGGCATATCTGCCCTGGTTCAGGTCAAGCTGCCTGTCCGTCATATGTCGTACCATCTGCTGCGCATAGCCTGCGGGAATAATATCCTGCGCAAAATTTACATTACCGTCCGCCGCTGCCGCGTCATACATAAGCCCCTGACTGCCGCTGACCCATACCACCGCGCCGCATTCTTTGGGCAGGCTTTTCTCTTCGTCGTAAGCGCAGATCACACTGAAGCCGCTAAGATCCCCGCTCTCCAGCACATCCGTGAGAAACGCGCACTTATTGGACAGCGCCTTACTGGTACACAGGATGACGTAATGGGGAAATAGTTCTTTCCCCCTGTCAGCGCCGGCAGCCGCTTTCCGTTCTGCAATTATTTTATTCATCTCTATGGACAATTCACGGAGATCGTCCTCCGTGAGAGCCAGGAATCTTTTCTTTCCCTCGTTGTCCCAGATGTGCTGGGCAAATTTGACAAAGGACAGATTCTTTTCTTCTCTCTTCTCATACAGACATACAAGCTTTACCTCGTCATAGCTGTGAAGCAGCAGTATCTGCATGAGTATGTTATTCAGAAGATCATATACTCCCGTCCTGTCTCCCACGATCCCCAGCACCCGGCATTTCGGAAGCGATACCCCCACCGGGACATTCATAAGAAGCCGCTCTTCCCTCTGAAATGCAAAAAGACTGTCCCGCAGCGTATCATCCTCAATGGAGAATCTGTCCTCCGGAAATTTAATATTCCCATACAGGGGCATATTTCCCGCTCCAAGGCGCAGATACAGAAAATCGCTCTGAGCCGGGCTTTTCCCCCACAGCCGTCTCTCCCAGAAATCACCCTGCGCCGTCAGCTTCGTGATCGGCGGATCGTTTTCATTCAGCAGTTCTTCCTGTACTGTGATGTTACTCTGTATTTCCTGCCTGAGATTATTCAGATATTTCAAATACTTCTCTCTTCTCTCCGTCTCCCGTGCCAGGCTTTGTTTCTTTTCCCGTCTGCGCATGATCACCGGAAACAGTATCATGCCCAGAAGCATGGAGATGGAGGTTATCATGGTGGGAAGCGTATTCAGCACACTGCCGCCGGATCTTGAGGCATTCACAATGGAAAAGACGCCTACGGAAAAGGATGCAACGCCCATGATAAGCGAAGGTCCCATAGTCAGCAAAAGGGGCGCGTTTTCCCGATTTTCGCTCCTTGTAGGCGAATCCACCTGCAGCTCAAGGGGCGTTATTTCCCGCAGGAATCTGGGGGACCGATAATAGTAAACGGATTCCTCCATGTCCATAGTCGAACCCGCTTCCGTTGGGAGCGCTCCCAGCGATGCCGCTTCGTTCGATCCCGATCCGGAC
This sequence comes from Bacillota bacterium, assembly GCA_023663285.1. Lineage (GTDB taxonomy): Bacteria > Bacillota > Clostridia > Lachnospirales > Lachnospiraceae > Acetatifactor. Next base: position 7,712 of record JAMPHT010000002.1, read on the forward strand.
GAGACCGGATCGTTCGATCCCGGAACGGATGAGACCGGCACGGGCGATCCCGGCATGGGATTGGTATCCGCCTCCTTCCTGCCAAACTCCGACAAAAGCTCCGTACGGATACGGACCTTTCCGTCAGGATCGTTCATGGCAATAAAATCACTGCCCACCACAAGCTTAAAGCCCAGGATAAACACAATATCCCCAGGAGCCAGATCCACCCGGCCTGCGACTCTGCGCCGATTTACATATGTGCCGTTTGTGGACCGATCGTCATACAGCGCCCATGTACCGCCTGCAAATATCAGCGTGGCATGGTGGGCGGAGACATAAGGATCGGAAACAACTATATCATTGTCATCTTCCCTGCCAATGTTCAACGTAACATCCTGCGCCGCCGCATATTTTTTATAGACGCCTCTGTCCTCTGTGAACGCTTCCGCCAGCAGAAATGCCATTCGGGCGCCCTGACCCGGAAACAGCCTGTACAGCTTTCCCTCTTCCAGTTCAAGACACTTTGTTTCCATCTGTTTCTCATCGTAAAGCTTTAGCTGCCTGTCCGCCTTTACGATCCATTTATCTCCCCCGCCGCCTGCCTCTATTGCAAGGATCCTGTTGCTGCTCATGGGCCTTTCATCATCCAGTATCCAGTATTTGCCCGCTTTCTTTTCGGGAAGCCGGACACTGGATATCTTTTGTTCGCCAATCAACGTTACCAGCATTTTTCTGCTCCTTTGCTCAACATTTCTTTTATCTTTTTCTGATAGGATCTGGATATGGGCACCAGCGCTCCGCCTGAAAGCACCACCCCATCCGCGCTGTATTTTTCGATCCTGTCTGCATTTATGATATAGCTGCGGTGGCATTGAAGGAACCGGGGCGGAAGCTTTTCCAAAGCTTCTCCCACTGTCATATAAGTCTCGAAGGAACCCTCATCCGTATACAGAAACAGCTTTCTGCCGTAGCTTTCAATATACCGGATAGTCGAAAAGCGGACCTTCTGCTTCCGGCCTCTGGACTGTATGGCAAGCGTCCTTCCCACATCCTCCCGGCAGCCCGCCCGCACCCGCTCAAGGGCAGCCAGAACAGTTTCCTCCTGAAAGGGAAGTTGCAGGAAAAAGGTTGGCACCGCCCGGAATATTTTCTCCGCACAATCAGTTGCCCCTGCATAAAAAATGATCCTGATGTGGGGAAAATACTCCTGTAAGTCCCGTGCCAGCGCAATATTGCTGTCCTCCTCCGCAGACACTATAAGCAGCTCCACATCCCCCTTGAATTCATCGCAGACGGCTGTTGCCAGCGCAAATGTATTTGTATAGGCGCTGACTGTCCAGTGGCTGTAGCTTTGCCTTATAAAGTCAGACAGGTATTCTATATTCTGTTTATTATTGTCCAGTATCACTGCTCGCATGGCTTTTTGTGTCCTCCCAGCTGAACCTTTCACAGCATACGGGTATCAGCATAAGGCTCGTATCTCCCAACAGGATCAGGTCAAACCCTTTCATTTTGACCGGTCCCAGCACAAGCTCTCCGTTTAGATAACACAGTCCCGTACCCTCTCCCGGCTTTATGTAAAATTCCCTCTTAAACGGCTCATACACAACAAATGCCTGCTTCTCCCTCGATACCTTCTGATCCGTGATCACCACATCCATAGACGCCGAGCGGCCTATGGCATTGCTGCCTGTCTTTAACGGGAAGCCGTTTCCATAATTCTCTCCTGCCGTACAAATAAGGTATCCCACCGGCGGCTCTGTTCCCCCCACCGAAAAGTATCCCACTGTTTTGCCTTCCTCTTCCTTTTCATCAGGCTGCGCCGCTGCCGCAAAGGCGGCGCTCAATGACTGTGACTTGCTCTCCGGCTTTTTCTGCTCTTTCTGCTCCTCCTGAAGCAAAACCGTCTGTTGCAAAGCCGTCTGCTGAGGAGCCGGTATTTCCGGTATATTTTCCGCCTCCTGCCGTTCCTTTTCCCCACGGCGGAAAAAGCCGCCCTTTACGCGCCCGACTTTCTCCCTGCTCTTTTTTTCGCTTTCCTTTTCCTCCAGTTCGCTGTGCCTGATCGAGAAGGGATCCTGTCTGATTGCTTCCACTCCCGCCGCACAATGGGGACACGCCTCATACTTATCGCCGTCATAAAAATGACCTTTTGCGCAAATCACTCTATTCATTTTTATATCCATGCCTTTCCCGTATGCTTAAACTTCTATTATTACCCACGCAGCATTATCCTGTTTTGTACGCTTCTTTGCTTCCAGCACGTTCTTAAAATCACCGCAGACCGTCTGCAGATTTTCCCTGCTGCCTAAAAGCTCCGCAATTTCTTCCTGCCGCAGGGAGCGTGACAAGCCATCCGTACATAACAGCAACCTATCCCCCCTGCACGTGGCAAAGGAAGTATTACTGCCGTCAAAAAGCTCGGCCGCTCCCATTCCAAGATAGCTGATGAGCTGTTCCTGCTTTTGTTTACAGGTATCCCTTTCCGAAAGCAATGCATAATTGTGTTCCCGCGTCACACAATACAGCCTTTGTCCACGCATATAGAAAAGTCTGCTGTCTCCCACGGAAAACCAATGCAGCTTATCATCCTGCAGCAGAACTGCAACTATTGTGGTCCCCGCCTTTAAGCGCAGACCGTCCGCACCGTGCAGGCCAAAAACCGCATCGTCCAGCCTCTCCAGCTGCCTTTTCCAAAAGCTGTGCATATTCTCTGTAAGCTCCGCCTTTTCCAGCGTCTCCGCCATTTGCTCCGCTGCGTAACGGCTTGCGATATTTCCTCCGGCCATGCCGCCCATGCCGTCACAGACTACCGCGATAGTTCTTCCATCCTTCTGTCGATAGCTGTAATAATCCTCCTGTCTGCTGCGGCTTCCCTGAATGGAAGTCGCACATATGACCGGTTTCTCAGTCAACCTTTGCGTATTCATAGATCATCCTCAACGGATCCATACTGCAAGAGCAGTATAATTATCCATATCGCTGCTCCGGCCGTTTTCACATACGATCGCGTTCATGGTATCCAGCCAGTTCTGCACGTCTGTCGCCTTTTTTAAGCACTTTTCCATTTCCTTATCCTCAATGTACTCCCAGAAGCCGTCCGTACATAGCAGAAACGCCTGCTTATGCTCCGGTCTTATTTCCTTTGAAAGCACGTACTGCGGTTTATCCCACTCCGTTCCCATCACCCGCAGAAGCCTGTTTCGATCCACATGACGCCGTATATCCCTGTCCTTGATCTCACCCATGGATACCATCATTTGCGGGACACTGTGATCCTTTGTTCTGGAGATCAACTTATTTCTCCTGAAATAATAGGTTCGCGTATCTCCTATGTGTCCGCCGCATATACTTCGTTCGTCCACAACAAGCATATTCAAGGTGGTTTTCATGGCGTCCACGGCATTCTCTTCCCGCTGTCTTTGCAGAAGCCTCTCCTGTGCCTTTTCAAACATTGTCTCAACAGAGCATAGCTCCTGTTCCTGAAAGCATTGCAGCGCAGTCTCACACACCAGTCCGGATGCAACCTCTCCCCTTCCGTGTCCGCCAAGTCCATCCGCCACGGCAAAACAATATCTGCCTCCATTGCAGCCCGCTATGGCAAAATCCTCGTTCTGCTCCCTGTCTCCGGGAAATGTACTGATTGCATATGTAATTTCCATTCTCTGCTATCCGCCTCCTTTGGTCTGCCTCTTTCTTATTTTGGCCTGTATCGGTACAGAGTGCGCTGCGCAACCTCGCGCGAATCGGACTTTTCCGCCTTTTCATCACGCCAGTCGCTCCATGCCCCCCACTGATAAAAGTGATAGGTAATGACGTCCGTCCTGTCTCTGTATTTGTACACTGTCTGGGTTTTTACTTTCCGTGTGGAGCTCTCCGTGTACTGTGTGTCACTCCATGCCGTATACTCCTTCCAGCGCTCATGGGTGTATTCGTAGTGCGGGATCTTATCCCTGTATCGATACTGGATCCTCGTTTTCACCTCTACAGTATCGCTTTTTTCTGCCTTATTATCAGACCAGTCTGACCATCCGGACCAGTCGCTCCATCTCCAGAAGCTGTAGGTATAAGAAACCGTCCGACTTCGGTATACTGTATAGGTTTCATCCCGATATATATCTCGCTGCCCACCCAAATACCAGGGTATTGTGCCTCTAGGATTCGACATGGCACTTGGACTGTCGCTATATGCGGCATGTCCTTCATAAGTAGCAAATTGATACGTCATTCCGGTTCGCCAGCCTGTCTCAGCATATGTTCCCCCGCGAGGCGCTGCATATGCCTGCGACCAGGTGTACCAATAATTGTTGTTATCTAATTCATTCCGATACTTCCAATAATAATACCAATACTCCGTATGGTCATACACAGATCTTGTCCGTTGCTGCGTATCCACATCAATTCGATAGCTTTCCGTCTCGCTGGATGATATGGGCGTCTCGGTCCAATCTGACCATCCCCCGTCGTTTTCCTTCCTGCTGTTTTCAATATAGGTATAACCGGCCTGACTCTTTGTGGATGCATTTTTATACTCTTTACTCCGTGTCCGGAAGCTGTACTGAGTCTTGGTCTGTACCTCCCTTGTCGCGCTTTTGTCTACGGGCGTATCGCTCCACACGCTCCAGCTTCCGTAGTCTTCCAGATAATAGGTGCGCGTATCGATCAGCTTCCAGCCGCTTACGGAAGCCTTATCAGACTTCATGGTCTCGTAATCCGAATAGGAATACTGGATCTTGTCGCTGATTTCCCTGCCCTCCTGCTCCGTCGGCTCAACGGAATCCCACTGGCTCCACGGGCCGTACTCCCCCCGCGCCGTGGTGGTATCATAGAGCGTCCAGCCATCCAGTTCTTCTTTATCCGAGGTGGTCAGCGATTTATCCCGGAAGCTGTACTGCGTCTTAGTCTCGATCTCATAGCCGGAGCTGTTTACGCCCGCGGGCAGCTCTTCCACCCACTCCGACCACTGGGGCTTCTGGGCAATGATCTGATTCACGGCCGCCGTACCGCTGCTGACAGTCAGCATGATCTCCGTTCCCTTTTTTGTCTGCGTATTGGCCGCTACGTTTTGCCGGATGATCTTGTCCTTTGCAACCGTGCTGCTTTCTTCATACCCGATCTGCACTACAAAGCCCAAGGCTTCCAGCTCCGCAGACGCCTCCGCTATTTCCCGGTACTGCATATCCGGCATATATATAAGCTTTTCCTCTGCGGCAGTCACGATCTTGATCACATCTCCCTGAAGCCCTGATACTCCGGCCCTGGGCGACTGCTCCAGAATAGTGCCCGGCGCAAGCGCATCCTCTCTTTCCCCTGCTTTCACCAGATAAAGCCCCATCTCAGATGCTTTTGCCGTAGCCTGCTTCATCGACATACCGGTAAAATCCGGTATTATGATCTCGGTCTCCGCATCCAGATAGGTATCCAGCCCCAGCGAAACCGTCAGCACTATCGTATCTCCCCGGTATGCCTGTCCGCCGGCCTCCGGGCTTTGCGCCATAATGACTCCTGCTTCAAAGGCTCCGTATTCCTCTTGTATCTCCAGCACCAGCCCCAGCGCCGACAGCGTTTCCTGCACACTGTCCTTCTGATACCCGCATATGTCCGGTATCACCACCGGTTCCCTTCCGCCGCTTACCACGACCTCCACCACATTTTCTATTTTTACGATCTTTCCTCTGTTTACATTTTGGGAAAGCACCAGGCCCATAGGTACATATTCCGAATACTGCTTGTCCACTATTTGCAGGACAAGCTCCGCCTCCTCCATCAATACCTCCGCCGTGTCCACATCCTCATTCACAAGATTGGGCACACGCGTCATCCCCTCCGGCAGTGCAAAGCCCTCCGGGATCAGCCGGGAATAGTCGATCACTCCGGTTGCAAGCAGAACGGCAAATATCATCACCGCCAGCGTTGCTCCGGATGTAGCCAGTTTTGCCCATAAGGGCCATTTCCCTACATCCGCCTTTTTTAAATGTACAAAACGAAGCTTCACCTTATCGTTTCCATACAGCTCCTTTTCAAAAGCCTCGGCATTCCGGGTCCTGTCCTCGATTTTGATATTGAGAGCATTCATGATGGCGTGTTCCGTATTTTTAGGGATCTCCACACCCATTTTGGACGGCTTTTTCAATTCTTCCTTTTCCACCCGCTCCATGGCATCCTCCGGCGTGATACCCGTTACCATTTTATAAAAGGTAGCGGCAAGGGAATATATGTCTGTCCACGGTCCCTGATCGCCGCGGCTGCGATACTGCTCCACCGGCGCATAGCCGGGTTTGATAATGACAGAAAGACTTTTGCTGTGTGAAGTCGTGGCAAAGCGGGACGCCCCGAAATCCAGAAGCTTTACCCTGCCGTCATTTGTCAGAAATATATTATCCGGCGCAATGTCCCTGTGTATGATCCCCATTTCATGCACCTCCTTCAAGGCGGTGATGATGGGATGCAGGATCTCTTTGGCTTCCTCCACAGGCAGCTTTTCATTCAGCGCCAGATACTCTTTCAGCGTCCGTCCCTCCAGATACTCCATAATGATATAGGCAGTATTATTTTCCTGAAAGCTGTTATAGATGCGCACCACACCGTTTGCCGATTCCAGCTTTGCAAGCATTTTCGCCTCTTCCAGAAATTTACCGAGGCCGTTATCAAACTGCTCTGAACGTTCTCCTTCATAGGTCGTGATCTGCGTCTGTCCCGGTATGCGCGTGGAAAATTCACCGGGCAGATACTCCTTGATCGCAACTTTTCTTAAAAGTATCTCGTCCCAGCCCAGATATGTCACGCCAAACCCGCCAAAGCCCAGTACCCGCCCTATCAGATATCGCCCTGCCAATATCGTACCGGGCCGCATATGATATGCCTCTTTGGACGGAGTGCCGATCTCATATCCGCAGTACGGGCAGATCTCATATCCGTCCTCAAATTCTTCCATACATCCAAGACATCTCTGCATCACACCTGTTTCCCCCTGTGCCACATTTTATTGCTTCTGTTTCACGCTGTTTTCCAGCCATCTGTCCAGCAGCGCCTGATCCTCTCCGGCCATCTCCACTTTAGAAAAGCCCTCTGAAAGCTTTTCAAACTCCCTGTTTATCTCCACGTAGGCCGCATATATTTTTTTATTCAAGGGTATGCCGCCCTCATTCTGCACATAACATACATCCTGCGCACTATCTGCCAAAAGGTAGACCAACACCTGTATAGCCGCCGCTTTCTCTTCGGCAGACGCAGCTTCGCTGATACTGAAATAATCCTGAAGCCTGCCCGCCATTCCTTTCGTATCAAAAAAGCCGATCTCATAGATCCCCGGAAGATTAGCCTGTACCCAGCTATATACAGAGGTATCCGCTATCAGACAGGCGTTTTCCCCGGATAAAAATCGTTCTTTATCCGACATCGGTCCTCCTGCCGGTTCCAGCTCCTCAAGCAGCGCAAGATCCGAAACAGGCTCCTGGGCCTGATACAGGTTATACCATGTCAAAAATCCCTCCTTGCAGACCAGAAAGTCCTCCATCTCCACCAGTTCATTCACCTGCCTGTTTTCCGTATTTACAAGTGTGTTATAGTAGACCGCAGGCATCTGAAATGCTAAGGGAAGCTGCTTTTTGCTGGGAAAGAATTGCTCATACCTGTTAAACAGCCAGTAGTCTCCCGCATTGATAAAATCAAATACGGAAGAGATATCTGCAAGATAAATAAAGTTTTCTTTCATAAGACCGGAGCTGTCAAACAACGTGGGCAGCGTCTCCTGTTCCATTGCCTCATATATCGCTGTTTCATACTCTTGCTCCTCCATACACTGCACTGTTACCGCGATCTGTGGATACTCCTCCCGAAATTCAGCAAGCGCCTCTTCCCATATTGCCGCTTTTTCGGATGGCAGCTCTCCCGAATCTGCACAGACCCAAATGGAAATATCTGCAGGCTCCAGTATTGCCGCGGCTTTTTTCCTCTGCTCCACCACTTTGAGACAACTGAAGATCCCGATAAATGCAACGGCACTGACAGCGGCAATAGATAAGCTTCGGCGAATCTTTCTTGTCTTTAATTCTTTTCCCACATTGCGGACTGAAGCTTCTCCCAAAAGCGCCTTTTGAAATTCCTCCGCACTCTGAAACCGAAGCTCATATCGCAGCGCCATAGCCCGCATAATAGCATTATTTAAATTGACCGACATTTCCGGACAGAATTTTTTCGGTTCCGTCAGCAGATCCTCTTCCACTCGATTCACGGATTCTTCCGGCACATTTCCTGTGACCGCTCTGTACAAGGTAGCCGCTGTTGCATAAATATCTGTCCACGGTCCCTGCCTGCTTTTGGTCTGATATTGTTCAGGCGGCGCAAAGCCCGGTTTTAAAATGACGGATCTGGTCTTCTCCTCATCCTTTGCGGAAAACCTTGCAGCTCCAAAGTCAATCAGCTTGATATGGCCGTCGCTGCACATAAAAATGTTATCCGGACTTATATCCCTGTGTAAAATACCATTTTTATGTACCTCTTCAAGAGCCGACAATACAGCCTGCGTCACCTCAAGGGCTTTCTCCAAAGGAACTCTGCCGCCCTCCGCCTTTATATATTCTTTGTAATTGACTCCATCCAGAAATTCCATGATAATATAAGCAGTATTGTTTTCTTCAAAAAAGTCATATACATTGATGATGTTAGGATGGGTATTGAACTTTGCCATATTTCTCGCTTCTTCCAAAAAGCGCACTTTACCATTGGCACATTCCCGCTCCCTGCTCCCGGAATAGATGATCAGTTTCTTTTCTCCCGGCACCCTGTTTACCATCCCTGCCGGATAATATTCCTTTACCGCCACTATCTTTGCCAAAGTACAGTCCCATGCCTTATAGGTGATTCCAAAGCCGCCGCTTCCTATGGAGACTCCGATTTCATATCTGTCCGCGATCATAGTGCCCGGCGTAAGGAAATACAGTTCCTTTGGTTTTGGATCCTTTTCTCCGCCACAATAAGGGCAGATCTCATATTCCTCTTCATATTCTCTCATGCACTGATAACATCTGTTCATTGTTCCTGTCCTCATAAGCAAGCATGAAAACAAACTTTCATACAAAATTTGACATAGCCCTTTTGCGGGCAATATTGCTTTAATAAGAAGTATGCCAAAATGGAATCATAGAATCAGAAGAAAAGAGGTGTTCTGTCTATGATTAGTTATCAGCCCCTTTGGCATACGTTAAAGGAAAAAGATATTTCCCAATATGATTTGATCAAAAGATACGGCATCAGCACAGGGCAGCTGGACCGACTGCGGAAAAACAATCCCGTAAGCACTGCTACCATCGATAATCTGTGTACAATATTACATTGTAATGTTGCAGAAATCATGGAATACAAATCAAATTGATTTCCAACGGCATCATTATAGCCCATATTCGGACAATATTCAATCTTTTTTTCACCCCTATATCAAACCAGCTTTTTAGCATATTAAAAAACGCTGTAAAAAACACATATAATAATGTTGTTTTCCATAGCGTTTTACTTTTGAATGATCTCAGACCTTATTTTGATTTTATGTTTCAAATATCCTTGTAATATCCTGATATCGATTTAATATTCGATAAATTTCCACTGTATCTTCATTTACCTTATATAAGATAACATAATCTTCCCATACTACATATTTATATTCGTTTTTAAAACTCACCCTTTTTGACAAATCAACACCTATATAAGGAAATTGCTGTATGTACTCAAACTGATCATAAATCTTCTGTACTGTTTCTAATGCCTTATCTGTATTATCCTCTGCAATAAAATCTTTGATTGCTTTTAAGTCAACTGCCACTAACGGATTGATCCGTAATTTCATCATACTCTATGCCCCTATTATCGCTTTCAGTTCATCTAATGACAGCCAATTATTCCCGTCTTGGACAGCATTTTCTGCCTCTTGTAATTTCTCTATAAGTTTTTTCTCTGCTCGATCGCGCTCATAATCTTCTATGTCCATTACCACAAATCTTCCCCTGCCGTTCTTCGTCAGAAAAACAGGCTCTCCTACCTGACAATTCTTTAACACCTCGTTATAGTTTCTCAACTCTGACACCGGTAATATATTTGGCATAATCTCAATCCTTTCACGCTTAGCGTACAAACAATTATTTACACACTCCTATTATAACCAAAAATGTTGCAAAAAACAACGAAGAATTTTACAACGATCCCCTCTTTTCATATCTGCCTTCCAGCCACCACACCGCTTTGCCGGCCCTGTACAGTCCCAGCTTTTCCAAAATACCTTCCACTGCCGGACAGTTCTGCGGCACATGGCAGTATGGTTTCCGGCCCTGCTCCAGAATGCGATTTATCTGATAAGATATAAGTGATCTTCCAATCCCAAGTCCCCGGTATGCCTCCTCCACATACAGCATTCCCATACCGCCTGCGTCATGAACGCCGATAAAGCCTGTCAATCTGCCGTCCGTATACGCGCCGTACATTGCACCTGCCTGAATACGCTCTGCCACATATTTTTCCACACTTTTTTCCGCTCCCGGCCGAGCATTTCCCGCCTCCGGCCGATAGTGTGCGCTGACATATGCCAAGTCAGCCTCTGTCAGCCTGCGAATGTCCTTATGCCGTACCGGCAGCGCCTTCCCCATGGTATACAAATACTGGCTGCATTTTCCAAGTTCTCTGAATCCTCCGCCTTTCAGTTCCTCCGCAAGCTGCTCCTGAAGGACCGCAATCCGCCATGGAGACTCTGAAACTCCCAAACACTCATGCAGTCTCCGCCTCTTCGGCAGCCCGGACTTCTTCCATAACTCCTGCTCCGTCGGCAGCACCAACCGCCTTGTAATCTCCGCCGACAGTTCCTCCGGCCCACATATGCCCTCTTCCCAGAGAAGCATACAGACCCCTGCCTCCCTGTCCGCCACAAGCAGCCGCTCCCCTTCCCGATACAGGATCTCTCCCCGGCCGCTGTCAAGGCTCTCCATGATATGGATATGATTTCGTTTTTCCTTTGCCAGCTTTTTGATGACCGCCTGCTTCTCCTCGTATTTCCGGTACAGATCCGGGCGCACTGCGGCGGTGCGCTCCTTTGCCCGCTCCAGCCTCCACTGATCCACCCTGCCGTGGTTGCCGGACAACAGCACCTCCGGCACCTTCTTTCCATGCCATATTTCCGGGCGGGAGTATTGCGGATATTCCAGCAAATCTCCGTGAAAGCTTTCCGCCTCCGCAGAGGTCTCATTTCCCAGAACGCCGGGCACCAGCCTGGCTACCGCGTCCACTATCACCATGGCGGCAAGCTCCCCGCCGGTGAGCACATAGTCTCCTATGGAAATATGATCCGTTACAGTCTCCTCCAGCACCCTTTCGTCGATCCCCTCATAATGGCCGCAGAGAATGACAAGCTCCTCTTCTCCTGCCAGTTCCCTGGCTTTCCTCTGGGTAAAGGGTTCCCCCTGGGGAGTGACATACACTGTGCGGAGGCGGCACGCCCCGCAGACAGACTTCCATGCATCAAAAACAGGCTGGGCCTGCATCAGCATACCCGCGCCGCCGCCATAGGGATAATCGTCCACTCTGCCGTGTTTCTCACTGGTATGATCCCGGATATCGACCGTATTCAGTTCAATCAGCCCTCTGCCCAGCGCCCGCCCTATGATGCTGGTCTCCAGGCCCTGCCGGATCATCTCCGGAAAAAGCGTTAATATGTGAAATTTCATAGCAGCCCTTCCAGAATGTGGATTCTGATAAAGCCCGCCTCCACGTCCACCTCCAGGACACATTGCCTGATTGCGGGCAGAAGCAGTTCTCTCCCGTCGTCCAAATCAATAGCATACACATCGTTAGCCCCTGTGGTTATCACATCCCGCAGGCTGCCTATCTCGCCGCCGTCTTCATTCTGCACCCTCAGTCCTATCAGATCGGCCACAAAGTACTCGTCTTTTTCCAGTCTGACCGCATTTTTCCTGGTGACCAGAAGGGACGCCCTGCGGTATTTTTCCACATCGTTTATGTTATCTATTCCCCTGAATTTCAGGATAACAAACTGTTTAAAAAATTTTACGCCCTCTATCTCAAGGTCAAGACGTTCCTTTCCCGTATCCAGAATCACTGCTTTCAGACGCTTAAACCGTTTGGGGTCATCTGTGGTGGGAAACACCTTCACTTCTCCCTTTATCCCATGGGTAGAAGCGATCACTCCCACCTGAAAATACTCTTCCATGCAAACCTCCATGCCTTTCCCTGCTGTGCCCGGCTCTGCCATTCCTATATGCAGACTCGAAACGCTTAGCGTTTCTCGTTCGCGTTGCTCCCCGGATACAGCAGGCTGCCTGTATCCATACAGGCATGATATATGCCTCTGCTGCGCCCGGCTCCGTATATACGTATAAGCAGAACAGGGAGGAACAAGGTCTGTTCCTCCCCGTTTTACCACTATACGATTTCAACATCCACTCTTTTGTTATCTTTGGATGATGCAGCCTTCACAACAGCGCGGATCGCCTTTGCGATCCTGCCCTGCTTGCCGATAACCTTACCCATATCGGACGCAGCTACATGAAGTTCGATGACTGTATTTCTGCCTTCGGTCTTCTCGGTCACAATAACCTCATCCGGATTGTCTACAAGTGCTTTCGCCACTACTTCAACTAATTCCTTCATAAGCCACCTCCAAAGAATCAAAATTTATTTTTCGATACCAGCCACCTTGAACAGCTTCGCCACCTGCTCGGTAGGCTGAGCGCCGTTAGCCAACCACTTCTTAGCCAGCTCCTCGTTTACCTTGAAGGTGCTGGGATTAGTACTGGGATCGTAGGTGCCGATCTCCTCAATAAATCTTCCGTCTCTGGGGGAACGAGAATCAGCTACAACGATTCTATAATAAGGAGCTTTCTTCTGTCCCATTCTTCTCAACCTGATTTTTACTGCCATTGCTTTTTCCTCCATCCATTACTTTTTGTATTGGTTATTTTAGGCTTTCGCCCTGTATATGAACAGGCTTCCCGCCTGACGGCGTTCACCCATATCCATCCTGCCCTTAAAACGGAAATCCGCCCTTCATGCCGGGGAATCCGCCGAACATCCCCCGCCCGTGCTTTCCGCCGCCTCCAAACTGCTTCATCAGCTTCTGGCTCTGCTCAAACTGCTTGATAAAACGGTTCACCACCGCGATATCCACTCCGGAACCTTTGGCGATACGATGCTTTCTCTGGGGGTTCAGCAGTTTGGGATTCCGCCGCTCCTCCTTCGTCATGGAAAGGACGATAGCCTCCGACTGCCGCAGCTGCCTGTCGGATGCCTCCGAGTCGATATCGCCGCCTTTGATCCCCATGCCGGGCAGCATCCCCAGAATACTTGACAGGCCGCCCATATTCCGCATCTGCTTCATGCTTTCCAGGTAATCCTCAAAGTCGAACTTCCCCTTCTTCATCCGGCCCGCCATCTCGCGGCTTTTTTCCTCATCTATATCAATGCTTTCCTGAGCCTTCTCGATCAGAGACAGCACATCCCCCATGCCTAAGATTCTGTTTGCCATACGGTCCGGGTAAAACTGCTCCATATCCGAAAGCTTCTCACCCATACTGACGTACAGGATCGGTTTTCCGGTGACAGCCTTTATGGAGAGGGCCGCGCCACCTCTGGTGTCTCCGTCCATCTTGGAGAGAATGACGCCGTCTATTCCCACCTTTTCATCAAATTCCCTGGCCACGTTCACGGCGTCCTGTCCGGTCATGGCGTCCACCACCAGCAGCGTCTGATGTACCGCTACGCTGCTTTTGATCTCCTGCAGCTCCGCCATCATATCCTCGTCAATGTGAAGCCGTCCCGCAGTATCTAAGATCACCACATTGTGACCGTTCTTTTCCGCATGGGCAATGGCTGCCCTCGCGATCTCCACCGGCTTGTGATCCGTTCCCATCTGGAACACATCCACTTCCTGCTTCCGACCGTTGATCTCAAGCTGCTCCACCGCCGCCGGTCTGTATATATCGCAGGCTACAAGCAGGGATTTCTTACCCTTCGTCTTAAGCTTTCCGGCTATCTTTGCAACAGCAGTAGTCTTACCTGCACCCTGGAGACCCGCCATCATGATGACAGTGACAGCCTTTCCCGGCTGCATGGCGATCTCCGTAGTCTCGCTCCCCATAAGGGCAATCATCTCTTCGTTTACGATCTTGATGACCATCTGGCCGGGATTCAGTCCGTTCATCACGTCCTGACCAATCGCGCGCTCCTCCACGGCCTTGACAAACTGCTTCACCACCTTGAAGTTGACATCCGCCTCCAACAGCGCCATCTTGACTTCCTTCAACGCCGCCTTGACATCCGCCTCGGTAAGCCTGCCCTTACTGCGCAGATTTTTAAATACCTTCTGTAATTTGTCCGTTAAACTTTCAAATGCCACCTGCGACTCCTTATATATCTTTATTCCCGTGAGCAATGAGCCAAGCGGCCATGCCGCAATTCTTTGACCCTGCTTATACTACTACATAAAAGAAAAGGTGTCAAGTATTTTTTCTTGACACCTGCCTTTTTGTTATTACAGCTCTTCCAGCAATTCCTTTGACAGTTCCCCGATACGCCGCAGCCTGTTCCGCAATTCCTGCTCTCCGTCTGTTTCCGGTGTTTCCTCTGTTCCGGGTATCCTCACTGTCTCCGCCGCTTTCAGATCCTCCCTCGGTACTGCTTCGGACAACTCCTGGATCTCCCTGACCGTCTCCTTTGCTCTGGCGAACCGCTCCACCAGATGAAGCTTTTCTTCATAATCCCGCAGTATCCTGTCGCATCTTTTGATGAGATCATGTACGCCCTGCCTGCTGATGCCTCTCTCCTCGGCAATTTCTCCAAGAGACAGATCATTGTACACCGCGTCAATATATACCGAGCGCTGATGCTCTGTCAGCAGTTCTCCATAAAAATCAAACAGCATGGTCTGCTCGTAGATCTTATCCATTTTACCTGACCGCCTCCGACTTCCTTTACGACTATTCCCGGCGGCCGCCCGGTGTGCAACAGCCGTCCGGCTTACCGCAGGACTAAAACGTTATGAGTGCCCTCTGCCTACAGCTTCTCACTGTAAATACTCTTGTACCCTTCTCCGAAGATCTCCGTAGCGCCGGTGACGATCATAAACGCTCCCGGATCTTCCTCCCGCACGATGATCTCCGTCCGGGGAGAAATCTGCTTTTTCATGACGCACATAATGACTTTCTTTTCCTTGCCGCTATATGCGCCTGAGCCGGAAATATAAGTCACGCCGATGTCCAACTCCTCCAGCAGACGCTTTGTGATGGCCTCATGCCTGTCGCTGATGATAAAAACCAACTTTGCCCCATCTCTTCCGTACAGCACCACATCCAGCAGAACAGAGTTGATAAATACCACCAGCCCTGCATACAACGCCACATCCAGATTCTTGAACACAAGAGCCGACGCCGCCACGATCAGGGCATCCGTGATCAGGAACAGAACGCCTGTCTTAAGATGCGGGAAACGAAGCCGTAGCAGTTTAACGATAATATCCGTTCCGCCGGTGGTTGCGCCCGCCTTAAATACCAGGCCGATACCGACCGCCATCAGCGCTCCGCCTGCCACCGCCGCCAGAAAGGGATCCGTGGTGGCCGGGCCAAGGGGCGCAAGCAGATTGATAAGCCCTGACGTAAGCGCCGTGCAGTACATGGTGGAAAGAATAAAGCGCCAGCCGAATTTCCAGGTGCCCACCGCAATAATGGGAATATTGATGCACAATACCAGCGTACCGGTCTCCAGCCCCGTTATCCGGTTCAAAATAATGGCAATGCCCGTGACGCCTCCGGGCGCCAGGGCATTGGGATCCAGAAACAGGCTGACTGCCGCGGAATACAGCAGAGACGCTATTGTGATTTCCACATAATCCATCACCCGGCGTCTGATGGTCTTTTTCTCTTCAAATTTAATTTCTGCCTGCTGTTCCTTGGTCATCGACATATATTTGATTCTCCGCAAATAAACACTTTATATGACAGTGGGCATGAGCCTGGGCTGATACCCTTCTTTTTCCAGCGCTTCCATGATCCTGTCCTTATGCTCCGTTCCAAACGCCTCCATAGTGATGCGAAGCTCCACTGCCGCATTCCGGTTGATGGAGACGAACTGATTATGCTCCAGCTTGATAACGTTACCGTCAATACCTGCTATCACCCCGGAGACCCGGCACAGCTCGCCGGGCTTATCAGGAAGCAGTACGGACACCGTAAATATCCTGTCCCGCATGATCAGCCCCTGCTGCACCACAGAGGACATGGTAATTACGTCCATATTGCCGCCGCTTAAGATGGAAACCACCTTTTTATCCCTGGCCTCAAGATGCTTCAGCGCCGCTACCGTCAGCAGGCCCGAATTTTCCACCACCATCTTGTGGTTTTCCACCATATCCAGAAAAGCCACCACCAGTTCTCTGTCCTCTACTGTAATAATATCGTCCAAATTTTCTTTAATATACGGGAACAGCTTGCTGCCGGGGGTCTTTACCGCCGTGCCGTCGGCAATGGTGTTCACTGCCGGAAGGGTAGTCACCTTATCTGCTGCAAGAGACGCCTGCATACAGTTGGCGCCTGCAGGCTCCACACCGATCACCTTGATCTTGGGGTTCAGCAGCTTCGCCAGCACCGACACGCCTGTGGCCAGCCCGCCGCCGCCGATGGGGACCAGGATGTAGTCCACCAGGGGAAGCTCCTTCACGATCTCCATGGCAATGGTGCCCTGTCCCGTTGCCACCGCCAGGTCGTCAAAGGGATGGATAAAGGTGTAGCCATGCTCCTCCGCCAGCTCATATGCCTTTGCACACGCCTCGTCATAGACGTCACCGTGAAGCACCACCTCCGCGCCGTAGCTCTTGGTGCGGTTCACCTTCATCAGAGGCGTGGTGGTAGGCATCACAATTGTGGCCTTTGCGCCGTAGCACTTTGCCGCATAGGCCACTCCCTGGGCATGATTCCCCGCCGATGCGGTGATCAGACCTTTCTCCCGCTCCGCCTGGGAAAGAGTACTCATCTTATAGTATGCCCCGCGCAGCTTATAGGCGCCCGTAAACTGCATATTTTCCGGTTTCAGGTAAACCTTGTTTCCGGTCTGGGCACTGAGAAAATCGCTGAAAACCAGCTTTGTTTCAAGGGTCACTTTTCTGACGATCTCCGAAGCCTCCTCAAATTTTTCCAATGTCAGCATTTGTTCTTCCATACCATTACACCTCTCCTATCTTTTCTCTGCCCACTCCCTCTTCTTCCTCCACATTCACGTCGAACAGAGCGTTTACAAATTCATCCGAATCAAATCTCTGCAGATCCTCAATACTCTCGCCCACACCGATATACTTTACGGGAATTTTCAATTCAGACTGGATCGCCACCGCGATCCCGCCCTTTGCCGTCCCGTCCATCTTGGTCAGGATGATACCTGTCAGCTCCGCCACTTCTCCGAATTCCCTGGCCTGCACCAGCGCATTCTGCCCTGTGGTGCCGTCCAGCACGATCAGGTTCTCTCTGTGGGCGTCTGGAAATTCCCTGTCAATGATACGGTTCATCTTGCGCAGCTCTTCCATCAGGTTTTTCTTGTTATGGAGCCTGCCTGCCGTATCGATCAGCAGCACATCCACTCCTCTTGCCTTCGCCGCCGTCACGGCGTCGAACACCACGCTTGCGGGGTCGGCTCCTTCACCGCCTCCCACCATAGGCACCTCCGCCCGTCTGGCCCATTCCGCCAGCTGGTCTCCCGCCGCCGCCCGGAAGGTGTCCGCTGCAGCGATCAGCACTTTTCGCCCGTTTTCTTTCAGCTTGCCCGCAAGCTTGCCCACGGAGGTGGTTTTCCCCACGCCGTTGACCCCGATCACCATGATGACGCTTCTTTCTTTTTCAAAGTCATATGCCTCCGCATCTACCTGCATCTGTTCCCGGATGCTGTCGATCAACAGCTGCTTGCACTCCCGCGGCTCTTTGATGTGCTTCTCCCTGATCTGGCCCTTCAGCCGTTCCAGGATATCATTAGTGGCGTTGACCCCGATATCTCCCATGATCAGGATCTCCTCCAGCTCCTCATAAAACTCGTCGTCAATGGCTGAAAATCCGCTGAACACAGAGTCGATTCCCCGGACGATATTATCTCTGGTCTTGGTAAGTCCCTGCTTCAGCCTGGCAAAAAAACCTTTCTTTTCTTCGCTCATATCCTTTCCTCTCAATTCGTCAGATCCTTCTCGATCAAGTTGACGCTTACCAGCGTGGACACGCCCTTCTCCTGCATGGTAATACCGTAAAGCCGATCTACCTGCTCCATAGTGCCTCTTCTGTGGGTAATGACAATGAACTGGGTGTTCTTTGTCAGCTTGTGCAGGTATTTTGCAAAACGTCCCACATTGGAATCATCCAGCGCCGCCTCGATCTCGTCCAGCAGACAGAACGGCGAGGGCTTCAGATTCTGAATGGCAAACAGAAGCGAAATAGCTGTCAACGCCTTTTCACCACCTGACAGCTGCATCATATTTTGCAGCTTCTTTCCAGGCGGCTGTGCAATGATGCGCACCCCGGCCTCCAGTATATCCTCATCCTCCATCAGTTCAAGGGTTCCCTTACCGCCGCCGAACAATTCCTTGAACACCTTGTCAAACTCTCTATTGATCTCGGCAAATTTCTCGGTGAACTGCTTCCGCATGGCGGCGTCCAGCTCCTCGATAATACCTTCCAGGGTCTTTTCCGCCTCCACCAGATCGTCATGCTGGGTCTGCATAAAGGTAAACCTGTCCATCAGGTTCTTGTAGTCCTCAATAGCATTGACATTTACGTCACCCAGCTTCTTTATCTGCTCTCGCAGGGAAGATATCTGCTTTTTCATGGCTGACAGGTCTGTCATATTCTCGTCCCGGATAGACGCGGCGTCGCTCAAGGTGATTTCATACTCATCCCACATATAATTGATCTGGGTCTCCAGATTTTCTTCCAGTCTTTCCTTCTGGGCTGTCAGGCGGTAGACCTCCTTGTCCAGCGCCGACATCTTCTCCGACAGCTCTTCCCTGCTCTGGAAGAAATTCTTCTGTTTCGCGGACAATTCTTCCTTGTGTGCCATGCTTTCCTTCAGCCTGCCCTCGGATTCGTTCTGGGCGTCATAGGAAGCCTCGATAGTCTTTTCTATCTCAGTGATACTCTGCTTTTTGCGTTCCGTCTCCAGCCGGTTTTCTTCAAGCGCCTCCATGATCTCGGCAAGCTCCGACCGGGAACGGGCGATTTCTTCGTCGATACGGTCCACGTTGGCCTGCTTGAACCCCAGGGTCTGCCGCATCTTCTCCACCTTCATCTCCCATTCGGACACAAGGGCCGCCGCCTCAGTCTCCGATTTGCGCCAATCCTCCAGCTCCTGCTGAAACCTGACGATCTGCTCCTGGGTATTTTTCTCCAGCTCCTCACTGTCCGCCAGCTCCTGCTGAATGGTCTCTTTATCGTTCCGGATCTCGAATATCTTACCCTCGATCTCCTGCTCTTCCAGCTTCAGGGAAGCCTTGGCCTCTACTTCCTCCTCCATGCGCTCCCTAGCCTGGCTGATGTTCAGCCTTGCGGTATTCTGCTCTATGGATCTCTTCTGAATATCTGTTTTCAGCGTCTCCAGCTCCATGCGAAGCTTGTTCCGCCTGGACTTGGTATCGTCTATATCCCTGTTTATTGCGTCTACCGCGGCAAGAAGCTTCTTCACGCTCTTTTCCAGCTCGTCGATCTCCCGCCTTCTTCCCAGAAGATTGCTGTTGTTCTTAAATGCGCCGCCGCTGATTGCGCCGCCGGGCACAAGCAGCTCTCCCTCCAGGGTGACCATGCGGATGCCGTATTCATACTTTCTGGCGATCTTTACCGCATTGTCAACATTGTCAACCACCACGATACGCCCCAGCATTGCCTTTGCCACGTTCCGGTATCTGTCCTCTATCTGTACCAGCTCATCCGCCATGCCGATCACGCCCTTTTCCGAGAGAGCGTCCGGGTTCTTGAATTCCTGGGGTCTGGTGACGCTGGTAAGGGGCAGGAATGTGGCGCGGCCCAGCCTGTTCTCCTTTAAGAATCGAATCATCTTCTTGGCGGTCTCCTCGTCGTCTGTGACGATATTCTGGATGTTGCCGCCCAGAGCCGTCTCGATGGCAGTCTCATACTTCTTTTCCACCTTGATGATGTCCGCCACAACGCCGATGATGCCAGGATTCTTCTCCTTCTGCTCCATGACCTTTTTCACACTGCCGCCATAACCTTCATAGCGCTCGGTCAGATTGGACAGAGCTTCCAGCTTGGACTTTTCCATATGGTAAGCGCTCTGGGTCTCCCGAAGCTTTGCATCCTTCTTGGACAACGCCTCCCGCATATCCCCCAGGGACAGCTCTACCGCCGCCTCCTGCTCAGTAAGCTCCCTTAAAGCTTCCGTCACCGCCTCAAACTCCGCCTCCAGCTTTTTCAGGTTTTCCTCCCTTGCCGCCTCGTCGGATCTTGCCCGCAGCAGACGGGAATTCAACTCCGCCTTGCGGATGTTTACCTGCTCCATCATGGTGTCAAAACGCCCCATTCTGGATTTGATGGTGGCCCTCTGGTTCAGCTCCCCGATGATGGTATTCTTTCCTGCCTCGATTCCATTGTTCAGCTCTGCGATTCTTTCCTGTATCTCATCCAGCTTGGCTTTCTCCGCTTCCGCCGTAGCTGTGATCTCCTGCACCTGGCTGTCGGTCTCATTTTTCTCCGCCAAGATCCCTTCCTTGTCCTTTTCCTTGAGACTGATTTCCTCCTCCAGCGTAGTGCGCCGACTTGTCAGATGGGCCTCGCTGCCCATGGCGGAGTTGATCTGCTCCTTCAGGACATTCATTTCTCCTTCCAGCTTTCCCCGCATCAGTCCCGTATCGGTCAGGGTGCTTCTGGCCTGTTCAATGGTCTCCTCCAGGCTCTCCAGCTCTGCCTGGACACGCTCATATTCCTCTCTGATACCCTCGTATTTCCCGGTGATCTCAGCAAGTTCGCCGCTGGCAAGCTGATGCTTCTCCTCCACCTGCTGTACCTGCTCCCTGAGACGCCCGTTCTCCAGCAGGAACACATTCACATCCAGGGTCTTGAGTTCTTCCTTCCTGCGCAGATAGACCTTCGCCGCCTCGGACTGTCTTTCCAGGGGCTCCACCTGCTTCTCCAGCTCCGAGAGAATATCGGCGACGCGGACCAGATTCTGCTTTTCATTCTCCAGCTTGGCCTGTGCAGCCGCCTTGCGGCGCTTGAATTTCACGATCCCCGCCGCCTCGTCAAAAAGCTCCCTTCTCTCCTCCGGCCGGCCGCTTAGGATCTTGTCGATCTGTCCCTGGCCGATGATGGAATAGCCTTCCTTGCCGATACCGGTATCGTAGAACAGCTCGTTCACATCCTTCAGCCTGCAGGGGCTGCCGTTGATCAGATACTCACTTTCTCCGGAACGGTAAATACGCCTTGCCACCGTGACCTCGTCAAAATCAATGGCAAGCTGATGATCCCCGTTGTCCAGGGTAATGGCAACATAGGCATAGCTTAAAGGCTTCCTGTTTTCCGTGCCTGAGAAAATAACATCCTGCATACTTGCGCCCCGCAGCTGCTTCACCCGCTGCTCTCCCAGCACCCAGCGGACCGCGTCGGCAACATTGCTCTTGCCGCTGCCGTTTGGTCCCACGATGCCCGTGATGCCGTTGTGGAACTGAAACACTATTTTGTTTGCAAAGGATTTAAATCCCTGTACCTCAATGCTTTTTAAATACATATCCTCTATCCCTCAAAAGCAGCAGCGCTCTGTATGCGGCCTGCTGCTCCGCCGCTTTTTTTGTCCTTCCTTCTCCCTCGCCCAACGCCTCGTCCTCCATATATACGGAGACTCTGAAGGTCTTATCGTGTTCCGGCCCGCTCTCTTCCAGAAGCTCGTACCGAAACTGTTTCTTAAGCTTTCCCTGGATCAGCTCCTGCAGATTGCTCTTGCTGTCATAAAAAAGCTGCTTGTCCTCCAGATCCGACAGGATGAACCGATCAATAAACGCTCTCGCCTGCTCCATACCGCCGTCAAGATAAATGGCTCCCGTGACCGCCTCCATCACGTCGGAAATAATGCTGTCCCGCTCTCTGCCGCCGGTATTTTCCTCCCCCCTGCCAAGCCGGATAAATTTCCCCAGCTCCAGGTCTCTTGCGCAGAAAGCCAGGGCCGGTTCGCAGACCATGGAAGCCCGAAGCTTGGTCAGCTCTCCCTCCGGCATCTCCGGGTACTCATGGAACAGGAATTCACTGGACACCAGCTCCAGCACTGCATCTCCCAGGAATTCCAGCCTCTCATAGTCCCCTGTCCGATTGATCTTCTGTTCATTTGTAAAGGAGCTGTGGGTCAGCGCCTGCTTCAGCAGCGAAATATTACGAAACCGATACCCTATCCTTTCTTCCAGACTCCTTATGGTGTAGCCTTCCAGCATCTTATATCCCCTTTCGACCAGGCAGGGAGACCTTCCCCCTGTCCACCGCACCGCCGACGCGCGCTTCAAAAAGCATGATTCCTCTGCGTCAGCTTATGCATAAAAAAGTGCTTCTGCGAAGCACCTATAAGGTAATAAAGAGCAGTGCGCTGACACGTACTGCTCCTGTTGAAATCTTTTTGCCTAATCAGTTTAAAGCGCCCTTGATCAACTCTACCGCTTCCTCAACAGTCGTAATTTTTTCAGCCTTGTCCGCAGGGATCTCAATGTCAAACTCCTCCTCGATCCCCATCACGATCTGAAACACATCCAGGGAATCCGCACCGAGATCATCCAGAAAAGTCGTCTCCATGGTAATTTCATCAGGATCCACGTTCAGCACTTCCGCAATCACTTTTTTCAGCTTTTCAAATTCCATACTGCTTCCTTCTTTCCTTTAATCTTCCAGAACGATCTGTTCCTTTATTTTTTCGTTGATATTCTGCTCCTTGAATGCAATGCACTGCAGGATAGAATGACGAATCTCGATAGCTTTACTGCTCCCATGGGTCTTTACCACCAGACCGTTTAAGCCAAGCAGCGGCGCGCCGCCGTACTCTTCCGTACTGAACGCCTTCAGCGTCTGCTTCAGCGCCGGCTTCACCAGAAGCGCTCCGATCTTACTGCGAAGGCTGCTCATCATGCCCTCTTTGATCTTCTTCACCAGCACTCCGCTGACGCCCTCCAGCATCTTCAGCACTATATTTCCCGCAAAGGCTTCACAGACAAGCACGTCCGCCACCCCCGCCGGTATATCCCTGGCCTCCACATTTCCCACGAAATTGATTTCGGGACAGTTCTGAAGCAGAGGATAGGTCTCCTTTGTCAGAGCGTTGCCCTTCTCCTCCTCCACACCGATGTTCACCAGGCCAACCTTGGGATTTTTGACTCCCAGGACGCTCTCCATATAAATGCTGCCCATCTTTGCAAACTGCAGCAGCTGGGAAGGTCTTGCGTCTACGTTTGCGCCGCAGTCCAACAGGAGGCTGACGCCGTTTGCATTGGGAATGATCGGCGCAAGGGGCGGCCTCTCCACTCCCCTGATACGGCCCACGATCACCTGCCCGCCAACCAGTACCGCGCCGGTACTGCCTGCGGACACAAAAGCGTCGCACTGCCCTTCCTTCACCAGATACATGGCCTTCACAATGGACGATTCCTTCTTCCTGCGGATCGCCATGACCGGCGGCTCACCGGTCTCAATGATCTCTTCCGCGTGTACGATCTCCAGCTGCTCTTCATTGTATGTATATTTCTTCAGTTCTTCCCTGATGACGGGCTCCCTGCCCACCAGAAACACCTTTACACGCTTATCCTCGTTTATGGCTTCCACTGCGCCCTTGACAATTTCCAGCGGGGCATTGTCCCCGCCCATTGCGTCCACCGCCACGTTTACCATTTCCGCCATGGTTATCATCCCCCTCCAAAGAAGAATCCATACCTTATCTAACTATAATAGATAGCTTGGTAAAAAGCAAGTATAAAATAACAGAAAAACAGCCGACGTATTTTTCGCCGACTGTCCTTTTCATTCACTGGTTTCATGATCTTATCAATCAACACTTACGACCTGCTTCTTGTTATAAGAACCGCATGCCTTACAAACTCTGTGAGGCATCATCAGAGCGCCGCATTTGCTGCACTTTACCAGCGTGGGAGCACTCATCTTCCAGTTTGCTCTTCTCTTATCTCTCCTGCTTTTGGAAGATTTATTCTTGGGACAAATAGACATTGTTACACCTCCTTATTCGCGTTAAAAATATCCTGTATTGCAGCCATTCGCGGGTCGGGGATGAACGTATCGCATCCACAGTCCCTCTCGTTACGATTCTGTCCGCACACAGGGCAAAGCCCCTTGCAGTCCTCCTTACACAGAATCTTTACCGGCCAGTTTCCAATGATCTCATTGTACACAAAAGTCTCTGAATTCAGTTGATAGCCTTCCATGAAGCTCAAGTCATCTGCAATGTCTTTGCCTTCGGATATCTCCGGGGAAGTCACGACCCTCTCAAACTGAATATCCAACACCGTGGAAACATCCGCCAGACATCTGTCACAGCTTGTCGTAAACTTCAGCCTTACGCTTCCCTCCACCTTTGCCTTTCCGGCTTCCATATTGGTAAACGTAAATGACACCGGGGTCTTTTCTTCCATCTCAAAGCATCCCATCCGGCTCTCGAAGCGGGTCATCTCAACAGGGACTTCCATGCTGACCTGCCTCCCCTCGGATGTGAATACATCGGATAAATTCACTAACATAGCGGCTCCTGTGTATTATAATTTAGGAAACAGTACATTAGTGCGCTTTGTCTTTGCACACTGATTCATTATACATAGGGGCGGCAGATTTGTCAACAGGATTTTTCACGTATTCCTTCAGTTTTTCATTCATTTTCTTTGCCTCCCTGGCGGAGCGCCGCCAGGAAATACCGTCTACCAGCGCAAAGATCACCGCAATGGACGCCAGCATGGCGATCACATTTCTCCAATTCTTCGGATCATACCAGTCAAAGACCACTCCTGCTCCCAGCACGATCATATTGATCAGCACATAATGGACTGCCGTTCTAAGCGCAATCTCCAATTTTCCCATGGGCCTGTCCCAGGGATAGATCAGCGACATGAGAGTGAGTACCAGGCTCGTTGCCGGGATCTGCCACAGGATCACCGCTTGGATCCGCTCTATGGGATTGACAATAGTGGTAAATACCGCCACCGCAATTACTATACTGGATGTGATCATGCAGAAAACATCCACCAGAAATTTCATTTTTCTCCTGAACATTTTACACTCTCCTAAAGCCCCAGCTTATTTTTCAGAAAAGGCACATACTGTCTGGAAACGATCAGCCGCTCCCCGTTCTCCATACAGACCTCAAAACGCCCGTTGAAGGCCGGACAGATATTCTTTACCCTTGCCAGGTTGATGATCGTAGATTTGGACGCTCTGAAAAAATCCGTGTTTTTCAGCTGCTCCTCCAGCTCGTACAGCTTGCTTTTCGTGTCAAATACCTCTTTTTCCATGCAGGCAAACACCTTATTGTCCACCGCCTCAAAGTAATATACATCCGAGGGCTGTACCTGAAATATTCTCTCCCCCTTGGATACTGTCAGCTTTTCACGCCCTGCCTTCAGAGAATAGATCAGCTTCAGCAGATGCTCGTCCACCTGTCTGCAGCGGATGATGATCTCCTCCTCTTCCTCCGGAGAGCAGTCCTGTATCGTTATTTTCATATTTCCTCTCATTCCGCCGCCCAAGCAGCATTTATCAGTGGGAGCTTTTGGGGTGTTTCATCGGTCCTTAAGCTTTCTCCTTCTGTTCACAAGCGCTGCGGCGCCTATGGCTATTATAGCACAAGCCAGCAAAAAAGCCACCTGCTCCCAAAGCAGGATCTCCCTTTCTCCCCAGAAAAGAGTCACACCCATTTCTTTTCTGAATACGTCTCCCGCCATATCCGGCAGTCCCGCAAAGGTCTCCTCTATGACCTCCTGCGTACAGACATTCCTTAGCATTGCAGCGCCGTGAAGTATGGGAGTACACTTCAGCACATTCTGCAGCCCCTCCGACAGGGAACCCAGGGACAGGTAGATCCCCCCCAGAAAACCCACCAGCGTCCCGATAATGGTGAGCAGTCCGCTCCAGGCGCTGTCGCTGTGTACAAACAGAGCAAGCAGATACCCCAATGCAGAGAAGGTAAAGGCGCACAGGGCAATGATGCCCGTCAGCTTCAAAAGCGCCGCTCCGCCAGGCAGCCCATAACCCCGCGCCATAAAATAGACCTCGCCTGCCGCCAGGGTCAGCACACACATTCCCGTTCCCACCAGCCAGGAGGCGAGAATGTACCCAAGAGACAGCTTCACTCTGTCCACCGGCGTCACATAAAATGCCATAATGCACTTTTTTGTTTCATCCCGCACCATGATCCCCAGTACTGTCATCGTCACCGTCACGGAATTTACCACCAGGATCCCACCAAGGGTCCAGAGTTGTATCAGGTAGGCTGCGTTGCGTTCATCCAGCGCCCGGTCCCGCTCTCCTCCAAACTGTGCCAGAAGCTCCACCAGCTCGTCGCAGTTCATCTTCCCCAGAAAGACCACCATCAACCCCAGCACGATCAGCATAGACAACACGGAAAAAAAGACTGCCGCCCTGTCTCTTAAAAAAACCATACAATTTCTTTTCGTCAAATAAAATAATGTACTCATTTCTCCCCCTATTTCTCCGCCAGCCGCTTGCCTGTCACGTTTAAAAACACGTCATCCATAGAACCCTGCACCAGTTCAAAACCGGCCAGATGCTCTTCCAACCCTTTTAAGATCGGCAGCGCTTCCATACTGCCGGACAGAGTGACGGAGACAACATCCTGCTCCTGCGAAATACTGCCGGGCAGGGTGGTTGAGCCCGCGCTCTGCTCCTGTGAAATACCACCGGGCGAGGCGCCCTGCTCCAGCAGGCTGCGCACCTGCTTCGATTTGCCTGGTGCCGGCCACAGCCGCAGCTTATCCCTGGCATACCGCTCCTTCAGTTCAAAGGGGGTGCCGAACTCCCTGATCTTCCCACTGTCGATGATGGCGATATGCCCTGCCCTTGTCGCCTCTTCCATGTAGTGGGTGGTAAGGAAAACCGTCATGCCGTCCTCCTGCCGCAGTCTGTCCAGGCTCTCCCACACCAGCTTCCTGGTGGCCGGGTCCAGTCCTGTGGTAGGTTCGTCCAGGAACAATACCTTCGGCGTGTTTATCAGTGCTGCCCCCAGCTCGCACCTGCGCTTCTGGCCGCCGGACAGCTTCCCGTACTGCCTGTTATATATTTCCTCCAACTGCAGCCTGTCCCTGACCCGTTCCACCTTCTCTTTCAATCCCGCCCCGTCAAACCCGTACAGTGAACCTCTCACATACAGATTTTCCTTCACGGTCAGCCTGTCGTCCAGACAGTTTCCCTGCCATACCACCCCGATGCTCTCCCTGATCTTCTTATCCTCTTTCCCCAGCCTGCAGCCGCTGATCGTAATTTCCCCGGCTGTAGGTGCGAAAAGAGTACAGAGCATATTGACGGTAGTGGATTTTCCTGCCCCGTTGACTCCCAGAAACCCGAACAATTCCCCCTTCTCTACCGTAAAGCTGATGTCGTCCACCGCCTTTACTTCCTTAAAATATTTCTTCAGTCCTTTTACCGCGATCATAGTTTCCATGTGACGCCCTCCGCTTTTCTGCCGGACAGACCCCTGATAT
The DNA here is from genome assembly GCA_023663285.1 of Bacillota bacterium. GTDB lineage: Bacteria > Bacillota > Clostridia > Lachnospirales > Lachnospiraceae > Acetatifactor. The sequence continues at coordinate 35,412 of JAMPHT010000002.1, forward strand.
GCCTGCCGCCCGCCTTACGCCTGACCCTGTACCAAGTCTCCGCTATCTGCCCTGCATATGCTCCGCTGCCTGACCCTGCCGGCTTTCATCACCATACAGTAAATGTATACTTACCGCAATAGATTTGCGGTAAGCTGCATTTTCGGGCAGGTAAGATGCATTCGTCTTTCCTGCAGCAGGTATCTTTCCTGCTTGACCGCCCAAACCGCACTTGCTATAATGATTGAAAGGCTATTATTAAATAACCAATTGACAGGAGGGCATAAAAATGGGTTTTTTAGAAGGTAAGACTGCAATTATCACAGGTGGCGGACGGGCTGTTCTTTCCGACGGTTCCTGCGGTTCCATCGGTTACGGCATTGCTACCGCCTATGCAAAAGAGGGGGCTAATCTGGTCATCACCGGACGAAACGTGAAAAAGCTTGAGGATGCAAAGGAAGAACTGGAGCGGCTCTACGGGATCAAGGTGCTGGCTGTGGCGGCGGATGTGTCCGCAGGCTCCGACAATGAGGCTTCCGTAAATGATGTGGTTCGCCAGACCATGGACGCTTTCGGAAGGATCGACGTACTGATCAACAACGCTCAGGCATCTGCTTCCGGCGTGACACTGGCCGATCATACCACGGAACAGTTTGATCTGGCTCTCTACTCCGGACTGTATGCCGCCTTTTACTATATGAAAGCCTGCTATCCGCACCTGAAGGAGACAAAGGGTACTGTCATCAATTTTGCTTCCGGTGCAGGACTGTTCGGCAACTTCGGACAATGCGCTTATGCTGCTGCAAAGGAAGGCATCAGAGGTCTCTCCAGAGTAGCTGCCACCGAATGGGGCAAAGACGGCATCAACGTGAACGTTATCTGCCCGCTGGCATGGACCGCCCAGCTGGAGCAGTTTGAGCAGGCATATCCCGACGCCTTCAAGGCAAACGTACATATGCCTCCCATGGGACATTATGGCGACGTGGAAAAAGAGATCGGACGGGTCTGCGTGCAGCTGGCTTCTCCCGATTTCAAATACCTTTCCGGCGAAACCCTTACGCTGGAAGGCGGAATGGGCTTAAGACCGTAAAAAAGCGGACTAAACACACAGGGGGAAGAATCTTACGGTTCTTCCCCCTGTTAGAGATCATAAGCATATCTTTTTATGCCGTCTTTTTTTCCAGCTCTTCAATGCGCTTTTCAAGCTGATCTATTTTCTTTAATAACAAACCAATGGAATCCCGTTCCAATTTGCAGGCATTGATTTCATGCTGCATGGATTCCAAACTGTTTTCAATCTTATCAAAATGTTTGTCAACAACATCAAAACGTTCGTTTATCCTGTCCTCCATTCTTCCCATTTCTTCAATAATGGCATTTACCATCATTTTCATTTCTTCATTCATACTCTGCTCCTTTAACTTCGCTCTATTTTCTGCAACAGTCTTTTCGATTCATATTATATCAGATTACTGTTCGTTTTCAAGCCATTTTACTTCGATCGTTCCAATCACAAAGCGGCAGCCAGGCCGGACGTATGTCCATACCTGGCTGCCGCTGTATTATTACGTATTCCGATTGGTCTGTCTGCTTCCGTCAGCGGCATGATCGCTACAGCTTGTGAAACGTGATGCAGTTTGGCACATTCACTGCAAGGGGCGCTCCATTCATGATCATAGTGCCGTTCTTCACATCCACATGAAAGAAAGTCATGTCGTTGGACTCATGATTCAGGGATACCAGGAACTTATCATTCGGGAACAGGATAGCGTCCTTGGGATATTCGCCGCTGACAGGCAGACAGAATATCTTTGTCAGCATACCCGTTTCCTCATCCACACTGAAAAGCACCGCGGAATTATCGCCGGCCACGGTACTGACCAGGTACTTGTGATCCTCGGAAAAGGTCAGCGCACTGGTGGCATTGGAACTGCCCTGTTCAAGTTCTACAGTCTCCACAGACTGGATCTTCTCAAACACGGGCTGTCCGTCCTTATCCTCGTAGGAATACACATCTATATAACACTTCCACTCATGGACGATATAGACAAACCGTCCGTCCCTGGAGATCTTGATGTGCCTGGGCGCAGACTCGATGGCGCTCCTGATCACATCCGCCAGCGTCACCTTGCCGGTCTCGTGATCCAGCCGGTATACATTCACGTGATCCATCCCCTGGTCCGCCACCAGCAGATACTTATTATCATGGGTCATTCTGGCGCAGTTGATATGGGGCCGGAAATTCCTGTCCGCCAGACTTCCCAGACCCTTGTGGAAGATCTCATCGGTGATCTCGCCGATGGAACCGTCCTCCTTCAGCCTGAGTACAGTCAGCTTGCCGTCGTGGTAGCCTGCCACAAACAGATAACTGTCCGTGTAATCCGTGGACACATAGCAGCCTCTCATACCGTTGATAGGTGCAAAATTCAGAATATCCAGCCCGCCGTCCTTCTTTATTTTGTATGACTCCACCCCGAAATCCGTGATGGAATACAGATATTTCCTGTTGTGCGAAATGGTCACATAGGAAGAGTTTGTGATCTCCACCTGATCCTTTTCCACAAAGCGTCCATTCTTCATATCCACATCATATATTTTGATTCCGTGGTTATCTCCCTGGGTGTAGGTAGAGACATATGCCACATATTTTTCCTTTTCCATGGGTCATACCTCCTTTGTCTCTCCTACAATATAGCACAAAATGTGCCTTTGTAAAAGTCTTTTTTCAGTTAATTATTGCAGCCGCAGTCTCTGTCGTCATCGCAGCCCATATCCCGTCTTGGCATGGGGGGATAATCCTGCCAGGGCGGCGGGACCATGCCGGGGCCGTCGCAGACAGCCTGCTCCCGCTCTCTCGCCTCGCGGACGTCCCGCAGGGCTTCCCGCACATCCTCTCTTGCCTCCCGCACCGCTTCCCTTGCACAGGCGCACCTTGCGCTATCGCATTCTCCGCGGCCATTATTGCAGTTTCCGCCACTGCCGCATCCGCAGCTGTTGCTGCGTCCACTGTTGCAGCCGCCGCATCCGAACAGTAACAATAAAATGATCCAGTTCATATGCTCACCATATTTGTTTTTATGGTATCATATGTTCCGTCTCTTTCTCCTGTGCCGGTCCAGCTTCAGCTGACGCCTGATTCGTGCGAAGGTTTTCTGCTCTCCCTCCCTGGCCAGAAGCCGCAGCATCCTTTCCAGCTTTTTTGCCGTCTCCGGGTGGATCATCCTGCTTGCCTTTCCCTGCAGGTAATATTCCAGAGGGGACGAGTCCGTATAGTCTTTTCCCTTGTATACCTTGCTTGCCGCAATGCGGTCCATCACCATCTCCGCAACATATTTGTCCGGCATGGGCACCGGCACCACACACCCCCTCTTTTCAGGGTCGCTGGAATAATCCGTCCAGTATTCAAAGTGATGTCTGTTCCTTCCCTTGTGGTGCATCCAAGCCGCGGAATATCCTTTCTTCTCCCGCTCGGCGTTGTTGGGACTTCTCGTCCCCTGATAATACCTGGCGCCTGCTATAAACTCTGCGGGACTGTACTTGGACAAATCATGCAGGATGCCCTGGCGGAACAGCCCCACCTGAAAACAGCCCTTTGCCACCAGGAGCTTGTGATATGTAATTGTCTTAAAATGACTCCAAGCCTTATTCATTTATTTTAAGCCTTTCTGCCCCTTTTCCCGCCGCCTGTCTCTGTTTTCTGCTCCGCCTGTGCGCTGATCAACACCACAATGCTCCTGGGTAAAGCCGTCACGCCGCTGTCAGGGCTTTCCTCTTCCCCGGTCCTCAAAGGATCCGCCGTCTCCGCCGTCGCAAAGGCCATACGCCAGCACATACCCTTCGGCAGCTTCGGCAATGCCAGCCAATGGCTTTCCCAGTGCATATTCATTGCAATGTAAATAAAATCATCCGTCCCGTATTTGTCGCTCTGCACATATTTCCCGCAAAGCATGATGCCGATATGCCTGCTATGGCTCTCTATACGGGCTCTCCACGCGCTTTCTCCGTGATAGGACAGGTCGGGATAGCCGCAGGACAGATGATCCATCAACTGAAGCGGGCTTTCCGGATGAAGAATAGGATGCTTTTTCCGAAAGGCAGCCGTCTGTTTCCAGAATTCCAGTATCTCACTGTTCTTCTTTCCCCAGTCAAGCCAGCATACTCCATTGTCCTGACACCATGGATTGTTATTTCCCCGCTGAGTATTTCCGAACTCATCCCCCATAAATATCAGCGGCGTTGACTGGGTCAACAGCAGCATACAGATCGCATTTTTTATCTGTTTGATGCGGAGCTGCCTGACTCTGCGGCTTCTTGTGCCGCCCTCCTCGCCGCAGTTCCAGCTGCAGTTATATTCGTTTCCGTCCCTGTTCTCCTCTCCGTTGGCCTCGTTGTGCTTATAGTCATAGGACACAAGATCCGCCAGGGTAAAACCGTAATAATTCGTAAGGTAATGAATGCGCCCTGCCTTTTCCGGGATATACCGCATATGGCGCAGCGCGCTGCCCAGCATATTATCGTCTCCCTTCAGAAGCCTGCGCATATCGTAGAGATAGCCGTCATTATACTCCGCCAGATGCGGAAATTTCGGCGCGCTCATTTTATCATAGACAGTTTCCCGCCCAAATCCGTAATACATCATCTTCCTGTCCGAAAGCAGTGGGTCTGCGGCAAGCATTTCCAAGGGAAGATCCCCCCCCATGAGATGAAAACCGTCCACATGGTACTCCAGTGTCCAGAATCGCAGGATCTCTGTGATCTCATTCCGATCAACGTCCTCCGGAAAATAGAACTGCATCACCAGCTCCATATGATTTTTATGCAGCTCCCTGATCAGGCGTCTAAACTCCTCCGGCGCGTCGCCGGAAGCGGCATAGGCCGCCTTGGGCGCATAGTAATACCCCTTTTTATAGCCCCAGTAATTTACCTTTCTCTCTTTCTCAGGCGGTCCGACAGTCTCCGGAACGCAGTAGGGCGGCAGATTTTCATCTCTTTTCTCCTCCGCCTCCTCAAATTCATAGGCGGGCTGCAGCTCCAACGTCGTAACTCCTATTTCCCGTAAATACGGAATCTTTTCTCTGATCCCGTCAAAGGTCCCTCTGTTTTTTACCGCCGACGAGCTATGTTTTGTAAAGCCTCTCACATGGATACAATAGCAGATTGCTTCGCTGTAAGGGATCTCAGGACGCCGGTCCCCTTCCCAGTCGTAGGCATCAGGCAGAAATCCGGCTCTTCTTTTGTCTCTTTCGATCCTTTTTCCATATACATATTTCCCCGGAAATACCCGCCCATGTTCGTCCGGCACGATCTCCTGTCCCTGATAAAACTGATAGGTCACAGCTTCCGGGCGTATTCCTTCCACCCTTTTGCAATAAATATTTCCCATTCTGTCCTCTTCGGAGAAGGGAATTCTCCGCAGCTGCCTGCCCGTGCGGGAGCTATAAAGCAGAATGCCGCAGTCAGCCGTCTCGGACACAAAGGAAAAACAAATTCCATCTGCCTCCGGTCTTGCTCCCAATGGGTAAGGATTTCTGTTGCCGCTCATATTAGTCATATTCCATCCTCCATTCCGCTTATGTAACTACTATTATACTGGATATACCATGAAATCACAAGCGTCGATTGACAAACCCGCAAAATTAGCGTACTATTCAGCCATAATGTGATTGTCGGGAGGCGGCCATGAAACGTAAGAAAAACTATCTGCTTGCCATAATGATTCCGGTCCTGGTGCTGGTATGCCTTATCGTCATGTCCTTCTATCCGGCGGGAACCCGTATGTTTACTGCTGTTGCAGGACTTCTGAAGGTTCAACAGAGCGCAGATACTCTTACTCCCGCAGAATCATCCGAAGCCTTATCGCCGGAACCGGAGGCTGCCGCAGCGCCGGACGCCACGCCGGAGTCGGTTCCAGCTCCAACGCCGGAGCCTGCCTTTGAGGAATATGACATCACTCTCTTAGCCGTAGGCGACAATCTGATGCACATGGGGATCGTCAGGACCGGACAGATGAAGGACGGCACCTATGACTATGCCTTTCTGTTTGAGAATATCCGCTGTTTTCTGGAGACTGCAGATATAAAGGTGATCAATCAGGAGACGATCCTGGGCGGAAATGAACTTGGCTTTTCCGGCTTCCCTCTCTTCAACTCCCCCACAGAGGTTGGCGACGCCATCGCCGACGCCGGTTTTAATGTAGTGCTCCATGCCACCAATCACGCCGCGGATCAGGGACTGCAGGGCATCTTAAACTGCGCCTCCTACTGGCAGGAATCGCATCCCGATGTTTTAATGACAGGCATCACAGGAGCCGCAGAAGCTTCCGATGCCGCCGCAGGCAGCGCAATTTCCCTTCTTGAGACAGACGGCGTCACCTTTGCCATCTTAAACTATACCTACGGTCCCAACGCCGAGACTTTATCTTCCTCTCTTAAGGGGCATCTGAATATGCTCTGCGCTTATAATGAAAAAAACGGCCGCATCGACTTCACCAGTTTAAACCCTCAGGTGCTGGAGGATATCCAACTGGCAAAGCAGCTTGCGGACATTGTCATCGTGTTTCCTCACTGGGGCACGGAATATCAGAAAAATCCATCCGGCTACCAGCGAAAATTCGCCCTGGAAATGACGGAAGCCGGTGCGGATCTGATCATAGGCACCCACCCTCACGTCCCTCAGCCCGTGGAAAAGATCACTGCCGAGAACGGCAACACCGCCCTTTGCTACTATTCTCTTGGCAACTATGTATCCACTCAGAAAAAGGCCCTGTGTATGCTGGAGGAAATGGCCTGGGTCACCTTTCATGTATCTGAGGAGGGCGTCTCCATCGCAGAAGAACGAACCGGCGTCCTTCCCCTTGTCTGCCATTACACCAGCGGCCCCACCCGGCTGGAAAACGTGTACCTGCTGGAGGATTACACAGAAGAACAGGCCGCCCGCCACGGCATCCGCAGCTACGGCGGCGTGGCATTAAAGCTCTCTGACCTGCAGGCCTGGTGCGATGAGATCATGGGGGACTGGACTCTGAAAAAATCAGATCTGCCCCTCATCGACAATTCATCCGACGATACGTCAGTCGATTAAGTTTTTCACCCCCAGTATATTGTCATAGTCGGCCTCCTGGATTATTACCCCCTTGCGGGAATTTGCCGCATGAATGATCTGTCCGTCCCCGATGTACAAGGCCACATGGGTACATCGACGGGAACCGTAGCATATGATATCTCCCGGCCGCGCTTCACTGTATGACACGCTCCTGCCTGCGCCGGAGAGCTGTCCCGCAGGCGTCCGGCTCACTGAATAGCCAAACGCCGCGTAAACAAGACTGGTGAAGCCGGAGCAGTCCGTGCCTGTCTCCAGGGATTGTCCGCCATGCACATAACGATTTCCCAGAAACTGCATGGCATAAGCCACGATCTCGCCGCGCAGCTCCTCATTCGTAGAATACTCTCCCGATGGAGGCGTCACTGTGATCTCGGTGCTCTCAGCTGCCTGAGCCTCGGAAACATTCTGCCGCTGCTCCAACGCCTTTTTCGCCGCCAGCTCCGCGGCTTCCTCTTCCAGCGTTTTCGCATAGACGAACTCCTCCGTCACCGTCACATACTCCGCCGCCACATAGCCCGTTTTACTGCGGGTATACTGCACCTTCAGCCAGTCCCCCAGATTCTCCAGTATCCGGACCTTCTCCCCTTTGTCAATATAGCCGATCCTCTTCGTCTCCACATCCGGATTTTCCCTGACATTCAAACGGGTGGCCAAAACCACCGCATATCTTGTCACATGATCGTCTATCACTTCCGCGGCGGCAGCTCCGTACAAAAAGAACTCCGATTTGATATAGCCCTCCACATTGCCGGAGACTACCCGAAACCATTCTCCATCCTCCCCATCAACCGTCTCCAGTATCTGGGCCACTGCGCCGTCGTATATCTTGCCCACGATGGAACTGCCGGTATCCGGCCCGGTGCGGACGTTGACATAGTTTCTCACGTCGGCAATAGCCAGATCCGCGTACTCGTTTTCCGGTTCTTCCTCAGGTATCGGAGCCCCCGCTTCGATACCGCTGTCCTCCGATGCCGGAGCGCCTTCCGCCGGCGCCGCACCGCCCGCTTCCTGCTCCCGGACTGTGCTTTCCGTCGGCTCTGCATCTGCCGCTCCCGGTTCCTGCCGCTCACTGTCCGCAAACAGCGGCGGCATCAGCTCCGCCCCGATGCCGCCCGCCATACTCAGCTCCCCGGTCTTAGTGAAAACCTCCGCCACCGGTTTCACAGCCTCTGCCGTATTCATCGCTCCCGCTATGCCTGCCGCTCCCGTCTTTCCGATCCCGGCTTTCTCTCCCGCGGCTTCCCAAACGGCAGCCGCCGCTTCCCCGTAAAGGCTCCCTGTCAGCAGACAAAGAACCAGTATGCCCGTAATTTTATGTTTCATCCTCATTGATCATTGGCCGCAGATGACTGAAATCTGCCTCCCACTTTCCATAATTTAAAGATCTGCCCGTCATACAGTCTGTCATAGGGCCCCTCCGGGACAACGGACTGACTCTCCTTGAACACCAGCCTGTCCCCTTCCTTCTGAAAATACAGCACACTGTCAGAATCCGTGTAATCCAGTATCAACGTATCCCCGGACCACCGATAATGATCCTCTATGCCATCCCAGGGCTCCATCTGGCTGCTGGTAAGGCAGACAAAGTGAAACGTTCCATCCCTGTTGAGCTGCATTTGATAGCCGTAATAGCCTTCCATATATACCGGCGCAAAAAAGCTGGCGCGCCTGACAGTCCTTACGTATTCCTCCAGCGCCTCTGCTAAAGAGGCTTCCTGCTCCGCCGCCTTCCTGCCCTGCCGTAAAATCAAGCCTGTTGCCGCTGCCAACAGCACAACTGCAGCCAGTGCCCCGATCATGTAGATCCGTCCCTTGCCCTTCTGTTTCATGCCGATACCTCCTTATTTTCATTATAATTACCGGCGCGTTTTCTGTCAACAAAGCAAACATTGCAAATCTGCCGAAAAAGGGGTATACTGTTACAAAACTCAATTTACAGGAGGCTTCCCATGGGAAAGAAAAATGATTATGAAGACGAAGAAATGACCGTAGAGCTGGAGTTGGACGACGGCGCCAACGTAAACTGCGCCGTTATCACCATCATTACAGTGGATTCCAGGGATTATATCGTCCTTCTCCCTTTGAATGAAGAGGGCGAAAACGAGGACGGAGAGGTCTGGTTTTACCGTTACAGCGAAAATCCCGATGACCCTGACGAGGAACCTGTTCTGGACTATATTGAGGATGACGATGAATATGAAGCGGTGGCGGATGCCTTTGACGAGTATCTGGACAACTGCGAATTTGACGAACTTATTGAAGAGGACGGGGAGGAAGGCTGACGGCTGCTCCTAAGAGGATTCAGAAATCTTGAAGGAAGCCTGGGTCGGCGGCTGTCACCGGTAAGGTACAGAAGCTCCAGGCTTTTTTTTGCCCTGGTCATTGCCACATAAAAGATCCGCCTCTCCTCCTCGATCTGTTCCCGTGTCTGCAGCTCGCCGCGGGGAAATATCCGTTCATTACAGTCCGGAATGATCACTCTTTCAAATTCCAGACCTTTTGCTCCATGCACCGTCATCAGGCACAGGGGTTCTCCATTATCTGAATGTATCGGGCTCCTTTCGCCCTCTTCCACATAGAACTCCTGCGCCTCCGCCCAATCGCATACATTCCGAAAACGTTTGGCGTCCTCCTTCAGCCACTCCACCGTCTCCTGCCACTCAGACAGCTTTTCCTGATTCCCCTTTGCCAGCGTCCGAAGATACCCCTCATAGCCCACCGCCTTCAGAATATACCTGATTCCTAATGGCAGCGGCATATTCCGGAGGCTGTCCATCTGCCTCTGCAGACAGGACAGACGTTCCAGCATTTCCCACCTGTGTCCGGCTGCTCTTCCCGCTGCTGCACTTTTCCTTTCCCCTGGGGCTGCACCAAAGCCGGCGGTATATCCCCTTCTGTCCGTTTCCGGCATCCCGCTTTCCCTGTCCGGCCGTTCTCTGTAATATGCCTGCATTTCCGGAATCGTTCTGCCCTCTCCCACCGCCTCCCTGCTGATATATCTCACCGGCCTGTTGATGATGCGCAACAGATGTTCTCTCCTCCAGACGCCTTCTGCCAGCAGCAGATATGCCATAATATCCTTTACCACAAAATGCTCATAAATGTTTTTCCCCCGTTCCCGCATAAAGAAAGGGATCCCTGCGCCATGCATGGCCGCCGCCATTCTCTGCATACAGGAGTTGGTGCGAAACAAAACGGCGCATCTTTCGCCGCCCTTTTCATGATTCTGCCGCCACTCTGCCGTCTGCTGCAGCAGCCAGCCGGTCTGGGCCTCCCTGTCCTGAAAAGGTATAATATGCAGCCCTCCGGTCCTTCCCGCCCCTTCCACGGACTCCGCCGCCCTGAGCGCCTTGGGGAATCTGTCCTGATTTTCCCGAATCACCGCCAGGGAGGCATTGACAATTTCCGCCGTACAGCGGTAATTCACGTCCAGCAAAAGCCGCTTTGCCCGGAAATCCTTCTCAAACCGCCGCAGAATATCCGGTCTGGCCCCCCGGAAGCCATATATGGACTGATCGTCGTCCCCCACAGCAAACAGGTTACAGGGCTTCCCTGCCAAAAGCCGAATGATCTCATACTGCATGGGATTACAGTCCTGAAATTCGTCGATAAGGATATGCCGAAACCGCTCCTGCCAGCTGCGCCGTATCCCCGGATCCCCCTCCAGGAGCCTGCGGCATTCATACAGCATATCGTCAAAATCCACCGCTCCTGCCTCCCGTACCGCCTCCGTATAGGACGTAAAAATTTCCCCGAAACGCTCTCCCCAGCCGGTGGGCATTTCGGATACTGCCCTTTCCCTGTCCGCCGTGTTCTTATAAAGGCTCACTGCAGCCAGTATTTTGACGGATTCTTCCGAGAGATCCGAGTTCGTCTGTAAGCGCTTCAGAATGGAAAGCATTATTTTTTTACGTTGGGAATCATTGAGCAGCTGTAGATTACGGGTTCCGCCGGATTCCAGCAAAATGTGATAGAAAACAGAATGAAAGGTTCCGAAATGAACAGGGAAAAAACCATGGGACAGCTGCCGGAAACGGCTCTGCATGGCCGCCGCGGCATCCTTTGTAAAGGTGATGACAAGAATTTCTTCCGGGGGAACGCCCCGCTCCAGAAGGTACAGAATCCGTTTTGTGATGGTGAAGGTCTTTCCGGAGCCGGGGCCCGCCAGCAAAAGCAGCGGCCCCTCCTCCCAGGCGACAGCCCTGCGCTGCGCCTCATTCAGGTCGTTCATATCAAGCATTGGCAAGTTTTTCAATTCCTCTCCTGATTCTCTTTAAGACCTCCTCTTTTCCAAGCACCTCCATGATCTCGGTGGCGCCTGCAGGGGTCATCTGTTTCCCGGAAACGGCGGTGCGGACAGGCCACATTACATAGCCGTTCTTAACCCCTCTTTCCTCCACATACCTTAACAGCAGCTGATACAGGCCGTCGTTGCTGTAATCCTCCTGGGCCTCCAGCAGAGGCAGCACATCCTGAAGTACCTGGAGGGACGAATCCCTGTCAGTTTTCATTTTCTTATGGGTGTACATTTCCACATCATATTCCGGCAGTTCCTGAAAGAAATCCACATGATCCGCAATATCCGGAAACACCTCGATACGGGTCTTGACCATATTGGCGATCTTCTTCAGATCAAACTCCTTTGTCAGCGTCTTTTTCAGATAAGGCTCCGTCATCTCATAAAAGGCGTCAAAATCCATGGCCTTGATATATTCGCCGTTCATCCAGCGCAGCTTTACAATATCAAAAACAGCAGGGGACTTGCTGATCCTGTGATAATCAAACTTACTGATCAACTCCTCCAGGCTGAAGATCTCACGGTTCTCCTCCGGGGACCAGCCTAAGAGCGCAATATAGTTTACCACAGCCTCCGCCACAAAGCCCTGCTCCATCAGATCCTCAAAGGAGGCATGGCCGCTTCGCTTTGACAGCTTCTTGTGATTCTCGTCGGTGATCAGGGGAAGATGCACATACACGGGGCTCTGCCAGCCAAAAGCGTCATACAGGCGCTGGTATTTGGGGGAGGAGGAAAGATACTCATTTCCCCGGACCACATGGGTGATGTTCATGGTATGGTCATCCACCACGTTAGCAAAATTATAAGTGGGATAACCGTCCGATTTGATCAGTATCATATCGTCCAGCTCCGCATTCTCCACCGTAATATCGCCGTAAAGCTCGTCATGGAAGGTGGTGCTTCCCTGAGTGGGATTATTCTGCCGGATGACGAAGGGCTTTCCCGCCGCCAGATTTGCCTGCACCTCCTCTTTTGACAGCTGCAGACAATGCTTGTCATAAACGGTGATCTCCTTGCCCTCCACCACCTCCGTCTTTAAGGATGCCAGCCGCTCCCTGTCGCAGAAGCAGTAATAGGCTTCGCCCCTGTCGATCAGTTCTCTGGCATACTTCATGTAGATGCCGGTTTTCATCCGTTCACTCTGGACATAGGGGCCGTATCCGCCATCCTTATCCGGACCCTCGTCATGTACCAGTCCCGTCTTTTCCAGGGTGCGGTATATGATCTCCGTAGCTCCCTCCACAAAACGCTCCTGGTCCGTGTCCTCAATGCGGAGCATAAAGTCTCCGCCCGCGTGCTTTGCAATCAAAAATTCATACAATGCGGACCTTAAATTTCCCACGTGCATTTTCCCCGTGGGACTGGGCGCATACCTTGTCCTTATTTTCATACTCCATACCTCTTTCCAAAATATAACAAAATTTTCTGTTATTTTATAAAACAGACATTACCCGCTTACGAAATTTGCTGCCCAAACCCGTTGAAAGAATCGCATAGCGATTCTTTTAGGAGCGACTTAGTTTTTCTTAGACATTGTACCTTAATGTCTTAGAAAAACTTCGCTCCTTGTTACCAGCTCTTGATAAACATATTGATATAATTATCCAGGCACTTTTTGATGACCTCTATGGCCTCCTCCCGGCTGCCCTGCTCGTTTACGGCAGTGGTCTTATTCTCCAGGCTCTTATACACCGTAAAGAAGTGTTCCATTTCCTGTACCACATGGATCGGCAGCTCTGAAATATCATTATAGCTGTTATAATAAGGGTCATTGAAAGGAACCGCTATGATCTTTTCATCATTTTTGCCGCTGTCCAGCATGGAAATGACGCCTATGGGGTATGCCCGCACCAGGGTCAGCGGCTGTACAGGCTCCGAACATAAGAGCAGCACATCCAGCGGGTCTCCGTCATCCCCGTATGTACGGGGTATAAAACCGTAATTTGCGGGATAATGGGTGGATGTGTGCAAAATGCGATCCAGTATCAGGAATCCCGTCTCCTTGTCAAGCTCATATTTGTTTTTACTTCCCTTTGCAATCTCGATCACACAGATAAAATCCGTGGGGGTCACTCTCTGAGTACTGATACTGTGCCAGATGCTCCCGTTTACTTCCTTCATATGTTTTCCTCCCCTGCCGCGCTTTTTGACTTTTCGGCAGTCCAATTTTTACATGATGTAAGTGTAGTGCAAAAGCAGGAAATTTGTCAAGAAGCAGTTATCCCCTGACCTGCCCGTTTCCGTAGATCGTATATTTATAGGAGGTCAGCTCCTTCAGCCCCATAGGGCCTCTCGCGTGCAGCTTCTGGGTACTGATACCGATCTCCGCCCCAAAGCCAAACTCAAATCCATCCGTAAACCGGGTGGATGCGTTCCAGTAAACGCAGGCGGCATCGATCTCATTCAAAAACCGTTCCGCCGCCTGACTGTTCTTCGTGACAATACACTCGGAATGACCTGTGCCGTACCGGTTGATGTGCTGAATAGCTTCCTCCAGGGAATCCACGGTCTTAAGAGACAATATATAATCAAGATATTCCCTTCCATAGTCCTCCTCCGTGGCAGGACTACAGTCAGACAGCACCTGCTGCGCCCGCTCATCCCCCCGCAGCTCCACATTTTTCGGGGCAAGGATCTCCGCCAGCTTCGGCAGGAACGCCCGGCTCACCGCGCTGTGAACTACCAGAGATTCACAGGCATTGCAGACTCCGATCCTCTGGGTCTTGGCATTATAAACGATCCGGGCTGCCTGCTCTATATCCGCGTCTTTATCCACATATACATGACAATTGCCTGTGCCTGTCTCAATGACAGGGATAGTGCTGTTCTCCACCACGCTCCTGATGAGTCCTGCGCTCCCCCTGGGAATCAGCAGGTCAACATAGGCTTTCAGCTTCATAAATTCCACGGTCACTGCCCTGTCCGTATCCTCAATGAGCTGAAGAACATCCCCCGGTATCCCACAGGCCTCCAGGGCGCTCCGAAGGGTATTCACGATCTTCCCGTTGGAATAAAGGGCGTCGCTGCCTCCCTTTAGGATAACGGCATTTCCCGCCTTAAAGCAAAGCCCAAAGGCATCCGCCGTCACATTAGGTCTCGCTTCGTAAATAATCCCGATAACCCCTATGGGGACGCGAACCTTCCTGATCTTCAGCCCGTTGGGACGCTGAAGCTCCTCCATCACCTCACCGATGCAGTCCGGCAGTCCGGCGATCTGCCGCAGCCCCTCGGCCATAGCGCCGATTCGTTCCGGCGTCAGCCGCAGCCTGTCCTGCATTCCGGGATTCATGCCGTTTTTCACGGCGTTTTCCATATCCCGCCTATTTGCCTTAAGAATTTCTTCCGTTCCGGCTTCCAATGCCTCCGCCGCCGCCAGAAGTCCCCTGTTCCTCTCCTCTGGGGTCAGCTTCTGCAGAACGTGCTTCACTGCCGCCGCTCTCATACCCATAGCTGCCAAATCTGTCATTTTCCCTCTTTTCCGCGCGCCTATCCTTATCTCTCCGCGCATATCCTCATTTCCCCACGCCTTCCCTTATCTCTGCTCACATATCCTCATTTCCCCACGCCTTCCCTTATCTCTGCTCACATATCCTCATTTCCCCACGCCTTCCCTTATCTCTGCTCACATATCCTTATTTCCGCCTTCCCTTAACGTCCCGCCTGCATATCTCAAGCATACCGCCGCTTCGCATAACAGTCTATGATATATGCCTTTTCAATACCTACTGTTATGCACCGTCTGACTCAGATTACATACATATCACCTGGCAGGGTCTGATGTCATGCTCCCCACATGGTATCTCACTCACCATCTGGCACCTGAATCCCACCCCGATAGTCTTAAGCTGCAGTGCCGGTTTATCTGACAGATACCTGTCATAAAAGCCTCTGCCATAACCGATACGATTTCTGGATCTGTCAAAGGCAACGCCCGGCATCAGCAGCAGAACCCCCTCCGTTTCCGACTCATTGTATTGGTACGCTTCAGCTTCCGCAGCCGGCTCCGGAATGCCTCTGTATCCGGGCTTTATATCCTCCCAGGCATCTATCCGCAGAAACGCCATCCTGCCTTCCGCCTCATTCGTAACTCTGGGCAGATATACTTCCTTTCCCAGACGGAGCGCCTCTCTTAAGATTTCCTCCGTATCGATTTCGCTTCCATAGCCCACAAAGCCCAGCAGCGTACCTGAATGATAGAACCACTGATGCCCCAATATACGCTCTGTCAGCAGCACTCTGGCGCGTTCCCGCTCCTCCGCGCTTAAAGCTTTCCGAAGGGCCAGCACCTGCCGCCTGATTTCATCCTTGTCCATGCCGTCCGCCTGCCTCCGAAGCCTTCACCACACTGCCGTCCGGTTTTTCGATGTAAAGGTTGTCAAGCTGGCTCCGCAGATTATTTCTGACGCTTGCCGCATATTCCTTCCGCAGCCTTCCCTGCTCCTCCTTCTCATCCTCCGTAAGGCCCTCCGCCTGGGACTTATGATAGAGCTCATTGATACGGGCGATCCTCTCATCCATGTTCATATTCATACCCCTCTGTATACTTACCGTCATACCGCCGCAGGACCGGAAGAATCCGCTTGCGGATTCTTCCCGGAATGACTTAGATTTTCTTAGGTCGGGTCCAAAGAGGTGGGTACACCACCTCTTTCTGACCTTAGAAAATCTTCATTCCGTTCACACTTTTATGCAGATTGCTGACAAAGCCGGACAAATCAAAGTTTTCATCCTTTTTTGCCACAAACAAAGTCCCTTCCTTTTCACCTGCCAGCAGTCTGTGCAGCACTCCAATATCCGCGCTGTTGGCTATGATCATGTCCGCTCCGGCTTTTGTGGCGATCCGGGCCGCCGCAAGCTTCGTATTCATTCCGCCGGTGCCCACACTGCTGCCTGTGGTAGCCTTTCCCATACCCATCAGTTCATCCGTCAGCTCATCCACCTGCTCGATAAACTCAGCGTCCGCGTTCTTTCTGGGATCGTCGGTATACAGGCCGTCGATATCGGACAGCAGGATCAGCAGATCCGCCTCCACCAGCGCTGCCACAATAGCGGAAAGGGTATCGTTGTCTCCAAACTCGATCTCAAAGGTGGTGATCGTGTCATTCTCATTCACAATGGGGATGGCTCCCAGCTTTAAAAGCTCCGTAAAGGTGTTATGTGCATTGTATCTGTTCAGATTGTCCACAATGGTATTTTTTGTCATCAGGATCTGGGCCGCCACCTGATTATACTCTGCAAACAGCCGCTGATAGGTCATCATCAGCCGGGCCTGTCCCACGGCGGAGCATGCCTGCTTTACCGCCAGCGACTCCGCCGCGCTGTCCACACGCACATCTTTTAGGTTCACCACATTTTTCCCGGCAGCAATGGCTCCTGACGAAACAAGCACTACCTCTTTCCCCTGATTCCTGATGTCGCTGAGCTCCCGCACCAGCTTTTCCATACGGATATAGTCCATGTCCCCCGTCTCTTTATGAGTCAGGGATGAGGAACCTATTTTCACTACGATCCTCTTTTTGTCCTTCAGTGATTCTCTTAAACCGCTCATTTTTCTCCTCTTCCTGTGGGCGCTGCAAAAACAATTCTATCATGAAATCCGTCGGCTTTCAACTTTCAATATTCATCTGCCGCGATTCGCTCCGCCACCCGCAGCCCGTCCATGGCTGCAGAGGTGATGCCTCCCGCATAGCCCGCTCCCTCTCCGCAAGGATACAGGCCCCTGACTGCAGACTGCAATGTCTCATCCCTGCTTATCCGCACCGGCGAGGAGGTCCTGCTCTCCACCCCAAGGAGGATCGCATCCGGCCTGTCAAAGCCCCGGATCTGCTTTCCGAAGCTTTCCATACCGTCGATAAATGCCTCGCTGCATTCCGCAGGAAGAAGCCCGCTCAAGTCAGCCCAGACATACTCCCCCTTGCACTGGGGCTCTATCGGACTTTCCCCCTCCGGCAGCGTGCGCTCCGGCCGGATATGCTCCGACAGGCTGCTGTCCGGCGCTGCATCCGGCTGCCCCGTTCCTGCTTTTCCCTCCACAAGCTTCTTAAATTCTCCGTACCGCTGAACCGGGATCTTACCCTGTCCAAGTTCAAATGCCTTTTCCTCCAGCCTTCTCTGAAAAGCCACTCCCGCCAGGGGATGCCCGGAGCCGAAATCATCCGGTGTCACTGCAACGATCACCGCGCTGTTGGCGTTTACGCCGTTTCTCCCGCTGTAGCTCATGCCGTTTACCGCAGTCCGTCCTTCCTCTGAGGAGGCGTTCACCACATACCCGCCGGGGCACATACAGAAGGAGTAAACGCCTCTGCCGTTTCTGCCCTTAGCCGTCACCTTGTAGGGCGCCGCCCCCAGACTGCCGGGGTCCTTCATTCCGTACTGGCTCTCGTTTATCATGGACTGGGGATGCTCCACCCGAAGCCCCACCGCAAAAGCCTTAGCCTCCATAGGTATTTTTCTTTCATACAGCATGGAAAAGGTGTCTCTGGCGCTGTGACCGATGGCAAGGACAAGCTGGCTGCAGGCAAGGTGCTCATCTTTGTTTATCACAACGCCCGCCACCCTTCCAGCCTGAATTTCAATGTCTGTCACCCTGCTTTGGAACCGCACCTCACCTCCCAGCCGCACGATCTCATTTCGCAGATTCCGCACCACCTTCTGCAGCACATCTGTCCCGATGTGGGGCTTTGCCTCGTAACAGATGCTTTCCTTTGCGCCAAACCTTACCAATGTCTCCAGTACCGCTCCGTTCCTGCCCTCCCTGTCCTTCACCAGGGTATTCAGCTTGCCGTCGGAAAAAGTACCGGCACCTCCCTCTCCAAACTGCACATTGGATTCCGTATCCAGGCGTCCGGTCTCCCAGAACTCCTCCACATCCTTCTGGCGCTCTTCCACGCATTTCCCCCGTTCCAACAGAATGGGACGGTATCCGTTAAGCGCCAGGAAATAACCGCAGAATAAGCCCGCCGGCCCCATTCCCACGATCACCGGAGGCTGCTCTCCACGCCTTTTCCCCGGCTTTGGAAAAACATAGGAAACCGGCGGCTGCAGGCTGACCTGATTTTCTCTGCCCTTGAACCTCTGTAATATCCTGTCCTCATTTTTGACCGTTATATCCAGAGAATAGCTGTAAAAAATCTCCGGCTTGCGCCTTGCGTCTACGGACTGCCGCACGATTTTCATCTTAAGGATCTCCCGCACCGGAATATGCAGCAGTTCCGCCGCCTTTTTCCGCAGCTGTTCCTCTGTATGCTCTGTTCTTATTTTTACCTGATTCACCCGTAACATGATTCTTTTATCCCCTTCCGACGCTGCCGGCCTGATACTCCGCTGCCTGCGGAATTATCGACCTGCAGCCGCTGCCCCTGCCAGACTGCCGCTGCACCAGGCCCAATGCAGATTATAACCGCCGCACCTTCCGTCCACGTCCAGTATCTCCCCCGCAAAGAACACGCCGGGAGCCTTTCTCGATTCCAGCCTTTCCGTCAGCTCATTCAAGGGCACTCCCCCCGCGCACACCTGGGCATTTTCAAAGGGATTGCTGCCTGTCACACACACCTTAAGCTCCCTGCACAGCTCGTACACCCGCCGTATTTTTTTGATATCCGCCTGGGCCGCAGGCTCTGAAGGTCTTAGGCCCGCCAGCCTGATAAGCAGCGTCATCAGCTTTTTATGCAGCATCCCGGTAAAATACTGCTCCACGGTGCCGCAGACTTCAATGGGCAGCCGCGTCCCCATCAGCTTCTCCGAAAAGCCTTCTTTTTCCTCCTCCGGGAAAAAATCTATTTTCAGCGCCACTTCCCGTTTTTCCCGCAATATGTAATTTATCCTGCCGCTCATCTGAAAGACCGGGATACCTGAGATCCCATAGTCCGTAAGCTGCAGCTCCCCCCGCTCGGACACTGCCCCCGCCCCGGCATCCTCCAGAAGGATCTCCGCGTCGGCCCTGACCCCCGCAACGGAAGGGAGCCAATCCTCCCGGCATCTTAACTGCACCAGCGCCGGCACCACCGGCACCAGGCTGTGGCCCAGCATCTTGGCCAGGCGGTATCCGCTGCCGTCAGACCCGGTATTCGGCGCTGCCCTGCCTCCACAGGCTAAGATCACTCTGTCAAAGGGAAATGTCTCACCGCTGCTTTCCAGCAAAATGCAGTTTTTCCCCTCGTCACGCCGGATACCTTCCACCCTGCACCCGGTCCTGACCCTGATCCCAGACTCCCTGTCCAGTGCAAACCGCAGGGCGTCCAGCACGGAGGACGCCTGTTCGCTGACAGGATACAAGCCGCCGTTTTTTACCTTTGTCAGCAGCCCTAAGGTCCGGAAAAATTCTATGGTGTCATTTGCGCCAAACTGCTCCAGCCAGCCCTTAAGACGCTCCGGACTGTCGGTAGAGTACATCTTAGGGCTTACGTTTATGTTGCCCAGATTACATTTGCCGTTTCCCGTAGACAGGATCTTCTTTCCAACCCTGTCGTTTCCCTCCAGCACCGTCACTTCCGCCCCGTTCCTGGCCGCCAGGATTGCCGCCGTCATTCCCGCGGCGCCCCCTCCCACAATTCCGATCGTTCTACGCATATTTACGCCCTCCTTTGCAGTGTTTGACAGGAGTGAAAAAATCTGCTACAATAAAAGCATGAAAAGAGGTACTGCCGATAGACGGTCAGTCCAAAGCTAAATTACCAAAAAAGTAACCGTATCCTTGGCTGGGGGCGGTTACTTTTTTGTATGTTCTATGTAAGCTATCAGGATCGACACAATGATTCCAAGAATCATCAGCACGATTGTCAGCAACTCATAGTCACTCATAAAGCAATCCCCCCTTTCCCGGCTTACCCGTAGTCAGAGGGACCGTCCCCTCTGCTGAGAAGGACTGACCGCCTACCCGTTATGGCAGTACCCCATAAATATATTCTAACAGAAAACACCAAATGATACAAGGCCACTCGGCAGTTTTTGACATTATCTAACAGGGCGCATAAAGCCCCTGTCCTCACGAGGAATGGGCCTCCAGAAAATCATACAGCCCCGCCTCATCCTCGATAAACATCATATCAATGATCTGCTCCTGCTCCTCCTCCGGCAGCTCCTCCAGCCTGATATTCGTCTCTATATAGACCGTTTCCCTGTCCTCTAAGAGCACCACCACCTGATTGTCGTACACCGCAAGATAAAAGCTGTCGGTGGGCAGGACAACGCGGTAATTCATCTGGACCACCACCCTTTCTCTGGAAAAGGCCAGCACCTCCAGGCTCACAAAGCCCCGCTGCATCTCCGAAAGCGGCGGAAATGCCTCATATTCTTTCATGGCAGTGATAAACTGTTCCCTGTTCATTCCCACATACTTATCCGGCAGACGCCAGGTAGTCTCCACCACCGTGTCCCGGTAAATATCCCGCTCCTCAAGCACATACTTTGTCTCCACATTCAGAGTCTCGGAAGCGTTTGTCACCTCAAGATAGATCTCATCCTGCTCCGTGGGCTCCTGCGCCCTCTCATAGTCCAGGCTATTCCCCATGGGCTCCGAGGATTCCACCGCCGGCCGGCCCTGTTCGTTTTCCTCCGGCTCCGAAGGATTCTGCCCCTCCTCCGGCTGGTAATATAACCGCTCGTAACGATCGGTAAACTGAACGCCCGCATAGAAGCCGATCACCAGCATAAATATGGGATAGATAAAAAATAAGAAGATACCTTTTACAAATTTCACGCCAAACCTCCCTATCAGAGCAGTTTCTGCGATGACACCTTTTTGTAATCAGTATCAACTATTTTCCACTATTTATACATCCGTTCTCAAAACACCCGAAGCATCTGTCCCAGGGCGTTCAACAGCTTTCCCCCCGGAATCATTTCCAGCTCCTGCTCCCTGAAATTGCGGAGCAGCAAAAGCCCTGCCCAGTACAAAGCGGCGCTTAAAATAAAGCACACCAGCAGCGCCACAAGATTCCCCAAATGAGGCGTAAGCACTCTTGCAAGCAGCATACCCGCAAGCCCGGCAACAAGGGCCGCCGCCACCGGAACTACCAGCACGTGAAGCCAGTCCATCCTCTGGCGGAAGGCGCGGTAAGCAAGCGTTCCAAGCACGATGCAGAGTACGCCGCCGGCAATCAGCCCGGCATAAACAAGGGAAAGTATCCCCGCCTTTCCGCCGCCAAGCAGAACGGATACCGCTACCACATAAATGACATCCGCTGCCGCTGCCGCTCCCATGACGATATACTTTTTCCCTGTCAGGATCAGTATCCTGGCAAAATACAGTGACAGCGCCGCCAGAGGCACAATGAGCGCGCCTCCCTTCAGCAGCCTGATCCCCAGCGCCGCCTGTTCTCCGCAGGAGACTGCGCCTAACTGTTCCGCCATGGTGATGGCGCACACGGCAAGGAACGCCCCGTGGACAACGCCGATATGTACCCCTGACTGGAATGCATTTCTGGCAAACCTGGATTCATTCCTGCGCAGCAGACTTACCGTATTTGCGCACACCGGAATCAAAAACAACAGGATCAGGCTCACTGCGATCCCGCAGACCATACAAAAGCCCCCGGCAAAAACGCCATATTCCACAGCAGCTCCATCGCTGCTCTCTCCTGCTTTCTGCCAGAACATCATCCCCAGCGGTACAAAAAGCACCGCAAGCAGCTGCAGACCCACCTGCCAGCCTCTGTTCCCGCAAAGGATCCTGACGCTGTCAGCAATAGAATCCGTGGCCCGCATTCCATCCTGAATGACCCGTTTTCTTCTCCTGCTGCTCAGCCTGTACAGCAGAAGCAGAAGAAGCACGATAAGTACCTCGGTCAGCGTCACCGCTATGGCCACTCCAAGCCCGCCATACATGGATGCAAAATTCTCATGGGCCAGCAGCCGGCTCACCTTATCCCCGTAATCAACCAGCATCCTGCTGAACAGAACGCTGAACCCCAGGATCAGAAGCTGCCTTAAGATATCTGCCGCCGCTGCCGGAAGCTCCGCCCCTTCTCCTCTGCAATATCCTGCCAGGACCGACGACAGAGAACGCAGGAACACCGCCGGGGCCAAAATCATAAGAATTGCGGAGCTGTACTGTGTCCGAAACAGCTTTACCGAAATGCCTTCCGCCCCAAACAGCAGCACTGCCGTTCCCAGCCCTCCCAGAGCAGCCTGAAAAATGAAAGCGTTTCTGCGCATGGCCCCGGCGTTCCGGTACTGACCCTTGGACCCCCTAAGCCGCAGTATCCTGCCCAGAGCGCCGGAAACACCGCCGCTGACTGCGATACCAAAAAAGGCATAAGCCTCCGCCGCCGCTGCCACATAGGCTACGCCGTTATATCCTGCCAAACGCGCAATCACCCCAAGGGTAATAAATGCCAACACTGCCGCGATCGCCTGTGCCTGCCTTCTCTTTACCTCCGCCTGATTCATCCTCACGTCCCTCTACGCATACCAATGAATTATCTTCTGATCCCAAGCTGTTCCAGTACCTTTTCCTGCTTTTTCTCCATTCTCTCCGCAGCCTGCTCTTCCACATGATCGTATCCGCACAGATGGAACATACTGTGAGCCACCAGAAACGCAAACTCCCTCCGCAGGCTGTGTCCGTATTCCAACGCCTGCTGTCTCACCTTATCTGCGGAAATCATAATGTCTCCCAGGATCAATTCTCCCGTATCCGGGTCAAAATAATCCGCTTCCCTGTCCTCATCGATCCGGAAAAAACCTTCCTGCTCAAAGTCCACATTGGGAAAGGAGAGCACGTCCGTCTCTCGGTCGATCCCCCTGCTTTCTCTGTTCATCTCGCGGATTCCTTCATTATCGGTGATCACCAGCGTTACCTGCGCCTCATAAGGGCACTGCTCCTCTTCAAGGACCGCACGGCACACAGCCGCCGCCGTCTCCTCCGCATCAAAGGGAAAGTTCTCTTCCGTCTCGCATTCAACGTAAAAAGTCATAATAGAGCTTTTCCTCCTTGAATATCTGCTGCATTGTCTTAAGCTCCCCCAGCGATATGTCGCACTTGTCAAAAATCTTATTCCGAAACAGCTTATTGAAAATATCGTCTATCAGCCGGTCGATATCCACCTGTCCCGGCTCCCCGCTTTCGATTGCAGCCTTCACGGAAGTAACCACCATGTCCGAGCAGTACAGGACCGCCGTTTCCTTCTTCTTCATGCCCTCCTGCCTGTTCCTGTAATCCAGCAGGATCTCCTTTGCGTTGGGCGGAAACTGCTCGTCCTCCAGCATCTGTGTCAGTTCTCCCCCCAGACGGTAATAATATCCCGCGCTTTTCAACGCTTCCACCTGCAGGCCCAGACGCTGCCCGATACGCTCACAGAAATAGGTGGTGTGGACACAGTGCATATATTCGTCTCTGTCCCTTTCCCGCATTCTGGCGATCACAGGATTTTCCGAATCAATGATATCCAGATATTTCTCCCGGTGACGATAGACCACCGTGGAGGAAAACATCTTCAGACAGCCTAACAGTAGCACGCCGCTGACGATCATATTGACTGTGGGAATCACAAACATTTCAAAATCAGGTCTTGCGTTTGCCACCAGGACCACATTTGCCGTCTCGCAGACAAGTAAACATAGCATGGATAAAAATAAGGGGATCCCTATTTTAAAATCCTCTCCCAGATGGCGGAACAATGTCACTGCAAAAACGCCGCTGACAAAATACAGCGCAAAGCCGCCTGCATCACCGCCGCCAAGCAAAACCGGGATCAACAGCAGAGCCGTGGCGGACAAAAGTCCCACACTCATATTGCTGAAAAGTGAAAACATGATAAAAACCGGCAGAAAAGGCCAGCCCGCCACCGGCAGAAAGCCACAGGCAAACGCCACTGCAAGTCCGATCCCCAGACACAGGAAAAAACGGAAAATATGCTCCCCATTATCATAATCAAGACTGTCATGCACATACTCCCTGCGAAGGTGAAAGCAGATGACCGCAAGAATCAGAAGCATCATGACACAATTCCCCAACAGCCTGTCCTCCTGCTGCTGCCTGATCCTGCCAAGCGCCCCCATTCCAAAAGTTCCCGCTATGATAATTGCCCCTTCGGCAAGAAAAAATTTCCAGCCGGCTTTTCTTTTATTTTCTTCCATGCTTTTCTCTGCTTCTGCCATGCTCAGAAGAACCGCTGCTCCTGCGTGACAGTTCCTTCACCTCGTAGTCTTCGTATGCTTTTACGATCTTCTGTACAAGAGGATGCCGCACCACATCCCGGCTGGTCAGATTGCAAAATGCAATATCGTCGATCTTTTCCAGCACCTTTGCCGCCACATCAAGCCCCGATCTTGTACCGGGGGCAAGATCCTTCTGGGAGGCGTCGCCTGTGACCACCACCTTTGAACCGAACCCGATCCTGGTGAGAAACATTTTCATCTGGGCAGGCGTAGTATTCTGGGCCTCGTCCAGAATAATATAGGCGTTATCCAGGGTCCTGCCTCTCATATAGGCCAGGGGTGCCACCTCGATCAGCCCCTTTTCCATGTTTTTTGCAAAGCTCTCCGCCCCCATGATCTGGTACAGTGCATCATAGAGGGGTCTTAAGTAAGGGTCCACCTTACTCTGCAGATCTCCCGGCAGGAATCCCAGCTTCTCCCCTGCCTCTATGGCAGGCCTTGTCAGAATGATCCTGCCCACCTCGTCGTTTTTAAAGGCCGTGATGGCCATAGCCATGGCAAGGTATGTCTTTCCCGTCCCTGCAGGCCCCAGCCCGAACACGATCATATTTTTCCGAATGGCATCCACATATGCCTTCTGCCCCAGGGTCTTTGGCTTGACCGGTTTCCCGTTTACCGTGTGGCAGATACAGTCGGAGTCGATCTCCGAAATCACATTTTCCTTTTCTTCCATCCCCAACGTAATGGCGTAATCTACGCTCTGCTCCTCTATTTCGTTTCCCCTGTCGGAAAGAATGGCCAGCTGCTGCAGCACTCCCGCAGCCCTTTTCACCATATCTTCCCTTCCGGTGATCGTCACCGAGCCGTTTCTGTCAACGACCGAAACTCCGAAGTCACGTTCCAGCTTTTTCACATACGCATCCTGCATACCGAATATCTTCCGCATATGTTCCGCCGGCATATCAAGCCTGATAGAACACTCACTCATCCGCTTCTGTTTCTCCGATTATGATTTTTTCAACGGCAACGCTGTCCCCCACCGGCTCCTGCACCAGAAACAGCCCGGAAAGGACCCAGAAATTGTCGCCTGATTCTATTTTAACATCTTTTTCAATAATTTGTACCCCTTTTTCCTCTAAACTTGCAAGAAATGTGATCAATTTTTCTGAAAGCTGCTCTTCCGCCTCTTCCCTGGAGTATTTATATTCCACATCCATGTACTCTCTGTAAGTGCAGGAGCCCATGTAGACCGGTATGGAAAGCTTTTCAAAAATAAGCGGCCTGCTCTCCCTGATCACGCTGTCATAAACCAGAAAGGGGCGATCCTGGGGCAGCTTCATCTGATTATTTCCCAGCCTCAGATAATGAGTGGTTTTCTCCCTGCCGGTATACTCTTTTTTTATGTAATCCAAGGGCAGTCTTTCGGAAAACTCCCTTGTATGCTCCAGAATGATATCCGCGTCCGCATCCACATAAATATACTCCCGTACCGTGGTATCATCATTATACACAGGCACGCGCCCTTCCACAAGTACCGTTCCCGCTTCGATGGTGTCCCCCGCAGCCACCATTGGCACGCCGCTCCTCACGATAATGGAAACCACCGTTCCCCCGGATGAGGACACAAGATTGCTTCCCACTTTTGTTTTCTCCTGCTGTGTAATAACAGGCGCGTCATTCTCCTTGATGTCGATCAGCAGCCTGGTACCGGACAGTCTGGCGGAGGCCCATGTCACCTCTGAGAAGCTTCTGCGGATCTCCTTTTCCAGGTTCTCAATGTCCAGCTCCCCTTTCTTCATTCCCACGATCACTTCATTTTCCTTTAAAAAGCTCTGAAACATATCATCCGTGATTCGATAATTGCCTGAAAGCTCAATATCCCAGATAAACAGAGAGGACCACATCCAGAAGGCGACGGCAAACAAAAGTCCCCCTACAAAAACCTTCCGCTTCAACAGCTTGGGCAGAAAAAAAGGCAGCCCATATCGTTCCAATATGGCCACCCTGGTTCCTGTCTTTCTGACAATGGGGCGCAGCGCCCGAAAGCCCTTCAGGTTGATATTCATATAATAGACGTCCCCTTCCCTGACGATCTTCCAGAGAAGGATACCTTTATTACTGCACAGATTCATGAAACGCTCCGGCGAGAATCCGCTGACGCGGATGCGCAGATAGCCCCTGACATATTTAAAAAATTCTATCATATCCAACCTCTTCCCAAAAAATCACCCAACCTGCCGCAGGCAGCGCCACGACCCTGCAGCGCTCAGAGCAGCGTTTCTGCCCTTAGGCCGCTGCGTCCTATATAAATTTGACACAGGCAATACAGCCGCTGAGCTTCATGTCCTCATTGGTGTAATAATCGATAGAAAGGCAGGTCCCCTCAAAGCAGACCCTGCAGGTCTTGCCCTGAAGCAGGATCAGATTCTCCGTGTACTCCAATATCCCCCTGTAATTTTCGATCCATGCCTCCTTATTTCCTGTCAGGGTCACCTTCATAGCCCCCATACAAATGTCCTTGGGCAGCTTCAGAGATTCTACCAAGGATTCTTTTTTCTGACTGCTGTTGCTTTTACCGTCTCTCTTCTTCATACTCCCATTATATTATCCGGGTTTTCAAACTATGCCTGCGCTCGATAAGCGGCGCTTCCTCATTCGATGATCTCCCTGATGAGGGGTCTTTTTTCCGGCGGTTCCGCCGTTATGGCACAGGCCGCCAGGAACCTTCGCTCCGCCTCCGCCGCCTTTGCTTCCTCATTTGCATGGATCACTGCCAACGGTTCTCCTGCCCTCACGGCGTCTCCCACCTTTTTACACAGAACCAGTCCCACAGAAAGATCTATTTTACTCTCCTTGGTCTCCCGTCCGCCCCCCAGGATCAGGGAACAGATCCCAATCTCATCACAGATGAGCCGACTGACATAACCGTCAGAAGGAGAAACTATATTTTTTTGTATGTGAGCTGCGGGAAGCTGTTCCGGATGATAAATGACATTGATGTCACCTCCCTGAGCCTCTACAAACTCCGCCATTTTTTTCAAGGCGCTTCCGTCCGCGATCACCTGCTCCAGCAGCAGTCGCGCCGCCTCCGTATCCTTCGCTCTTCCTCCCGCCGTTAGCATCTGACTGCCCAGTGTCAGGCAAAGCTCCAGAAAGTCCTTCGGTCCCCGGCCCATCAGGGTATCAATGGCCTCCCTTACCTCCAGGGCATTTCCCACGGCAAAGCC
The DNA here is from genome assembly GCA_023663285.1 of Bacillota bacterium. GTDB lineage: Bacteria > Bacillota > Clostridia > Lachnospirales > Lachnospiraceae > Acetatifactor. The sequence goes on from JAMPHT010000002.1 coordinate 63,114, forward strand.
CAGGGGCTGATCCATATCTGAGATAACAGCAATGGTCTTTCTGCCCGCACCCTTTCCGATCATTACCATTTCCTCCGCAAGAGCTTTTGCGTCCTCCTCCTTTTTCATGAAAGCGCCGCTGCCGGTCTTTACATCCAGCACGATAGCGTCTGCTCCTGCCGCCAGCTTTTTACTCATAATGGAACTGGCGATCAGAGACATATTGTCCACCGTGGCCGTCACGTCCCGTAGGGCATACAGCTTCCTGTCCGCCGGGGCAAGATCGGCAGTCTGTCCCATCAGGGCAATGCCGATGCTGTTCACGTTATGGATAAACTGCTCCGCCGTCAGCGCAGTGGTGAAGCCCGGAAAGCTTTCCAGCTTGTCAATGGTCCCGCCGGTGTGTCCCAGCCCCCTGCCGCTCATCTTCGCCACCGGGATCCCACAGGCCGCCACCATGGGCGTCAATGCCAGGGAGGTCTTGTCCCCCACGCCCCCGGTGCTGTGCTTATCGACCTTAATGCCCCTTATGGCGGACAGATCCAGCATTTCCCCGCTGCGGGCCATTGCCATGGTAAGCTCACAGGTCTCCGCATCCGTCATTTTCTGAAAATAGATCGCCATCATCAACGCCGACGCCTGATAATCGGGAATGGTCCCCTCCGTGTAGCCCTTCACAAAGAAATGGATCTCCTCCGGGGTCAGCTCGCCCCCGTTTCGCTTTTTCATAATGATGTCATACATTCTCATAGCGTCGTTCCTCCCCTGTGCCTGTCCGCTTTTTGCTGTTATTTCATGTCCGCTTCCAAGTGGCAAAATGCCACTTTGGGGCGGTACGTCACTTTGCGCTTAGATTTTCCTTTGCACTTATTTCCACACTCGAAAGCCCGCGCTGACGCGCTTCCCTGCCTGCTGACGCAGGCGCTTTCTCGTTATATAGCCATGCTTCCTTCGGAAGCAGGGAAAATCAAATGCCGCTTCCAAGTGGCAAAATGCCACTTTGCGCTTAGATTTTCCTTTGCACACATTATATCATAGATCCTCGGAGCGGTAAATGTGGTTTTACAGCTTCTGAATATAGAACTGGTCCTGCAGCAGCAGCCAATTTGCCCTAAACCACTGCATGATCTGCCAGTAGCCGCAGCCCCTGAGGCCATATTCCCGAATCAGATCAAACTTTGCCAGCAGACTCCTCACATCCTCAAACCAGACCTCATGCTCTGTCCCGTTATCCGAATAATTAAAATAAGGGCTTTCAGCCACATCGTCAAAGCGGATCTCAGCACCGTTTGCCACCGCAATACGCACCGCCTGAATATTGTTGATGGTGACAGCCTCCGTGGTCCCCCGCACATAGGGCAGGGGCCAGTCATATCCGTAATTGGGTATCCCTAAGTCGATTTTTTCCGCCGGGATCTGAGTCAGGGCATACTCCACCACCCTGCGCACCTGATTTATGGGGGCCACCGCCATAGGCGGCCCATAGGTATACCCCCACTCATAGGTCATCAGCAGCACATGGTCCGCCGCCTCCCCAATGGCCCGATAATCCTTCCCTTCATACAACAAGCCTCGCTGTTCCGTAGAGGTTTTCGGCGCCAGCGCCACAGATGTGCGATACCCGTTTTCCCGCATGGTCTCCGCCACTTCCCGGACAAAGTCCGTAAAGGCGTCTCTGTCCTCCGCCAGAATATATTCAAAATCAATATCAACGCCCCTGTAGCCTTTCTCCGCTATTGTCTCCAAAAGATTTCCAATCAGGTTTGCCCTGTATTTCCCGCTGTTCACCACGGAGTGGATCAATCGGTTGTTAAAATTCCCGTCCGGCCCGAAGGGCGTCAGTGTCAAAATGGGGCGGACGCTGAACTTAAGCGCCTCCGCGATCATCCAGGAATCCTCCCCATAGGCAGGCGGCAGCATCTCCCCCTCTGCCGTAAAACCATAAGAAAAAACAGGCAGCTCCGACAGAAAGGGAAGGGTCTGCTCCAGCACCCAGGGGCTGATAAAGGGATAGGCATAGCCGCTGACAGAAATGGAGCGGTCAGCATTCCGCCGGGCATCTTGCGAGACATCTTGTCTTTCCCCGGCGACAAAAAGAGCCTGCCCCACGGCAAGCTCATAAGGATAAATCAATTGATTGTCATAAATCAGCTGCTCCACCTCTGCTCCCAGCTTCAGCGCAATGCTGTCTATCGTGTCGCCGGACTTCACTACATAGATTTCCATACTGCCTCCTGCTCAATTTCATTCAGCTGAAGCCATACATTTGCCGCCTTCCCGAATATGTATCCGGCAATTGTTTTCAGCTGCATTTCCCTCTCCGCACTATCATACGCATGCGGCAGCAAAAGTGTTCCGGCTCAACCTACCCCTGTCCTCTTACACACGTCCTGCAGGCAGCATCTGTCGCAATAGGGATTTGTCCTTGCGGTGCAGACCGCCCTGCCGTGATCCACCAGCCGATGACAGAAATCGTTTCCCTCCTTGGGCGGGATGATTTTCCAAAGCTCCTTCTCCACCTTTGCCGGTTCCTTGATACCGTCCACCAACCCCATCCGGTTTACCAGGCGGATGCAATGGGTATCCGTGACAATAGCCGGCTTTCCAAACACATCTCCCATGATCAGGTTAGCGCTTTTCCGCCCTACACCTGGCAGCTTCAGCAGCTCCTCAAAATCCTCCGGCACTCTTCCGTCATATTTGTCCCGCAGTACCTTCATACAGGCGCTGATGTCTCTTGCCTTGCTGTTGCCCAGACCGCAGGGGTGAACGATCTTCTCGATCTCCTCCACCGGCGCTTCCGCCAGGGCATTCACGTCAGGAAACTTCTCATACAGCTTCTCCACCACCACATTCACTCTGGCATCCGTACACTGGGCAGCCAGCCGGACGCTGACCAACAGCTTCCACGCCTGATCGTAGTCCAGCGTACAGGCTGCCTGCGGGTACTCCTTCTTCAGTCTCTCTATGATTTCCAATGCCCTCTGTTTCTTCGTCATAAGTATCCTCCCGCCTGCATAAAGAGGGATGTTTGCACACCTCTTTATGCATACCAGTCAACAACCCCGCTGCAAGCAACGGGGCATCAAGCTTGCCGTCATGCCGCCTCCAGCGGCACAAACAGTAAATGATCCACCGTTTTGGGTCTGCATTTTACAGCTTTTCCAGCAGTAATACCACATCCTCTTCCTGCAGCAGCGTAGACCCCTTGGGACAGATGTTTTCTTCCCCGCGCTTCACCATCACCACAAAGACCCTGCGGGAAATATCCAGTTCCTTTATCCTGCGGCCGATCCAGCTGTGCCCTGACTCCAGGCAGACCTCTTCGATACGGCAGGGAAACCTTGCGGTGCTTACAGTGCCAAGCAGCAGACTGTCCCCCTCTTTAAGCGTCAAACTCTCATGAGGGATATACACATCCTCTTCCCGCAGAACTACCGCCGGATAGAGCCCTTCCGGCAGCTTTAGCTCCTTCAGCGAACGGTTCACATAAGTATGCCCCTTCACAATATTCAAGGTGATGAAATCCGCGTCGTGCTGGGAATAGGCTCCCACCTTGATTTTCGTGTAATATTCCACAAATCCTGCGGAAATGATACCCGTGGGGATAGCCACCATCCCCACTCCCAGAAAGGCAATGACAATGGCCATTATCCGGCCCCCTATGGTAACCGGATAAATATCCCCGTAACCCACTGTCAAAAGAGTGGATACAGACCACCAGATGCCGGAAAAGGCGTTGGAAAAATTCTCCGGCTGGGCCTCATGCTCCAGGCCGTACATACAGAGAGAGGAAGCCAGCATCAGCACCAGCACCAGAAAAATGGAGGACACCAACGCATTCCTCTTATCCCGCAATACCTCCGTGATCACATTAAAGGCGTCATACCGGGAATTGATCCTAAACAGATGCAGGATGCGCACCACCCGCAGCATACGGAAGGCAACCGCCCCGCTGGGAATGAAAAAGGGACAGAAATAGGGCAGGATCGTCAGCAGATCCACTATCCCGTAAAAGGATACCGCGAACTTAAAAATTGCCGCCGGGTAAGACTTTTCCGGATACAGACAGTCCGCGGTCCATATCCGCAGAATGTACTCTGCCAGAAAGATCACCATAGTGACAAGCTCCACCGCCTCTATGATCCCCGCATACTCTGCGGCCTCCGCAAAGGTCTGAAAAAAGGTGACGGAAATATTAGCCAGTATGACAATAATAATAAAAATATCAAAGCACATACTGGGAATATCCGTCCTGTTTCCAATCTGTATGATCTTAAATATACGCTTCTTCATCGGTCCTTCGCCCGCCTGACTCTGTTCTTTGCGAACATTATACACAAGCTTTTTAAATATTACAATATCCAAAAACAGGTGGACTGCTTTTGGCAGCCATGGTATAATGACCCCATGAAAAGCAAAGCTTCTACTTCAAAAACAGCATACCTGTTGTTTTCCGTCATCGGCATTCTGTTCTGCTTCTGTTTTCTGACTGAGGCGGATCTGGCAGGAAACGGCAATATCATCTGGACGATCTCCTATTGCATCAAAACAGCAGCGATCAGCCTTGCAGTGGGCATACCGGGCGGTATCCTTCTCTGCCGGGTCTTACACCATTTTGTATATGCCGGATATCCCCGGTCTAAACAGCCTGCGGAGGCCGAAGCTCTCCCCTCATCCGGAACCGCTGCAAAGCCCGAAAACAGGCTGCGGCTTTTTTTTGAAAAAATGACTGCCGGGCAATTTTTTTCCGGCAGCCTGATTCTGATCCTGCTCGCCTGGCTTCCCTGCTACCTGGCCTTTTATCCCGGCATATGCGCCTATGATTCCTATATTCAGGTGGGACAGATTGAAAGCGGCAGCTATATCGACCATCATCCCATCGCCCACACCCTGCTGATAAGGGGCGCTATGAAGCTGGGGAAAATAATGACAGGGAACGTTACCGCCGGCATTGGCCTTTATACATTTTTGCAGCTGCTGTTTCTGGGCACGGTCTTTGCCTGGGGCATTACCTTTCTGAGGAAGCATGGCTTCGGCATAGCAGGGCTTTTGCTGATGCAGGCTGTCTGTATGTTTTATCCTTTTCACTGGTATATGAGCGTCAGCGTGACGAAGGACATCATTTTTACCGGATTCTTTCTGTTACAGATACTCAGTCTGTCTGAATTGGTACTGGAGACAGAATATAAAAAGACATTCCCCATTCTCTTCTTTGTCAGCACAACAGGCATGATAGTATTTCGGAACAACGGGCAATACGCCTGTATGGTCCTGCTGGTCTTTTTAGCGCTGACGGCGCTGTTTGGCAGGGAACACAAACGTTTTGGAAAGCTGTTTCTGCTGGTCCTCTCCGGTCTTATCTCCGGTATATTGCTTTTAAATCTGCTGTTCCACATCACCGGCGCTGAACAGGGGGACCGGAGAGAACTGCTCAGTATGCCTATCCAGCAGCTTGCCAGAGTCATGGTCTATCATGGAGGCGTCGGCGTTCTTCCCAAGGACGACAATACCCTGACAGACTCGGAAAAAGCGCTGATCAATGATTTTATTCTGGACGAAGCTTATCGGGACTATGACCCTCATATCTCCGATCCGGTAAAACGGCATACAAACACATATGTGGCCAGGTATCGTATGAAGGAATTCATTCACATCTACCTGGAACTGCTGATAAAATATCCCGGTGATTTTCTGAATGCAGCCCTGGAGACAAATGCAGGCTATCTTTACCCCGGCGATACCAGCCACGCATATATCAATGTGTCTGAGCTGAACAGCGGTCTCGGTTATGTACAGACCCGCTGGGAGGAAAGCACCTTAAACAGCGCCGGGATCTACAAGGCTTCAAAATCAGAGGCCCTGCATACACTGTTAAAGCGCTGGGCTGACGAAAACGGTTACCTGAAAATTCCCATTTTTAAATATTTGTTCATGCCGGGAATATGGCTGTGGCTGTATCTGCTGCTCATAGGATCATTATTTGTCATCCGTCAAAGAAGGCTGTGCCTGCCCCTTGTTCTTGTGCTGGGATATTACCTGACCCTGTTCCTGGGCCCCACAGTGCAGCTTCGCTATATCTATCCCGTAATGGCCGCATATCCCTTTATGCTGTTGTTTTGTATAAAAACCGGACTTCACGGCAAATAGTACAGTGCCTACGCAAGAGAACTTCGTCATGGAGAATCAAAATGACCCTGAAAAACAAAATCACAAAACTAAATAACCTCTGTCCCGCATTGGGTATCCTGGCAGTTCTGCTGACAGTGCTGCCCTATTTTCTGCTGGGGAAAGACGCTATCTATACTTATCTGGACCAGCTGGACGGAGAAATGATTGCCTACATCCTGCAGGCAAAGCACTTATTCCACGGAAACGTACTCCCCGAATTTATGAACGGTGCTTCCAAGACCGCATTGATCCCGCCTGCGCCGCTTGCCGTGCTTCTTTTTTTGCCGGGAAATTACAATGTCGCCCTTGTGCTTATGACCCTGCTGGGAAAGCTATGGGGCTATGTGGGGATGTACCTTCTCGTCAGGGAAGTGACCGATGAAAAATGGATCGCCGCGCTGTCAGCCTTCCTTTACAGCTGTATTCCCTTCCTGGCCGTATATGGTCTTGGGGAATTCGGTATTCCCATGCTGTTCTGGTGTGCCCTCCAGGTCAAAAAGGGAAAACACCTGACCGCCGCCTATCTCTACACAGCCCTCTACGCTTTATCCTCCTCCCTGGTGCTGGTAGGCTTCGGCGTTCTGGGCTTTGGGCTGGTGTGGATCCTCTATACAATGGTTTCCGATCGTCAAAAAAGAAAAGCAAACAAAAAAGTGCCGCCAGATGCGCCTGCAAAATTTGCTTTGCAAACCCGCCTGACGCTTTTCTGGCTTCTGCTCCTGGCCGTATATTTTGCGGAAAATATCAGTCTTTTCAGCCAGCTGCTTGGAACAGAAAAAGACTTCGTGACCCATAAATCAGAATATATACTTTCAGCTCAGCCTTTTCTTGAAGTATTTTTAAACGGCCTCCTGTCCGGCACCCAGCACGGAAACGGCTATCACGCGCTGCTTCTGGTATGTATCCTTGTGGCAGTCATTGCAGGCTGTATCCGGATGCTTTCTTCCAAAAAGGATATGTCCGTAAAGCCCCTGCTTACCGTGATGTTTTTTTGTCTGGGATGGAATGTATGCTTTGCGCTTCTGTCTGCCCTCTGGGATTCCGCTCCGGGTATCGCTCTGCGCTCCCGCCTTTCCTTCCTCGGAACCTTCCATCTGGACAGGCTGCTGTGGATGGCCCCCTGTCTGTGGTATCTTGCGGCAGCCTGCGGACTGACCCTCATCTACAGGCTTTATCGAAACAGCTTCCGCTATCTGTTCTGTCTGCTCCCCATGACAGTTCTCTTCGGGGCGACGGCGCTCTGGTCCCTGTATTCCGGCGAATTTAAAATGAATGTGCAGAAGCTTAAAGACCCCGACTATGGAATACTCAGCTACCGGGATTATTACGCCATCGGAGTCATGGAGCAGGTACGGGCGTTTCTGGATACTTATACGGGAAAAAGTGTAGAGGAATACCGGGTGGTAAGCTTAGGGATAGACCCGGCTGTCGCCTTGTACCATGGCTTCTACTGCCTGGACGGATATTCCAACAATTACTCTCTGGAATATAAAAAAAGATTTCGTGAGATAATTGCCCCTGAACTGGAAAAAAGCGCCTACCTGACACAGTATTATGATGGTTGGGGAAACCGCTGCTACCTCTTCAGCGCAGAGTGCCCCGGATATTATACCATTGAAAAGCACGGCTTTTATTTTCAGAATTATCAGATCGATACTGACGCTTTATATGAAATGGGCGGACGGTATCTGCTCTCTGCCGCCTGGATCCAGAACGCAGAAGCCCAGGGGCTTACTCTGCTGAATGAAACGCCTTTTGAGACAGATGACAGCTATTATTACATTTATGTTTATGAGATCAGTCCTTATATTCCCTTACCGCAAAAAACGCCTCCACAACTGCCGGATCAAAATGTGTGCCGGATTCTTCCCGGATGATCGCATACGCCTTTTCAAGCGGCATGGCATCTTTATAACAGCGTTTGGAGGTCAGCGCGTCAAAGACGTCCGCAACCGCCATGATCCTCGCGCAAAGCGGTATTTCTTCTCCGCTTATGCCATAAGGATAGCCCTTGCCGTTCCACCATTCATGATGATATGCCGCCATCTCCACCGCCGTATTCAGATACCCCGATTCCCCAAGCTCCGCCTTTGCATGGGTAAGCAGCTCTTCCCCTGCGGTGGTATGGGTTTTCATGATCTCAAATTCTTCCTCTGTCAGCTTTCCCGGCTTGTTTAAGACTGCATCCGGTATATGTATTTTCCCAATGTCATGAAGGGGCGCTGCCACTACCATATCATTCAAATATCTGTCCGTCAGAATATCACTGTACATTCCCCGTCTTTTCAATTCCCTGGCAATGCACTCCACATATTCCGCCGTGCGCCTGATGTGTCCGCCCGTATTATCATCCCTGTTTTCCACAACTTCCGCCATGAACGTAATCAGGCCGGACTGCATACCGGAAACCCGTTCATGGTAAAAAGAACGCTTATTGCCCTGCATGATCAGCGCGATGATCGTGATCGTCATGAGGAAAGCGGAAATGCTGGCAATCCCGATGAAAGATGCCAGGCCCTGCCCGCTCATACTGTCTGCCGTCTGCACATTGCCAACGTCTGCTATGATCTGTATTGCCGCACTGGCCGTACTGGAAAAAAACATAAGCAAGATACCGATGAGCCAGAGCAGGTATTTTTCCGATCTCCGCAGGCTTCTGTGCCGCATATTTTCATGGAACCAGCTTCGCCAGCTTTTCCCTTTCACATAGAACAAAAGAAGCAGCAGGGCCAATACGCCGTACAGAATAAAACAGTAAACGTAAGTCCCCTGTTCTGACAACGCTAAAAAATACGGCGGTATGATCAGTACCGGAATAAAAAGTCCGTTGATGATGCCTGCAAACGGAATCATCAAAAGCAGCTTGTACAGCCTGAGTTGTTCACTGCCAAGACAGGCATTGAGACCGATCATAAATAAAGCTGCCATTGTTGCCGCATCTTTTCCCAAAGCCAGAAACACGATACCAATCAGGAAAAAGCTGACGCAGTAAAAAATGCGCTGCTTTTTTTCCTCCATATCCGGCTCCAAAAATACATATTTTTTTATCAGGAAGCCGCTGACTGCGACTGCCGCCGTTTCCAGTATTTCCAATATGGCTGTTATCATATCTGTATACTGCTCCTTTTGCTTATTCCCTATCACGCTTTTATGATATGGAAAAAGGGTGTAACCACCGGCTGCACCCTTACGTTCATCAAATCACAAGATGGGCGGCGTATCCATCATCTCAGGTACTCTCACGAGTGTGTCGGGGGCCTTTCCGACCTTTGTAATTTGATTAATAGTTATTTTATGTAATTTGATTATAACCTATGAATTGTTACTTGTCAAATTTTTTTAATCGCCCGTTAGCTATCCCATGCTCTAGTTTTGCCTTTGTTATTATATGTAATGTTGCGACATACAAATAATGGTCTTTCGCATCAATTTTTATTCCAATCTGTATATTTTTCGTCAGGATTTTAACAAGTTCAAAACTGTCCTCTTTTTCATTCGGATTTACGTCAATATAATCAGGAGATGATATGATTTCCGAAATCAGGTCCATATATTTCAAGCACTCAGGATGTCTCTTCAAGATATGCTTTGCTAAACCTGCCGACTGATATATATACTCACTCTTTACCTTATATGGCAGATACAAATCAAAAAGTTCATTATATTTGCCGACTTTTTTAAGCCCTTTATCCATTAAATATACTGCTCTCCGCAGTCACCCTCCTTATTCTCCTGTATCCCGAAACCCGTTCCGGCATCAGAGCACTCTCTTATGACTTGTTCAAATTAATTGTTAAATTTCCAAATTTGTTGTAAATATTTCCTCAACTGGAAATGTAACTTTTACTAACCCTATTGAAACAAATTTACCACTCATTTTTTTAAATTCGTGAAGCAGCAAATCACTTGCTTTAAAAAAAGCCTCATCTGTATCCTCATTGGTTAATGCAATAGTGCAATGCGGCGCCCATCTGTTTGGAGAATACCATTCCCAGCCTTTTGTATCAAAACAATTTAATGTTTCATGCAATTCTCGTTGAAATTGATACATACTACTATTCATTACAGGTGATACAAAAATAGTTTTGCTATCATTAAACATTCCTATCGAACCTATATATGCAGGCATAACCTTATGTTTTTTTGCAAATTCTCTTATCCGCGCTATACATTCGCTTTCATCTACATCCGTAAAACATGCCAACGTAAGATGCGGCCTTGTTTTCCACTCTAAAAACTTAGTGCTGATTTTTTCAGCAGCGACCTTTTTTGCCAACTCAAAAAGCTTATCTTCTGTTTCATTGTCAAAATATAATTCTACCGCATATTGCATTTCCACTATCCCCATTCAATAATAATCTTTTTGGTATGTAACACTTATACCTTTCTGTCAAACATAGACGCGCTCCCGCCATCCGCCATATCCATAAAGGTATACTGGTCATTGTGAGGAAACAGCATCTCCATATACAGGTTTCCAAGCAGATTTTTCACCTCTTCATTATCAACGGTTATCTCCGGAAAGGCATTCGTTTCCAGGCGTTTTAACCTTTCCAGCACTCTCGCTATCCCCTTCCAGTCAGAAGCCTCCTGTTTTGGTTTATCGCTTAAGGATTCCGCGGCGGCCGGTTCCATGATGGGCTTTGCCTCCGGAATATTATAGATCACGTTTTGACAGGTTTTTGCAAAGCATTCCGGGTCATACTTTGCCAGATACCCCAAATCATCCATTGTCAGCGGTTTTTTATGGTGTATTTTAAGATAGATATTGACAAGATGTGTATCTTTTCCCATAGCTATACCCCTCTGTGCGCTTCAGCACGCCTATCAATCAATATTTGAAGGCTTACTTTCAAGCTTTCCCTCCTTCTATGGATTCAGATCATCCGCAAATACCCGTCCGCCTTTTCTTAGTCCCACCAGAAATACCATATCTTTGATGCAGCGACACATACCGCCAGCTCGCTTAAGGTCTCTGTCGCCGTACCCTGAAATACTCTGTCCGGCGTAAACGCAAAATGCTCCTTTGCCGCCTGCAGAGCGTCCTTCTCTGAGACAGGCGCAGGCACACGCATTTCCATTACATCATGAGAGATCGTCACAGGCACTGCTCCGTATTTTTCATACCAATACTTACAGACCGCCATCATCTTCCCGGCCTCAGGACATTCGTTCCATCCGCCAAAGGGCACATAAGCCACCACCTCCCAGGGTCTGACAGTAGGGATCTTAAACAGCAGCGTCTCCAGGTTTTTATCGGAAAGCGCGTCCTGAAACGCCGAATATCTGTCAACCACCTCCGGTTCTCCGTCGAATTCGCCCACAAATTCTTCCATATCAAATTCACCGGCCTCGGCCTCTGTGTATTCCTGAAAGCGTTTTTTCAACAGTTCCTCACCGGATTCCAACTCTGCCTTCAGCGTATCCTCCAGGGAATACCCATCGCCCTTTAAGATCCCCAGATACTCCTCCAGTACCTCATCCGCCGGGACCAGTATCGGCGTATATCCTTCCTGCCGTCCCTGCAGCAGAGCCTTTTCATAGGCATCCATCACATCCTCATAGCTTGCCCTTGATGAAAAGATCTGACAGGGATAGCCCAGCTGCCCGGCAATACTCCGGGCGGTCTCCGACGCCTGCTCCAAAGTCAGTTCAACGCTTCCCTGCCCTGCATCTGCCTCGGAAGCTTTCTGCGTGTTCTTTTTCCACTTATCAAAAATACCCATCTGTTCTCCTCCTTTTGAATCTTCTCTCCTTCTGAATCATCTGATGTTTTGTCCCACAACGCTTTTTCAATTACTATTATAATGTCAACCGCGCTCCCGCGCAACTTAAAAACTCTATCTACTTATGATAGGGCTCCCCATTGATGATGCGAAATGCCCGGTAGATCTGTTCCGTCAGTATCACCCGCATGAGTTGATGAGGAAAGGTCATATCCGAAAAGCTCAAATTCATATCCGCACGTTTACATACATCCTCATGCAGTCCAAGAGAGCCTCCTATCACAAAAGCAATGTGGCTGGTTCCACTGATCGTCAGTTTTTCCAGCCACTGTGCCAAGTCCTCGGAGGAAAGCTTTCTGCCGCCGATCTCCAGCGTGCAGACGAAAGCGTCCTCCCTCAGTTTTTCCAGGATCCGCCCGCCCTCTTTTGCCTTGATCTGCTCCTCCAGGGCGGGACCCGCGCCCTCCGGCGTCTTTTCATCCGGCACCTCGATGATCTCCGGCTTACAATATCTGCCCAGACGCTTCACATACTCATCCACCGCATCCCGATAAAAGCTTTCCTTTAATTTTCCCACACATACTATGGAAATCTTCATTCTACCCTATCCCCGAAAATACGGTCATAAACATAATCGTCAATAAACTGATTCAAAAATCCCTGGTTCAGATTCACGAACTGATGGTTCAGCCTCTCCTTGATACAGGAGGAACGCCTGAAATACGCAATTTCATCCGACATTCCTTCTGCGCAGACTTCAGCGTCGATCTCCTCCGCCTTCAGGTTCTCCCCGCACCAATCCAACAGCGTCTGTCTGAGAGAATTTTCAGACTCCGCCTTTTTTTCAAAAAATCTGGCATTTTTCATGGATACTATGCCCGCCACTACAAACAAAATAAAGATAGCCCCCATGACGCCGTAAAAGAGATAGGGATTGCCCAGACGCAGCGGCAGTATTCCCGTCACGCCCAGGATCATCACGATCAGCCCTGCTGTTCCAAGTCCCAGCAGCACCCATGCCGAAGAACGATTATCGCTGGCCCGTTCAGAACTGTCCTGATAAAGACCATTTTCGCCGGCCCTTGCCTGCCTGGCGGTCTCTTCACCGCTCAGCCTTACATCCTCCGCATCCACAGGATCCTCCGCAGAATCTGCCAAGCATTCCCCGGCAAGCTCCTCCCCAGGGTACATCGGGCAGCTTTCACCAATCTCATTCCCGAAGTAGGAGGCGCATCCCTGTGCTCCCGGCCTTTCCTCCCACGGGTTTCGTTCAGAATCATTTTCGGGTCCTTCCTCCCACAATTCTCCCGTCGGACCATCATCCGGTCTCTCCGTCACCAGCCGGCTGCCGCAGTCTGCACAGACCGTAAAGCCTTCTCTGTACTCCGTCTTGCACTTAGGACACCATGGCATAGTTTTTACCTTCTTTCCCCGTTTCTCCTTCGTAAACTGCTACCTGCCGCTTAAGTATTCGTCTATCCCTTTCGCTGCCGCCTTACCTGCGCCCATATCAGGCCATAGGTGCCGAGTTACTTGCCGCTTAAGTATTCGTCTATTCCTTTCGCTGCCGCCTTGCCGGCACCCATGGCCAAGATAACGGTAGCAGCGCCTGTGACCGCGTCGCCTCCGGCGTATACGCCCTCCTTGCTGGTCTGTCCGTTTTCCTCCTCCGCCACGATGCACTTCCACTTATTGGTTTCCAGTCCCTCTGTGGTGGAAGAGATCAGAGGATTGGGGGATGTTCCCAGAGACATGATGACCGTATCCAGCTCCATGGTAAACTCGGAACCGGGTATCTCCACAGGACGGCGGCGGCCCGACGCATCCGGCTCTCCCAGCTCCATTCGGATGCACTTCATGCCGGTGACCCAGCCCTTTTCATCCGCCAGGATCTCCGTGGGATTCGTCAGCAGGTCAAAGATGATGCCCTCCTCCTTTGCATGGTGGACCTCTTCCACCCTGGCAGGCAGCTCTTCCTCGCTGCGGCGGTATACGATATGCACCTCCGCTCCCAGGCGCAGAGCGGTCCTTGCCGCGTCCATAGCCACGTTTCCGCCGCCCACTACAGCCACCTTCCTGCTCTCCATGATAGGCGTATTGGAATTTTTATCAAATGCTTTCATTAGATTACTTCTGGTCAGATATTCGTTTGCGGAGAATACACCGTTTGCATTTTCTCCGGGGATTCCCATAAATTTGGGCAGCCCTGCGCCGGAACCGATAAAGACGGCGTCAAAGCCTTCCTCCCCGATAAGCTCGTCAATGGTGACGGACTTGCCAACCACCACATTGGTCTCGATCCTTACTCCGAGAGATTTTACATTTTCAATTTCTTTTGCCACTACATCCTGCTTCGGCAGACGGAATTCCGGGATTCCGTAGACCAGCACGCCGCCTGGCTCATGGAGGGCCTCAAAAATCGTCACCTCATACCCCAGCTTCGCCAGATCTCCCGCACAGGTCAGTCCCGCAGGGCCGGAACCAATGACCGCCACCCTTTTGCCGTTCTTTTCACTTGCACCTGTGGGCTTGATGCCTTTTTCCCTGGCCCAGTCCGCCACAAAGCGTTCCAGCTTTCCGATGGAAATAGGGTCTCCCTTGATGCCGCGGATACATTTTCCCTCGCACTGGCTCTCCTGGGGACATACCCGCCCGCAGACAGCAGGCAGGGCGCTGGATCTGCTGATGATCTGATATGCCTCCTCGATATTTCCTGCCTTTACTTGCTCGATAAAGCCGGGAATATCGATTGCCACAGGGCATCCCTTGACACACTGCGCATTTTTACAGTTGATACACCTGGAAGCCTCTGTCTGCGCCTCCGCCTGATCATAGCCCAGGCAGACCTCCCGGAAATTTGCGGCACGTTCCTTTGCGTCCTGCTCTCTCACAGGAATCTTGGTCAAAACGTCCATTCTTGTTTCCTCCATTCTCTTATTCCCGTACCGGGAAATATTTCTGAATCTTATTCTTCTGAGGGAACTCCCTTTATCGCCAGATCCACGATCTCATCCACAGTGGGTTCCGGAGGGAGTCCCACCAATGTGGGATAATAGATCAAATCAGTTCCTCTCTGGATAACTTTTCAGACATGTTTATTTCCTCCAACCTATGTAAGTCAGCAATTCCCGCAGCCCCCGTGGTGGGTGCCGCCCTCCTCCAGCTTCAGCATGGCTCTGCCCTCCGCCGTCTTATACATCTGCTGACGCCTCATGGCTTCGTCAAAATTCACTGCATGGCCGTCGAACTCAGGGCCGTCCACACAGGCAAATTTCACCTTTCCATCCACCGTCACACGGCAGGCGCCGCACATTCCCGTTCCATCCACCATTATGGGATTCAGGCTGACAATGGTGGGGATGTTCAGTTCCTTCGTCAGCAGGCAGACAAACTTCATCATGATCATAGGGCCGATAGCGATACACACATCATACTCTTTACCCTCTGCCACCAGATCCTTGATCGTCTGGGTCACCATTCCGCTTCTGCCGTATGAGCCGTCGTCTGTGGTGACATAAAGGTTTCCCGCCACCGCTTCCATCTCCTTCTCCAGGATCAGCAGGTCCTTTGTCTTGCTTCCCACGATCACATCCGCCCCTACGCCGTTCTCATGGAGCCACTTGACCTGAGGATACACAGGAGCCGCTCCCACGCCGCCTGCCACAAACAGAATCCGTTTCTTCTTTAAGCTCTCCGGCTCCTCTTTCACCAGCTCGGACGCGCAGCCCAAAGGCCCTACAAAATCATGGAAGCAGTCGCCTGCCTGTAATGCCGCCATCATTTTTGTGGCCGCCCCTACGCACTGAAACACGATGGTGACTGTTCCCTTCTCCCGGTCATAGTCGCAGATCGTCAGAGGGATCCGTTCTCCCTCCTCATCCATCCTGACGATCACAAACTGTCCAGGCTCACAGGCCTTCGCCACTCTCTTTGCCTCCACCTCCATCAGATAAATGTTTGTGGTAAGCTCTTCTCTTTTTACAATCTTATACATGATCCACCTCTTTTTTATTTGATTCAGCCAAATTGATTTCAGCTGACAAGTACCTGTATGCGCCGGTCAACACCTCCGTCGGGCAGGCGTCCTTCCCTGTCCGAACCGATTCGCTCAGAACAGCCCTGTGATCACGCCGTCCTCGTTCACATCTATCCCGTAAGCCGCCGGCTTCTTAGACAATCCCGGCATGGTCACCACGTCTCCCGTCAACGCCACCACAAACCCTGCGCCGGCGGCCACATATGCCTCCCGTACATAAAGCTCAAAACCTTCCGGCCTGCCAAGCAGCCTTGGGTCGTCGGAAAGGGAATACTGATTCTTCGCCATGCACACCGGCAAGCTTCCAAAGCCCATCTCCGTGATCCTCTCCAGTTCCTTTTTTGCTCCCGCAGAAAAGCTCACGCTGCCCGCTCCGTAAATTTCAACTGCTACCCTTGAGATTTTTTCCTCCAGGGACAAGCTATCCTCATAAAGCACATGAAAATCACTTTTCTTTGTCTCCAGTGTTTTTAACACTTTCTCAGCCAGGGCGATCCCGCCCTCGCCCCCCTTCTCCCAGACCTGGGACAGGGCAAACTCACAGCCTCTTGCTTCGCAGAAGCCTCTCACATACTCCGTCTCTGCCGGAGTGTCCGTCACAAAGGCATTCAGCGTCACCACCACAGGTATCCCGTATTTCTGCAGATTTTCAATATGCTTCTCCAGATTCACGATTCCTTTTTCCAGGGCTTCCAGGTTTTCGGTATTTAAGTCCGCCTTCGCAACGCCGCCGTTGTATTTCAGCGCCCTGACCGTTGCCACCAGCACCGCTGCATCCGGCTTCAGGTCCGCGATACGGCACTTGATGTCAAAGAATTTCTCCGCGCCTAGATCCGCGCCGAAGCCCGCCTCCGTAATACAGTAATCCGCCATACGCATTGCCGCTCTGGTGGCCCGCACAGAGTTACAGCCGTGGGCGATATTGGCAAAGGGCCCTCCATGTACCAGCGCCGGCGTCTGTTCCAGCGTCTGGATCAGATTGGGCTTCATGGCATCCTTTAAAAGCGCCGCCATGGCTCCCACCGCGTTCAGGTCTCCTGCCGTGACAGGTTCCCCCGCCACATTATATGCAACAATGATGCGGGCAAGTCTTGCCTTGAGATCCTGCATATTCTCCGCCAGGCAGAGGATCGCCATGATCTCGCTTGCCACCGTAATGACAAAATGATCCTCCCGCACCACGCCGTCCGCCTTTTTCCCCAGGCCCACCACAATGTTGCGCAGTACCCTGTCGTTCATATCCATACAGCGTTTCCACACGATCTGCCGGGTGTCGATCTGCAGTTCGTTTCCCTGCTGGATATGATTATCCAGCAATGCCGCCAGCAGATTGTTGGCCGAGGTGATGGCATGGAAATCCCCTGTAAAATGCAGATTCAGATCCTCCATGGGAACCACCTGGGCATACCCGCCCCCCGCAGCGCCTCCCTTGATGCCGAAGCAGGGGCCCAGAGAGGGCTCCCGCAGGGCGATCACCGCCCTTTTTCCCAGCTTTCCGAAGGCTTCCCCTAATCCTACGCTGGTAGTGGTCTTTCCCTCCCCGGCAGGCGTGGGATTGATGGCCGTCACCAATATCAGCTTCCCGTAAGGCTTACCTTTAAGGCTGTCCAGATACTCTTCCGTCAGCTTCGCCTTATACTTGCCGTAAAACTCCAGCTTGGACCGCCCGATCCCCAGCTTTGCCGCCACGTTCTCTATCGGCTCCATAACAGCCTCCTGGGCAATTTCAATGTCTGTTTTCATTCTCTGTTCTCCGTTCCTGCATGATCTCTGCCTGCCACTTCCCCTCGCTTCTCCCTCATCGGATGCATAGGGCCCTCCAACCTGCTGCTTTCTGTTATCCAGTGTCAGACGATTTCCTCTATCAACTGCTCAAATTGCTCAGGCCCCATCAACACCTTTCGGGGCTTCGTTCCTTCGCCTCTGTCCACAACGCCGTACTCACAGAGCTGATCCATGATCCTGGCGGCACGGTTGAAGCCGATCTTCAAAAGCCTCTGCAGCGCGCCGATGGACGCCTTGTCCTGTTCTATAATGAACCGACCGGCTTTCTCGAAGAATTCATCCAGATCCGCGTCTCCGCCCCCGGAGCCGCCGACGCCGCTTCCTATGTTCAAAATCTTCTCTTCCACATCCTCCGCATAAATATTGCCCAGACTCTGATTCTTCAGGAAATCCACCACATCCGAGACCTCCTTATCAGACACAAAGGCTCCCTGGATACGGGCAGGCTTGGAATAGCCCTGGGGGTAAAAGAGCATATCTCCCTTTCCCAGCAGCTTTTCCGCACCGTTCATATCAAGAATGGTACGGGAATCCACACCGCTGGAAACCGCAAACGCCACTCTGCTGGGCATATTTGCCTTGATCAGACCGGTGATCACATCCACGCTGGGCCGCTGGGTGGCTATGATCAGATGAATGCCTGCCGCTCTCGCCAGCTGTGCCAGACGGCAGATAGACTCCTCCACCTCCCCCGGCGAGACCATCATCAGGTCGGCAAGCTCGTCCACAATAATGACGATCTGCGGCATTTTGGCAGGCGCATCCTCAGCGCCTTTCTCCTGCATGGACTCTACCTTTTTATTGTAGCCCTTCAGATCCCTTACATTAAAGTCCGCGAATTTGCGGTAGCGGTCCTCCATCTCAGATACGCCCCAGTGCAGCGCGGCAGACGCCTTTTTCGGATCTGTCACCACCGGTATCAGCAGATGGGGAATGCCGTTATACACGCTGAGCTCCACTACCTTGGGGTCCACCATGATCAGCTTTACATCGTCCGGATGGGCCTTGTACAGGATACTCATGATCAACGTATTGATACACACCGACTTGCCGGAGCCCGTCGCTCCCGCGATCAGCATATGGGGCATCTTTGCAATGTCCGCCACCACCGTCTGTCCGGCAATGTCTTTTCCCACCGCAAAAGCAATATTGGAAGGGAACTCCTTAAATTCTTTTGATTCCAGCAGATCCCGCAGAGCCACGGTCATATTTTCCTTGTTAGGGACCTCGATGCCCACCGCCGCTTTGCCCGGAATCGGCGCCTCGATACGAATATCCGTGGCCGCCAGATTCAGCTTGATATCGTCTGCAAGCCCTACGATCTTTGACACCTTGACTCCCTGCTCCGGCTGCAATTCATACCGGGTGACGCTGGGTCCCTGGCTGATGTCCGTAATAGTCACTCTCACGCCGAAGGTGTTCAGAGTCTGCTGAAGGTGCATTGCCGTCTCCTTCAATTCCCTGGTGGAATCCCCCGTTGCCGCCACACCCTTCTGCAGTCTGGACAGCGGCGGGAACATATACTTCTTTGGCGTTCTCTGAATATCCGGGGCAGGCGCAGATGCCGAGGGACGCTCAGACGTCCCGGTATGCCCCCCTGCTTCCTGACGGCCAAAGCCTGCGGACGCCTGTAGCCGCCCGTTTTCCCCCTCAATACCTTCCTTATGGATCCTTATCGTCTGCAGATCACTTTCATATGTAGAGGACTCTGGCTTCGAGGCTTCATATGCTTCCCATGAATCGTCTTCCATCGATTCCTCAGGTTCATCGGCCTCCGCCGTTTCCAGCTCATTCAGAGATACCTGATGCATACTTCTGATGCGCACCTTTTCAAAATCAAATCCGGCCGCGGGCGGCTGTGCCTGTTCCTCCGGAAAAGGCCCCTGCTCCTCCGCAAGATCTTCAGAGAACATGATCTCATGTATATCGTCCCGATGATTTTGCTCTTCCGGCTTCATTAGCGTGGTATCCAGCATGACGCCGGAAACCTTTTTCTCCATGCGCAGGATCTTTTCATTTTCCTTCGCCTCCGCTTTCAGCCTGCGCTGCTCATCCTGCTCCTGTCGTCTCAGTCTGGCGCTTTCCTTTCGGCGCTCCGTCTCTTCCCTGCGCTGCTGTGCAAGCTCTCTGCGGCGTTCCGCATCTTCCCTGGAAAGCTCCCGCATACGGCTTCCGCCGTCCCTCACACTTTTTAACAGGGACCGTTCCGTCAGCAGGATCAGGCTTATCACGGCACAGAGCAGCACCACCAGCACCGTTCCGATGGTGCCCAGATAATGCTGCAGCAGAAAGCTGATGCTGCCCCCCAGGATCCCTCCCCCATTCTTCGCATCCCTGCAGCTCTCATAGATCGTCTTTACGCCGTAGTCAGCCATCCCGGCGGTTCCCCCCACTATCAGATCGCACACTGCTCCCAGCATGAGAAATAGAACGAATCCCGCTATCAGCTTTCTCACCACATTGGGATTCCCCTCGTTGGCAAACCAAAATGCCGCCGCCAGAAAAGTAAGCACCGGCGCCGCATATGCGGTAAATCCAAATACACCAAAAAGGAAGCCGCTGACCGCGTCTCCCACAGGCCCGATGATACCGAAATTGCAGCAGAACAAAATGACCATCAGCACAAAGAGCGCGATCAGCCCTATCTCATGGAACAGCGCGCCGTCCCCTGCAGATGTCTGCATATCCTCCGCCTTTTTCCCTGTATTCCTGTTCTGTCCTCCCGATTTTACGCTTCCGGAATTCTTTCTATTTTGTGAAGATGATGTCTTTTTGCCGTTAGACGCTGCCATCTGTCATCATACCTCTCTTACCTGTTTTTATGAAACGGATTTTCCTTGGAATAAGCAACTGCCGCTTCATTAAATTCATCAGAACTCACATTATCAAACTGTTGCCTCTGCCATTTCGTATAATCAAATTTTTCTCTGTTGATTACAGCTATAAAGCGTTCTGTCTCCACTACACCTAATTTCTCCAAAAGGCAGTTGATTCCCCTGCTCATAATTTCAATATCACCAGTCATTTAAATCTTCCTCCAATTTTCTGATAAAATCCATGGGATTTAACATCTGGATCTCACCTGTATGATATTTTAACAATCTGTTGTCAGTAGTAAGAAAACAGTCGCAAGAAGCATATATTCTTCTCTATAAATTCGCCAATTGCAATGCGCTTTGTCTCATATGGATTCTGACTGTTTTCATACCACAATACATATGAGGTAACTAAATCCACTCTTTTTGCTTTTATCAAATCCTGCACATATAGCTTTGCCTGAGTTTCCAGTGATATGCGAATTTGCGTCTGGTCATCATATGGACGATTATAACAGCAATTATCTAAATATATTTTCATATTCCTCCTCTTTCCGCTTATTATATAATGCCCTGATAAAATTTACAAGATTCATTTCTTTCCTTTCAGCGCCCGCTTCATCCTCGCCACTGTTTTTGACAAAAAAGGCCGGAGCGGCCGAATCTTAAGCCAGACTGCCGAAAGCATCCGGTAAAAGGGATTTCTTACGGAAAAACATTTTCCTCTGCGCACCACCTGGTATAAGATTCCTTTCATTTGTTCCGCTTTCAATGGACCTTCTATCTCGCTCTGGTTATCCCCCACCAGATAGAAGCCCTCCGGCTTCCGTTTCCAGATGCGGTGCAGTACCAGAATACTTCCTTCCCTGCGGTATAGCACTACATCTCCACGCTTTAATTTCTCCGCGTCCGCAGGAACAATGACCGCCTCGTCCCTGCCGGGGACAAACAGCGGATACATACTATAGCCCTGAGGGTGGATACGAATACTTTTTCCCTCCGCCAGCAGCGCCTCTATATCCACGCCCTTTGTCCCGTTGTCCTTCTTTGTTGTCTCCTGTGCTTCCATGCCTGACCGCCCTGCCCTCCTTAATGCCCCGCTACTTGCAGCGAGGTTGTTGACTTATTACGGATTTATCATGACTTTATTATGACTTGTCGTTGTTGATCCCCTTTTTCAGAAGTTCCGTATCATCTCATCGATCTCGCTCTCCTCAAGACAGACGCAGCGCCTGTCCCGTATGGCATAGACCCTGCTGCACATACTTAAGACCGTAGGCCGGTGAGTGGTCAAAATACAGGTGCGGGGATAGGAATCCTTCAGGATATTCTGCAGGACCTTCCGCTCCGTAGCCACATCCAGCGCCGATGTCGCCTCGTCCATCAGCAGAATGGGCGATTTCCGGATCAATGACCTTGCAATGGAAAGCCGCTGGGCCTGTCCTTCCGAGAAGCCTCCGCCCCGCTCGCCTACCTTTGCATTGATTCCATCCCCCAACCTGCTCACAAAGTCCCAGGCACAGGCCATCCTCAATGCCTCTATGATCTCCTCATCCGTGGCGTCCGGCTTCACGTTCCGCATATTTTCCGCAATGGTGCCTGAAAACATGGTATTCCCCTGGGGTACATAGGAAAAAAGCTTCCTGGTGGATGGACTCATCTCCATCCTGTCCGCCCCCGAAAAGATACTGATACTCCCTTCCTTTGGAAAAATCAGCGAAAGCAGCAGCCTCAGCATGGTCGTCTTGCCCTCGCCGGAGGGTCCCACCAGCGCAATGATCTCATGGGGATGGGCCTCGATGGACGCCCCCGCAAAGACCGGCTCCCCGCCGCGATAGGCATAATTTACATCCGTCAGCTGTAGTGACACGCCTTCCGCCCGATGCCGTTCACCAAATGCTGCCGCCTCCTCGCCATGGCTGTAATCCTCCTGGGGCATTTCCACAATGTCCATGAGCCGCCCCGCAGAGGTAGTCAGGCTGATGACGGAAGGGACCAGGGAAGTCAGATTATGCAGAGCGCCTGTCAGGGTCCCGGACAAGCTCAAAAACAGGGTCATCGTGCCGTAGTCAATGGCGCCGCTCCACACCCGGTAGATACCCCAGCCGTAAGCGCCGTAGGAAACCAGCATGGACACCACGGACAACAACAGCGACGTTCCCATGGACATCCGCTGGAACTCCAGCCGCATACTGATATAGTCCGCCTGAAGGCGCTTCAGCTTACTGGTGTAAAAGGGAATCAGGTCAAATGCCTTGATAGTCTGGATATTGGAAAAGGTCTCCTGGTTAAAGCCGGACATCTTTGCTCCCATGGCGGCGCTGCGCTTGTTGTTGTTCACCATGCGGCGCATAAGGGTCTTTGACAGAAGCAGGCTCACCGGCATACCTAAGAATGCAAAAATAGCAAAGGACACATCATTGGCCACCACCACCACAAAGGCGCTGATAAAACGGAACAGATAGATGATCATATTCGGCACAAAATTCAACACACCGTTAGAAATATTGGAGGCGTCGCTGCTCCATCTGGTCAGCAGATCCCCGGTGTGATACTGTGTCAGGGACTCCCAGTCCGTCACCAGTATCTTGGAAAAAATATCGGACTTGATCTCCGAGTCCACTTTCATGCCGATCCAGGAAGAGGCGTAGCTTGAGATCTGGTTCACGATCGTACTGCCTATTCCTAAGCCTATCATGGCGGCAAAGGTCTTTACCACCTCTCCCGCCTGAAAGCCTGTAATGATATTTACCAGATCCCTGGAGACAAAGCTGGACAACAGCGACACCACCGTCCCCGTCAATCCCAGCAGGGTATAAAAAATCATGGCAAGCCAATAGTGGCGGGCATACTCATAAATCCACTTAGTCTGCCGCAGCATCTCCTGAATGCGTCCGGCCTTGATCCTGCCCATATAAAATTTTACCCGTTCCCGAACGCTCATGCCGGATGCCCTCTCACTTTTTCGGTAGGACACTGAACCTCATCCTACATCTGTCGTATATCTGTAATCAAAACAGCACCACCTGCAAAAGGTAGTGCTGTCTCTTTTTGTTCCCTAATTTATGTCTGCCGCAACAAAATCAATCAAATCCGCCCTGTACATTTACAACATGGGTACAGACAATACCGGAACTGGTTACTGCTAACCCTTTCGGCCATATCTTTAACAGAGAGTCATAATTATCTCCGGAATAATATGCATTTGCATGAGACTCTCTTGTCAGCGTCACTGTATTCCCGCTCACCTCAGCAGAACCTTCAAATTCGGCTGCTGATACAGAACCATTAAATACAACCGTCACAACCGTCTTTGAAGAAATATGCGTCACACCATCACTATGCTTAGCCTTCACCCGATAAGTTGAATATCCTCCTGCATCCTGTTGATCCATGGTGACATCAACCTTCCAGCAATCGCTGCTCGTTTCTTCAGCAGCACCGCTCGCTGCATACACACCCTCAGCCACATCCTCATTTGCCAATACTATCGGCTTTTCATAATTCATCATCTTTACCCTCTCCCTTCCTAATGCACTGCTTTCTATCCTTTAAAGCCTGTGATTGCAGTATTTTCACAAGCTTTCATGTACATTTACAACTCGCCCGTTTTTACTTTCTTACTTCACTTCAACCGAATCACTGCTATACGACACAACAACTTCAACAGTTATCTTTTCACCTACCGGAATCGCTCCGCCACCACCGGGTGTTATGGTTATCGTACTCCCGCTTAATGATGCACTTGCCAGCCAGCCATTGTATACCTGCGCACCTGTTGCTGTGCCGGAAGTAACAGATATATTGACCGACCAATCCGTTGATTCTTCGCTTCCACTGTTCTTTATGGTTACCTTGTATGTATTGACCTTATTGTATTGACTACCTGCACTTGTCAACTCCACACCGGACACTGACACAGAGCCTGCCGGCGCTCCACTGGCCGCATATACCCCTTCTGCCACATCCTCGTTGGCCAGCACCACCGGCCTTTCATAATTTGTCACCTTTATCCTCTCCCTTCTTCTTTCCGCTGTTTTAACAACAGTCAAAAATTTTCTGTTTTCTTCACGTCAGAACCTATAATGTTAGGACTATAGTAACATATCGCGACCCAAAAAACAAGTATCTTTCCCAAAATTGGCAAAAAATATGTGACTATCTAATCAGCACCTCTTTCCCCCGGAATGCAAATCCATATTTGCGGATACATTCCCTGGGAATTCCTCTTTGAACAAGCGCCGTCTCATACTTCATCCTGTCTATCTGCTCCAGCGCGGCGGCCGCCGTCTCCTCCAGCGTCTTTTCCTTTGAATCCTGCACCTTAAACTCGATGATAATAGCACTGCCCATACCGTCAGCCGCCCCCTGCCTGGGCTCCAGCATGACGTCATACCTTCCAAATCCGCTCTCTCTGTTGGATGTCAGCACATATCTGTCTGCCAGCTCCACCATCAGCCCCAATACAAAGCCATGGTAAAACCGTTCCGGCTCTTCCCCTGACGGCTGCTTTCCCGTATCAAAGAAACTGAAGGTCTGCAGCGCCACCCTGTTCATATAATCGTTCATCGCCTTCAGATCGTTCAGCAGTAACGCTTTAATAAAATCATTATAGCTGTCCTCCGCCTCCGCAAACCAATCCCGGATCATCTCGGTGAACATAATGCAGACTTCCCTGTTTGTCAACGAAAGCGTATAAAGCCACCGACCTGTTTCCTCAACAAATTCAACAGCTTCCGCTTTCAGATAGCCGCCGGCAAGCAGAAGGCTCCAGATTGCATTCTTTTTCCCGTTCAGCTGATCATATACGATCCGCTCATCCAATTCCATTGTAATACTTTCGCCCTGCATCAGCTTCTCAAAATCCTGCTTTACGCTCCTGTTTCCCTCTCGGATCAGCTTTCCAACCAGGCTGTTGGAACTGGTGTTGGCCCAGTAGGTGGCGTATTTTCCTGTTTTCAGATAGTTCAAAATAGACCATGGATTATAAATATCCCTGCTCTCTCCAAAAACAAAGCCGTCATACCACCTTTTGACCTCGGCTCTGCTGTCTCCCATCCCGTATTCATCCAACGCCGAAAAAACTTCTTCCTCCGTAAAGCCAAAGCTGTCCGAATAGGACTTCGATGTGGTAGTTACGACCTCCAGATTATTCAGATCGGAAAAAACAGATTCTTTACTAACTCTGGTGATTCCGGTCATAACAGCCCGCTCCAGATACGGATTTGTCTTAAACGCCGCATTGAACAGATTTCTGGTAAATTCCGCCAACTCTCCCCAAAATCCTCTGACATAGGCTTCCTGCATGGGCGTATCATACTCATCCAGCAGGATGATCACCTTTTTCCCATAATATCGGGACAAATAATCTGATAAGGCATTTAAGGCATTGACTGCTATATAGTCCTCCATCTCAGCAGATACTTTTCTGAAAATTTTCTTTTCGTCCTCATTCATGCAGTCGCTGGCAAGCAGATAATCATGCTTGTTGTACAGATCCTTTATGATTTGACATATTTGTTTTCTGATATTTGAAAAGGAATTCCCCTTTACATTTGCAAACGAAAGGCTGATCACAGGATAGGAACCCTGCAGCTGTCTGTAGCTTTCATCCTGCCATATAGAAAGTCCCTTGAACAAATCTCCCCGATCTTCATATTTCAGCGAAAAAAAACATTCCAGCATACTCATATTCAGGGTTTTTCCAAAGCGTCTGGGACGAGTGATCAAGGTAACGGCATCCCCGCTTTCCCACCATTCCCTGATAAAGGCTGTCTTATCGATATAAAAATAATTATTTTGAATCAAGCGTTCAAAATCCTGATGCCCAATGCCGACGGTCCTTCCCATGCTGCCTCCTGCGGAATATTCCTATATTTAGTAAATCTCATACATTGATTACAGCTTATGAATGACTGCCCGATTTGTCACGATTATTTTATGCAGCATATATGAAACCGTTGACATATTTCCCTGTCTTACGTATAATAATATTGACGAGTAGTGATACTCAAAAAGCGGTGTACCCTACCAAATCAAGTGGGAGTCAAAAAACGAAGGGCTGAGCCACAATGTTCAGCCCTTCACCTTTGGAGAGAATGCTATGAATTTTTCTTTTTACACAGACTTCAATAACATGATACCCGTACCAGCGGAATGCCTGACAAAGGTAGAACTCCGAATTCTGGAAACCGATGCAAAGCCTGATATTGATTACAAAAACCTGCTCTCTAACCAACTGTCATGGTGTAACTCCCATAAAGACACTATATTAAAGCAAGCCGAAAAACTATACAATATGATCATACACGGAAAAGCCTGGAAAAATCTGGCGGGGCGCTGCTGCGATATATCCCCTACACTGCTTTACTGCACCTTACTCCTCTTTTCAAAGAAATCGTCAATGCTCGCCTTGATCTCCTTCTCCGGCATGGTCTTTAACAGATACCCCTCCGGTTTTAAGGCGATTACCTTTTTGACGCTCTCCCGATCCCCCCTGCCGGTCAGGAAAAATACCGGAGTATCCGCCATATCCGTCTCCGAGCGAATCATCTCAAGGGCCTGCTTCCCGTCGCAGATGGGCATTTCATAATCCAGCAGCACCAGATCCGGTCTGTTCAGCGCTATCTTCTTGATCGCAGATATGCTGGAGCTTGCTTCTATCACTTCATAGTCGCTGCAAAGCAGCTTACACATACTGGCCCGCAGGAAATCCGAGTCGTCCACCACAAGGATCTTACGCTTTTCCCTTGCCCGTTCCTCCTTTTCCCTGTCCAGATAGTTATGAATGATGCCCATGGCGTGCTGTGCGTCGATGGCAGGGGAAAGCTTTCCGTTGACCGTACCTGAAGAGGTCGCATAGAATGCAAAATACCCTTTCCCTGTGTCAAACAGCAGGCTGCACAGTTTCTCGTCCCGCTCATAAGACTTTACGATCTGCTCATGGGTCAGCAGACTCTCCTTTTCCAGGGTCAGAAGGTCTATGGCCGGGAAGTTCTCCCTGACCTGCTCTAAGAACTGACGGGCCACATACCGGATCACATTGATCACCATGTCGTCAACTCTCGGATATTCCACATTCAGTATCTTGCCCACCACGCTGAGCACAAAGCGCTCCTCCATAATGAGGGTCACTTCCCACTTGTTTTTCTGTTCTCCCCGGTAGCAGAACCGACAGCAGATCATCTTGCCGAAATTCTCCCCGGCGTACTGCTCGCTGATAAGCTTTGCAGGAAAGCCCACTACCTCCTTAGTCAGCTGCATGATCACCGTCTCAAGCGCCTCTATCTCTTTTCCCGGCAGAAGCTTCACCCGCTTGGCGGCAGGCTTTTTCATTGCGATCCTCTGATCCTCCGTCTTGGTATGGGCGATCACCCAGCCGATGCAGACCCCCAGGAAATGCTTGACGGCCTCCTCCGAATACTGTGTCTCCTCCAGCTCCGCTTCCAGAGAGGGAAGGGTATGGTATCGAAAATCGTCATGCAGGCGCTTATGTATCTCGTACTCTTCATGCTGGATGGACTGCATATAATTTTCCTCATGCTCAAAATGCTCCACCGTATGGTTTTTTAAGTATTTTATGCCCTCCCTGCACGCCCATTCACTTTTTTCTTCGCTCTCGATGATCCTGAGCAGCTTGTTCATGGTGGCAAAAAGCGTCTGATGCTCCTTGTCAATAAAATCCACATTGATTATATAGCGGTCATCCCATTCAAGATGTCTCATCACCGTTCCCCCTTACCAGTACCATTAAAATATATTTTACTATATTCCTCCACTTTCGTCCAGACAAAAATCAACTTTGCTTTTTCAGACGCTCTATCACGCAGCTATGCGGTTTATTGACGTTATCCCTGTCATAGCTTATTCCTACAGCCAGTATCTCACCCGTATATCCCTCGAAGCTTCCGGTATAATGCCTGTCCTTTATCTGCTGAATTGCGGCATGAGCTGACTTATCATATTTCAGTTCCACCACGATCGCCGGCTTACCTACAGAGGGCAGCGGTAAAAAAACAATATCGGCATAACCATGACCTGCCGGAAATTCCCTTATGAGTTTGTAATCCTTTCTTGCACTGTAATACGCAAGACCGATTGCACAAGCAAGGGAATTTTCATCATTATATGTCAGTATGGAAGCCGCTTCCGTATGCGCCCGGTCAAGCCCTGCGGCAACACTGGCAGCATCACCATTCAACGTATCCTGCAGCAGCTTGTCTGATTCCTTCAGAATACGCATGATTTCCGGCCAGCCGCTGACACTCATGGCGTTTTTAAATTCTTCGCTGATTTCCCTGTTGGGAATAAATGCTGTTTCCTCCTCCGAATCATACGCAAGATATCCTAAATGGATCAGCAGCGTAAGCACATCGTCCTTTGTCTTGAAATTCTGCATATCATTCTGGAAGCTCCGGGTATTGACCCTGACGTATCCGCCTCCCAGCATATGCACAATATCTGCGCGCAGCCCGTCAAAGTCCATATCGATATAGATTTTCAGGGCCTCATAGGATTCCGTGGCCGTCCAATAATTTGAAAACCGATGTCGGGACATAGCCTCCACCACAGACTTGGGATTATAAATATGCTTAAAACTCATAAACCGATATCCGTCATACCAACTGCCCGCCTCGGCAAAATCCATGCCATACCGCCTGCACAGTGCCTTTACCTCACTCTCCGTAAATCCTGTATATTCCTCTAAAGAGTTCTGATCTGTCATGGAAAGCTCCCTGAACATATTCAATGCCGAATGCAGACCGTACTTCTTCACAGGCAAAATACCCGTCATATAAACAAGCGCGACATATACCTGATCCTTAAAAAGATTTCTTAAAAAATCCAGATATTGTCTCTGCAGCGCCTCCGACTCCTGCCGTTCCCGCATGACACAGTCCCACTCATCTATCAGAAAAATAAACTGCTTTTCCGTTTTTGCATAGATCCTTCTAAATGCAGCGGCAAGCCCCATATCCCGCCCCTGCAAAATATCCCCATATTCCTCCTTAAGATCCTCCAGTACCTCCTGCTCCAGATACTCTGTCACCTTCCCGGCAGGAGCCTCGATCAGGAACTGCTGCATATTCAGAAAAACCACATCATATTTATTCAAATGCTCATCAAAGCTTAGGCAGTTCTCGATCACTCTACCCGCAAACAGGTCTCCGGATTCACAGCCCCTGCTGTAATAAGCGGCCAGCATCTTCAGCGCCATAGATTTCCCGAAACGCCGAGGCCTGCTGACACAGATATATTTCTGCTCTGTATTGATGAATTTGTTCATGTCTGCGATCAGACCCGTCTTGTCAACATAGATCTCCGAACGTACAGACTCCCAAAAGCCCTTATTCCCCGGATTCAGATAGATACCCATAAATTTTAGCCTTTCGCTGCTTTTATTATAAAACCTCAAGAATACTATACAAATGCTAGCATTTAAGACATTTGACTGTCAAGCACATTTTCTCCTTCCGCGAGTTTACTTTTACTTTCAAATAAGATATAATGAGCGTTAGCGGGAAGAACGCGCCTGCTTATTACTAAAAACAAACACGGGAACACTCTTATGAAGCAAAACGATAATTATATGCTCCACGAACTGAACGGCGTCCCCTATCTCCTGCCTTTCGGACAGGGCGTGGCTGACCTGCGTCGGGGCGTTAGGATCAACCGGACCGGAGCCTACATCTGGGATCTGCTTGATACGGAAATAACAGAGGAACAGATCCTCTCTCTCTGCGCCGCCCATTTTCACGCCGCTGACGAAGAGCTTCCGCAGCTTCAGGCGGATATATTGCAGTTTTTAAACAGCCTCCGGCTTTGGGGTCTGCTGCAGGAAGGATCCTGCCCTGCCGCTCCCGCCGCCGGAGACAGATACCTTTCTATCGGCGGACTGACTCTGTCCTTCACCGGCCCGGAAAAATATTTTTCCGCTGATTTTTCTGCCTTTTGCATACCCGCCGTTTCCCCGGACGCCATTGACCAGCGCTTTGAGCTTCGTCCCTTTGCCCCCGGCTCTCACCCCCTGGGCAGGATCCTGCTGCGCAACAGCCAGCTGCTGGTGCTGGAAAACGAGGTCGGCTATATCCTGGTCTTTCCGGCGGCGGAAAGTCCCCTGGAGATCCGGCTCTCCTCCGACGGTTCCCAGGTTTTGATCTTTGCCGGCGGGGAGCCCACAGAGCTTTTTGTAAAGGATATCTTCCACGCCATCCGCCTCTGCTATCTCTTTCTGGCACAGCGAAAGGGTCTGTTTGCCCTGCACTCCGCCTCTCTTCTGTATCGGGACCACATCTGGCTGTTTTCCGGGCATTCCGGCGCCGGCAAGAGCACCCACACCAATCTCTGGAAGAGACTTTTACAGGTGCCCCTTGTCAACGGCGACTTAAACCTCCTGGAGCTGTCAGCAGCACAGAGCCCCAGAGTACACGGCCTGCCCTGGTGCGGCACCTCCGAAATATCCACCCCCGGCCTCTGGCCCCTGGGCGGCATCGTTTTCCTCAGACAGGCTCCCAGTGATACTGTGGAACAGCTCCCTGAAGAGGAAAAACAATTATTGGTTGCACAGCATCTGATCTCTCCCGTCTGGACCAGGGAGCAGGCAGCCTTAAACCTCCATGGAGCGGAAACTGCAAGCAGACGTCTCCTTATCTGCCGCCTCTGCTGCACCAAGGAATCCACGGCTGTGGATACCGTCCGCGCCGTCATGGATCAGTGGCTGGACGGCCTCACTTCCACAGCTTCATCTGCTCCATGACCCGACTGCGCTCCGAAGCCTTCCGCAGGATCGTGCGCCCTGAAACCCCTCGGATCTTCCGATTGTTCCGCAAAAATCTTATCAGTGTCACCACCCAGAGCACAGGCCATAGAGGGAACCATTTTCCTGCCCGTGGAAAGTTCAGATGCATCTGATGCTGAAACTCCCAGACATAGCCCACAAGTCCGGGCTTTCGCAGTACTACCATTCGCTCTTTGGAGGACTTTCCGAATTCCTCCGCCTCCAGGACCTCCCGCATAAAGCCCTCCGCCCTTAATTGCATCGGAAGCCCCATCCAGTCTACACGTTCCTTTTCCAACCCCAGATACTGACAGCAGGCTTTTGTTACCATGTCGGAAAATCCCTTCACCCTGCTCTCCCGCACCAGCTCCAGATACCTTCTGCGCTCTTTCTCAGACACTTCCTCTCTCCATAATACCACCCAGTCGCAGAGGAACCGCAGTCCGAACCCGGAACGCAGAAAATGCTGCAGCATATGCAGAAGCAGTTCAAATGCGTGACAGCCATAATCCAGCATAGGCAGCTCCACCCCCATGACCTCCCGTCGAACCCTGTGTTCCAGACACTCCGGCAGCTTTTCCTTCAGATATTCGTTTATCTGCTCATTGTCGAAGGGCTCCGCCAGCATAGTATGGATCTCTGTCTCGATTCCCTCCTCCGTCACCAGCACCACATGATGCAGGGCAGGCTGCCGCTCCGCCACCCTGCAGCCGATCTTTTCCAGCTCCCTGCAGGCTGCCTCCAGATGTTCGGGATGTACCAGCAGGTCAATATCTCCCGCCTTGCGCAGCTCCGGTTCCGGGTAAGAGCGGGCTGCAGCGACACCCTTCAGCACTGCTACAGGGATCCCTGCTCCTTCCAGCTGCCGCACTGCCGCCCTGGTGGCAAAAAGCAGCCGATAGCTTTGCAGCACTATCCCCCTTGCCTCCTGTGCCACTGCTTTTCTAAGCTGCTCCGGAAGCTCCTCTGTTCCCATGCAGGGGTAACAGAGCAGGGAAAGCACGGAATGTCTGCGGGCCACCGTCTCCAGCCGATTCCAGTCCATCGTCTTTTTCACTTTTTCGTCCATTGCCGCCACTGCGCAGCTTTCCGCCGGCTCCTTCTCTGTCAGCCCCTCTCCCAGCAGCTGCAGTAGCAGATACTCTTCCTTACCTGTTTCCATACGCCTTTACCTCTTTGATTTATGGAGGATTGCCAGTCCCTTCTGCTTCAAAAGCCTAAATTCCTTTGTGCGGTGATACACCAGTAAATACACCAGATTTGTCACAAGCAGGCAACACACCAGACGTCCGGCACACACTGAAAACAGGGAGCCAGTCATCTGTCTGCATAAAACATCCAAGCCAAACCACACTCCAAAGGTTACCGCCGCATAAATGCCATACCGTAGAAAATATCTTCCGGAAGAACACTCCAGCTTATGCCGATACAGCATATAAGGCTCCACCCACAGAGAGGTCGTCACCATGCTGACGGTTGTACCTATAAATACACCTATGGTTCCCAACTGCTTTCCCAAGACCCAGGAAACAACAAGATTGATAACCGCCTCCGCCAGGGACTTATAGCGATCATACCAGAATACTCCCAGGGAATCCCTGAAAATCAGAGTCGGCTGTCTCATACCCGTTATGTAAAAGTTCAGACACAGCACCAGCGTAATGTACTCTGGGAACACATACTGACTGCCGAAAAACAATTCCACAAAGGGATTCAACACCTGATAAAGACAGATAGCGACCATGCCGTACACCCACTGTCCCATAAAAAAAGAAGCCTCAAAAATCTTCCTGACACGCCCCGGACTGCTTTCCACTCCCAGATTTCCTACACTTGCAGTGATCCCGCCGAACATCTGGGCAAGCACCTGCTGAATGGAACCGATGATCAGAAAATAATTGGTATAGCAGCCCACACTGCGGATTCCTACCAGCGCGGAAAGTAACAGATTGTCTGTGCTGTTTACGATTACCGTACTGGTCTTGTGCATCAGCATGGCACGGATATTACGGAAAATCCCCTTCCGCTCCTCCTCCGGAAGCTTTTCCGCCTTTTTGTCCTGCAGATAAGGATACATCCTGTCAGCCTTTGCAGAGATACACAGATTATTTGCTATAGTACACACTGCCATCACGGATACATAAAGCATAAAGTTTTTCGTGAGCAGAAGTACTCCTATCTGCAGCAAGCTCTGCGCAAACCAGGACATTGTCTGATAAAGCACTCCTATATAGCTGAGCTGATGGGCATCCACCAGAGTCCTCTTATAAACAAACGTATAGGACAGTACGGAGTTTGCAAGGTACAACAGATATATCAAGGTCAAATGTTCCACTCTTGGCTGATCTCTGAACAGGTATCCCAGAAACGGGACTAACAGCAGCCCCAGCGTCAGCACCATGCCTGCCACTCCCCGGTAAAAATTGCGGTACATCCGCATCAAAGCTTTCTGCTTCTCTATATTTCCCTCGGAAATAGGCTTGTACAGAGCGTAGGTAATGGCAGTCCCCACTCCCAGCTCCGACAACGCAAGCACATTCAGTATGTCTGTAAACAGTCCGTTGATTCCCACATACTCTTCGCTGAGAGTATGGGTAAATACCACTCTTGCCACAAAACCGGCAAGCATGGCGAGAATTCGGGAGCACATTGCCACCGTTGCATTTCTCGCCGAATATTCAGTCCTGCTTTTCTCCGTCACCTTATCCTCTCATTCTGCAGCCGATAGCTGCCTCATCCTGTTCAAACACTGAGGGAGTCGGTAATATCTGCTGAAACGCTCCTCTGATCGCTTTTCCCGCTTCCTCCGCCTGATTTTCAGGAATAGATACGTCGTTGATACATATGGTTTTTTTCTTTTGTTTTCTGATGGTACGAAGCAGTCTGTCCGTTTTGCCGATTACCGTGAAAAATGCAAAATCCTGCTGTATATTCTTTGGCCGGAAGCGTCCTGACAGTTTCTGATATTCTCGAAACAAATAAGGCGTTAAGTCATCCCGGCTGCGGAACCGATTAGCTGACATCTTTTCCAGCGCTTCCCCTTCCTTCTCCCACAACTCCTGAAAGGTGCTTTTTAAGAAAGGCATGGGACCATGCACCGTATAGAAGCCCGTAAACCGTGGAAAAAAAAGCTCCAGAAAATTATAGCAAAAATACAGAGGGGGATATCCGATGTGAAAATAGCTTCCCGGTTGTCTGCGCACATTTTCCCGTTTGTCAAAATATTTGGACAATACCAGCGCATTGTTTAAAAACAGATGAGACATCACCGGATTGTCCCTGTTTGCCACTACCGGCTGCAGAGCCAGCATATCGCAGGGCAGACCCCCCCTGAAAAAATATTCCGGCTTTACCGGTTTTGTCAAATACATATCGTCATTGAAATAGACAAACTGCTCTGCAAGCCCCCTGATACGGTATAGATAGATTTCTATTACGTTCCCGTTAAAGGTGGGAAGAAATTCTGCAGGAATAATGTCCTCATGCCGCACCACATTCAGCCTGGGGCAGTCTGTATTCAACCACTCCGGTATATGCCCCCAGGTCACCAGATGTACCTTGCGCACCCAAGGTGCAAACTTTTCTACACCTCTGAACCAGTAGCGGAACAGCCCCCAGTCCCGATATCTCTCGGCTCTTCCGTCCTCCCCTTCTCCGGGGGCATACTTTTCCCTGCTCCGGCGCCAGTCCGGATCACTTTCATTCAGCCAGGTTACTACAAAATCGATCTCCTGCATTGGTTTATTTCTCCCATATCTGCATTTCTCTACTCAAGAATTCGAGCCATCCACTCCGGAAACTCTTGTTTCCAGAGTTCTTTTATTTCTTCGGTTTCTCCCAGTTTCAGCGTACCCACCCTGTAACCTATTCTATCCGGGTCCTGCTCATTTCCCAGCAGTATTATTTCCCCCGACAAAGCATCGGACATATGGAAATATACCTCATACTCTCCCTGAGGCATCCCGCCCATGGAAAGTTCCCAGCGCAGCGTCTTTTGTTCGTCAGACTGGGTGCCTCCCGCCAGATCCCTAATATCCTGCGTCGGATCACAGACATAGGAATATTCTCTTCCATGCTCCCTGTCATACAGAACCAGTTCTACCTGCGTTTCTCTGTATATCGGTGCAAATCCCACGTTTTGAAGTGTTATCTCCGCCGTCAGCCCGTCCTCTTTCCAGTCATACTCCAACTCCGCTTTCCGCAGCACCAGGCGGTAACCCAAATGCCGCTCCATATAGGTCAGTCCGTCCATGCCGTTAAAACAGCCGTCCTCCTGCACAGTGGTTTTTTCCCACTTGTTGAACACCCTGGTATCAAAATCCCGGTTGGCGTAGGTGACGTGCATGGCCTTCATATCCGCCAGCGCATTTTCAAAATCATTATAAGAATTAGGATTCATGATTTCCCCGCCAATAGGTACGATTCTGCACAGAATGTCCTGAAAAGCCAATTCCTCCTGACGATTCCAGAAAGTGAAGTCTCCATGCTCCGCCCGTGTCTGATCTCCGTAGGTTCCGTAATCGCTCCAGCTTCCCAGCATACCATCATTAAACAGGCCCAGTCGGGATGCCAGAGTTCCGTCCCCCCGATCTACCAGACTCGGATCTCCGATTCCCGTAATCATTCTCCACTGGGCAGGCATACGCACGGAAAGATAAGTACTGTCCGCCGTCGCCTCGTATAATGCTTCAGCAAGAGCCTGATAATTCTCCGTGCCCAGAAATTTTGAGCTGTGCATCTCCCCCCAACTGCCGATAAACAGGCCCTGGGTCAAAAATATCTGGTCGCTGTGTTCCTTCAGCCAGGGTCCTACCTGTTCTATATGCCGCAAAATGGTATCCAGACTGTCCGGCTCATACTGCAGATTTTTCCCATCCCAGTCATAGAGAAAACGTATGATCAAATGCTTGTCATCCACATGCTCCTCCAGGGCCCGGAACAGATTATCCAGGCTTTGCAGACCCTTCTCCGAGATCTCCCTGCTTTTAAAATATTGCAGGTTTATCTGAATCATTGTCAGGCTGGTCTTGTTATCCTTGGCATATCTCCAGCCAAGATCTTCCTGAAAGCTCTCAAAGCTCCTGACTTCATCTTTAATGAAGTAACCGTGCATATGATAAAATCCCCTGTTTGGATTCTTCAGTTCCCTGGCAGACTCTGTAAATTCAAAGCTTTCCGCTGTACCCATACCATGTCCCCTGGCCTCCAGATAATTCTGCCAAAGCGTGGAAAAATGCCCCAACAGCGCTGAGAACTGATTGGAAAGCGCCGTATGCTCCCCCGTAAGTGTGGAATGCTCCTCCGTAAGCCCCGAATACTCATCAGAAAGTGCCGCAAGCCGTTCTGACAGCGCCAGCGCCTCGCCATCCCGTTTATATAGCATCCAGCCTGTCCCTCCCAAAAGCAATAGCAGACAGAAAACAAACAGGCTCACAATGACACGCGATAACCTATGCTTCTTTTTTTGCCTTTCCTGCTCTTTACTCACTTCCACTCTTCCTCACTCTGATATAAAATTCCCAGTTGATACAAGTTTTGCGGGTTCTGCTTTATATAATAACACACAAAATGCTCATCCTCATAGTAGGTCTTCAATTCGCCCGGATACAATGCGGCAAATTCCTGACACCATTTATATGCCAGAGATTCCAGCACCGTACGGGCATTCAAGAAAGAATAAACGGAGGAGCTGACTTCAAATACATATTTTGACCCCGTCAGTTCCTCTTCCGGTATAAGCTTTGAAACCGTAATGTCCGGACACTGGCTGACGTAGGAATCATAATAATCTGCATACTTCTCGTATGCCAGCCACCTGGGTCCGGTGAAAAAATGGCTCTGAGCATACTCGATAGGCGTCTTCTCAATGAAGATAAATAAATGCTCCGCAGGCAGACGGTATTCCTCCTCCTGACACTGGTTTACGAATGAAACCAACTCCTCGTGCCAGCCATACTGTATCTGCTGATACAACTCGTCGACAGGAGAAATGATCATATAACTGTATGGCGGAAGCGTCGCCGTAATGGAATAGGTCGTCAACACCGCACCGTTAAAACGGGTCAGCTCATAATACAGGAAGCCGTGATATGTCCCCGTCACAAGAGTAAAAACATAAATACCCGCCACCGCCATGGCCGCCACTGCCTTGAGAAGTCCCTTCCAGACTATCAAGGCAATTACCGTAAACAGTATATCAAAGGGCACGCCCATCATGGCAAGAATGAGCATCTGAATGGTAGAACACAGTCTGGAGCCCGCAATCAGAGACGGCAGCCCCAGACTGGTGGCACCGTACATCCCCACAAACAGAATCGACGCAAAAGTAATCGACAGATACTGATCAAAATATGCCGGCTTCGGCTTCCGTTTTCTCCTGCGCAGCGCCAGCCACAGCAAACCGGCCGGCAGCCGATAGCACAGCCATATCAAAAGAGCTAAAACAGTAAAAGCCACGATCCATTGCGCCCGTTCAGAGCGATACAAAGTCTCATAGCCGGCCTTGTAAAGCGCCTGTCCCTCTTTTAGCAGAAACTCTTTTATCCGCTGAAGTAATGCCACAATGCGAACCGATATCGGCTCTTTTATCTGCTCCACTTCTTCTCCGTTGCCGACGGCCTCTCCGACAGCGGTAAAAGCTTCTCCGCCGCCCTGCACTCCCTCACTTGTCTGCCCAGGCTCTGTCCCGGCATCTTCTTCATCCGTTCCGCTTATAAACTGGTTTTCCGTTCCGTCAATGACACTCATTGCCCAGCCGATAGACCCCTGAAAAGGAATTCCTGAGAGCAGCGCGCCTCCCATGGGAAGCACCGCCACCAGGACCCCTGCGGCCACAGCCGCCACCAGCGGCGTAAACCTCGTCCGGGAAAAAATCCTTTTCAGATGAACCGGTACAAAGGCCACACAAAGGAAAAATGCCATAATAGTAGGATAAAAATGAATCGCAAGGGATGCGGCAAGAGCAAGGGCAAACACCAACAGATTTTCATCCCAATACCCTTTCGTCAGTTTTCCCCTGAATACGGTCCGCTTCTCAGAGTGCAGGTAGCGCACCAGAAAAGCAGCACACAGGAAAACTGAATACAAGCCGAATTCCATGGGCAGGGACCACTGCAGACGGGACATACCGTATATTTCATCAATACAGACCACATCCAGCGTCAGAAACGCCGTCAATACAAGCATGGGCGTATATCGCCAGCGAAACACCTCTTTGAACAGGACGTAAGCCGCCAGAAGATAAACCGCCACATGAATTCCCGCCATAAACAGCAGACAACTGTATATCCGAATGCCAAACAGGGCGTGCAGGCCGTAAAGGAAACAATGCATTCCCTCCGGATAGACACCCTCCACAAAAATCTGTCCCTGCACCAGGCCATATATCCATGCGTTATGAGGATACAGATCCCCGAAACCATAAGAGTAATCCTGAAATGCACCCCATGAAAAATAGATCATCCCATAGATAATGATGACCGAAAGCAGTCCGTACTCCCACCAGTGGGAATGACAGCGCCTGCAAAGCATCTGAAGGATCCCCTTTATCCGCTTTCCGATGCCTGACAACAAGTTGTGGCTGAACATTTTCATCCCGTAGGTCCCGTTCAGCAGATGCTTGATATTACGTCCTTCCTTTCTGCCCCAGCCCAGCCATTTGAACACTTCTATCAGAAACGGGATGTAGAACAGCCCCCGGACCACCCATATATTCAGCAG
The DNA here is from genome assembly GCA_023663285.1 of Bacillota bacterium. GTDB lineage: Bacteria > Bacillota > Clostridia > Lachnospirales > Lachnospiraceae > Acetatifactor. Next base: position 102,123 of record JAMPHT010000002.1, read on the forward strand.
ATGGAACAGTCCCAGCATGATCACCACCGTATTGATCAGCACGGGCTGAAAGGTAGTGCAAAAGGCAAAGCAGAACGTGGTGGAACGGCCGTTCAGGAATCTGCGCAGCACAACGGCAGGCCAGATAAACATCAGAAATAAGTATCCCGCCAGTACCTTTACATATTCACCTGCCCAATACCATGTGACCAATCTTTTTATCTCTCCAGTTCCCCTATTTTTGTCCTTCCGTCCTTATCACAGCCGTTGGCAAACCGGATGCACGCCCCGTCCGCCTTTCTGTTTGCCCGGATCCACAGCTGCCGGGGCTTCAGCAAAATATTGCAGGATAAGCTTCTGATCTCTCCGCTGTTCCAGACGGTATCCGCATTCTTTTCCGGCGCAAGGCGCAGCCGCTCTGCGCCCTGCTCCTGAGGCCCCTCCTTTTCAGGCATCTGCCCTGACTCTTCGGACATCCGGTCTCCGGGTAGAGCTTTGCTCTCCAGCCAGAACTCCGCCTCCTGATACAGAGAGGCAAACCCGGTATTCTCTATGACGATCTCCAGCTTCCCGCTTTTCTCTCCCCGCCCGGCCTGAAGCCGGACGCTTCGGATCACCAGACGATATCCCAGATGGGCGCCGATATAGTCATACAGGCTTTTCCCGTTCCACTCCGCCGCCCCGGCATATTTCCACTGCTTCCAGATGTCCAGTATCCCGGCGTCATAGACCTTGTTCAAATAGGTGATGTGCATCCGGCGTAAAGTCTCCTCCGTAAGCTTCGGCGTCAACTGCTCCTGAAAGGCTTCCCCGTAAACGGCCTCCCCTCCGTTTGGCACGATACGGCACAGCTCCTCCTCAAAGCACAGCTCTTCCTCCCGCTTCCACGCCTCTCCCCAGCCGTTTTCACGGCCAAGGATCCCGAAGGTGCCCAGGTGATCCCCGGAGGCAAATATGGCGTCGTCGAACAGGCCCATGTCCCGCCTGCCATACCGCCCGTTCTTCTGTTCTCCGTGGAGCTGCCGCCAGTATGCGGGGCGGCGCACGGCGGCATAGGTATTCTCAGGTATGTATTCCTGCAGGATCTCCCAAAGCTCTTTCCTTTTCCGCTCATCCTGAAAGCGGGTGGTGTGCATCTCTCCCCAGTTTCCCGTGAGCAGACCCTGATAGATGAAAATGTGTTCCCCGTACTCCCTGAGCAGCTTTCCCACCTGGCGCATATGCTCCTTTACCTGATCCCAGAAGTAAGGCTCTCTCTCCACAGCCTTTCCCTGATGGTCGTACGCCACCCGCAGGATCATATTGTAATGATTATCACGGAAAAAAGCAAGAATACGCCTTATCCGGTCAAGAGCCTCCTCGTCCAGCTTCCTGTCCCTGAAGCCTCCTATATCCACAAAGACCAGGGCCAGGGACGCTTTCCGGTCCAGACACCATTCCAATTCTCCGAAATCCGGCTCCGAATCCGCCTGAAAGGTATGGATCTGATACCATCCCCTGCATGGATTGCAGACATCCTCCGGCCGCTCTGTAAGGTCGGCGGGATCGATTTTCCAGCCGGATTCCGATTTTTTTATTTTTTCCAAAAACTTCATTCCGGCCTCCCGTTACCTCTGTTTGAACACCTTGATACGCATCCACACCGCGATGATGGAATACATCATGCGGAACATATATATCAGCGGCTTTATGACTCCATGGTGCATACTGACTCCCTCATGTCTGGCAAACATCAGCGCAGGCATCTCCTCCACCTGATAGCCCAGCAGCAGCATCTGCATGATCATATTTGCATCCGGATACTGATCGTCAAAATGCCGGAACTCAGCATAATAGGAAAAAGCCCGTCTGCTCAAGCCCTGAAGCCCTGTGGTGGGATCCTTTATCTTCCTGCCGGTCCCGATCCGGATCAATACCCTGAAAAAGCTGTAGGCTATTCTTTTCACAAAGGATACGGGATAGGTCTCACTGCCCTCCACAAACCGGGAACCCAGCACAATATCCGGTCTTTTCCCCTCTTCATTCTCCGCAAGCAGCCTGTCGTAGATCTTTTTCACATTGCTGACCGCGTGCTGCCCGTCCGCATCCATCTGGATCACATACTCATAGCCCTTGTCCACGGCATATTTATAGCCTACCTGCAATCCGCTGCCATACCCCAGATTATAGACGTGGGTCACTACCGGGTAGCCCTTATGCCTGACGATCTCCGCCGTCTTGTCCGTAGAAGCGTCGTTCATGACCAGAATATCCGCCCACTCCGGGATCCCGGCAGCCTCCAGCGTATCCAATGTATCGCCTATGCTCTTTTCCTCATTGTATGCCGGAATGATGATCAGCAGCTTCTTCCGTATCTTTTCCCCCATTTTTTCTCCCCCATCTCTTCACAGTGCAGGCTCTGAAGCTATACAAGCCCCAGCAGCTTATCCAGCTCCGCCCTGTCCCCAAAGGAACGCCCGGCAGCCGCCCTGCCTAAGTCCTCTCGCAGCTTTGGCGTATGGATCAGTCTCTGTATCCCCTCACAGATGCTCTCCGGCGTCAGATCGCAGAACAGCCCGTCCACCTCATCCGTCACCTGCTCCCTGTTGCCGCTGCAGTCAGATACCAGAATAGGCTTTCCCAGGATCTGGGCCTCCTGTATGGCAATGCTCTTCCCCTCAAACCGGGTGGCGTGGACATATATATCCGCCTGCGCAAAATAGGGATAGGGATTCCTCACGGCTCCCGGTAATAGAAAATCCTGCTCCAACCCCAGCTTTTTCCTCTTTTCCTCCAGAGAACTCCTCTGATCTCCCTCTCCCAGCACATACCACCGCACCTGCTCTCCCCGCTCCTTCAGCAGGCTCATAGCATCCAGCGCGGCGTCATATGCCTTTTGTGCGGTGAGCCGCCCCACCGTCAAAATGCGGATCCCCTGAAAATCATCCTCAAAGCCCCCCGGCAGGGATGCCTTTCTCCTGATTTCCTCTACATCCAGCAGATTTTGAAAAACAAAGCTCCGGTCCCCACATTCCGGATATACCCTGTCAAAAGAAGCCTTCACCTCGTCGGACACGGAAAAGATCCTGTCAAATGCCGGATAACAGTCTTTATCCAGCTGCCTGGTGTAGCCTGCCTGCTCATAATCTATGTGTATAAAGGCCGCCTTTTTTGCCGCCTTCACATGATCCGCTACATAGTAGGCGGAGCCGCCCTCCAGATAAGCCACCGCCAAATCGTATCTTGCAGAAAAGCGCTGTTCGCCGTCAGACAAAAGCCGCCACAGCAGCTTATCCGTCTGCACTCGGCCCTTTGCCGCCATGGCAAAAAGATTCCTGATCAGATAGGGCAGCAGCCTGAAAACCGTCCCCCTGCGAAGAGCCGCCGCCATGACCCGGCGCGCCATCAGCCGCCTGCCCGCCCCGCTCAACACGGGTCTGTCATAAAAAGAGCGGTTCAGCAGCCTCACATATTCCGGAAGCTCGCTTACCATCTCCCCCTGGCCCATCAGCACATAAAGCGAGACCTCATACTGCTTCGGATCTATCTGCCGAAGCAGGTTCAGCAGCGCCGTCTCCGCTCCCGCCTGTCCCAGGGTATTGATCACAAACAGAAGCTTTTTCATACAGACTCATCCTCCATCCTTCCGGACAGTTCCTCAAGCTTCTTCCACAGCTCGTCCTTCTCCCAGTTCAACAGAGACACCTGCATGGCAAGCTCCTGATTCTTCCGCATCAGCTCGGACACTCTGGTGCTGACAAAAAAGGCGATGTAGATCACGGCAAAGCCCAGAAGCAGCACCAGAAACATACCTGTAAGACTGATAAAACGGTTCCATATGCTGGGCCGCAGCAAAATGCCCGCCAGTATCAGCACCACGCTGATGATTCCCCAGGCCAGGCAGAAGGGCTCTGTCATCCTCCGCCTGGCAAGGGAGGACATGGTAAGACCCAAAAGCGCTACGCCCCCGCAGCAAATAATGATCCGCAGTATATCTCCCGTTTCCATTCCCTACGCCCCCCCCATTTTCTTTTTTTTCATCTGCACTGCCTGCTGTCGTTCCCTGTTCCTGCCGTTTTCCGAACTGTCCGCCCCTTGGCCGCTGCCAATACCGCCTTTCACATAGACCAGGTTGGAGGGCTTCCGCCCCTTCCCCCTTTTCAAAATGCTGCCGTTGCAGAATATATGTACGTCCATGGTCTTTTCGATCCTGCGCAGTCTGTAGTAGGCCATGACCCAGCCGGCGAAAGAGCCTGCCACCACCCCCATTCCAAACCACAGCGGGCTTAAACGGCTGGCATAAATACTTCCCGCCAGAGTCACTGCAAAGAAGGTGACGGACGTCATCATTGCCCCTGTCATATCGTTAAAATAGTACTGAAAGATAATGGCCGCATACATGATGAACAGAATGAAATAGCCTGCAGCCAGGCAGGGATAGATCCGCATGATCTGTCCGCCGAAGCCTATCTTTGGAAGCAGGATGATGCAGATGAAGAAGATCACCACAGACACAATAAACTGCAGCCGGGTCAGATTCATCAGCTCTTCCGAGAGCTGCCCGAACATCATCTTCTTGGCGTCCTCAATGTCTGCGCCCCGGCCGCCGATGACCGCCTCGGAATATGCCTTGTACCGCTCATGAAAGTGCATCTCCACCCTGGAAATAAAGATCATACTTGCGGTGATATTGGTGAACATGGCAAGACAGGTAGCCATGTCGTAGGTGGGCATACAGATAAACCCGCCCTTCACCTCCATTCGCATATCCGTGGACCAGAACACAAAATTATGGACATACATCCCCACTGTATAAAGAGTGTTGGTGATAGTCAGCTGCCAGTGGCTCTTAAAATACTCCAGCACCTCCCGGTATTTCCCGCTGTTTTTTCTAAAGTAGCTCTTGATCAACGCCAGCTCCAGACATCCGATCACCAGAAAGCCCACCGTCAGCGAAACCACGATACTGTAGATCACATCTACTTTGAACAGCTTTACCAGCGCCAAAGACAATAAGATCGCCACGGCCATACCTATCAGGAAAAACACGGATATTTTCTTATAATCCTTACATATGGACAGATACAGCATGGAATAAAATACCATGACAAGGCTCATGTACCCGCAGTAGCTGATAAAGACAAACACCAGCTCCACGCCCAGCAGATGCTCCCGAATGCAGAACGGGATCCCCACAATGCAGCTCAACAAGATATTCAGCGTCAATCCCACGTAATAACAGGGCAGGATGTCGTCATAGGTCTCGTTGTAGATAACATCCGAAAGATACCGTGACAGTACCGCGTTGAAGGGCGCCGCCGTAGTAAGTGAAAAAATGAAAATATACAGCACCGTGCAGGAACACAGCTCTCTGGAGGCATAGTCGATCTTTGCATATCCCAGTATCTGCTGCATGACGATCAATGCGCCGATCACCAGAAACATGGGCGCGATGGTGATGACCATACTGTATCCGAAGCCTATCAGGTTAGTGGTGATCGTGTTCTTGCTGAATATTCGATTCAATCTAACGCCAATACCTGCCATATCCGGTCCCCCTGTCTTTATCCTGTCTTTATCTCTTCCACTGGCGGATCCCGCTTCTACGTGCTTTCCACGTCAGGATCCTCTAAGTCGAAGTCCTCCGCGTCCAGATCCTCTATATCATAATCTTCCATATTCGCGCCTGCGGCGGTGAAATCATCCAGGACAAAGCCTTCCTCGTCAAAATCCCTTCCATCTGCCGCCGAGTCGTAATCATCGCCCTCCGAAGCTGCCCGGCCGTAATCGTCGTCCTCGGCAGCCTCCGCTGCATGATCCGGATGCCGGAGCGTCCAGCCGTAACCGCTTGCAGCAGTATCTCCGTAGTCATATTCCTCATGATACTTCTCATGATATTCCTGCGATTCCTTTCCATGGCCGTCCGTATCTGCCGCCTCTGGAAGCTCCGCGCCATAACCATCTGCCGCCTCCGAAAGCTCCGCTCCATAGCCGTCTGCGGCCCCCGAAGGCGTCGCGCCGTAGCCGTCCGTCTCATCATCCTCTCCCGGCCAAATCTTTCCGTATTCCCAGCCTATCTTTGTATAAAGCTGCTCATAGGTCTCTATCATCTGGCTCAGCTGATAATTTGCTTTCAGCCTGGCGTAGCCACATTCCCCCATGGTTCTCCGCCGTTCCGGAGACTGGGCAAGCTCCCTGATGGCGGCGGTGATCTCCTCCACATTCATAATGTGGGTCAGTATCCCGGCAGCCCCCAAATCGTCGCCCTCCTCACCGTATATCAGGCCCCGGCAGTTTCCTACATCCGTAGCGATCACAGGCTTTTTGGCCGCGTAACCCTCCAGGATCGTCAGGGGCTGTCCCTCACTGACGCTGGTCAGTATCGTAAAGTCCATCCTGCCCAGATATTCCCGCACATCGATACGCCCGGTAAAAATCACATCCCTGACCCGCATTGCCTCCACCAGCTGGTAGCACTCCTCCGCATACTCCTTGTCCTCATCCACCGGTCCCATGATCCACAGACGCAGCGCCGGGTTCTGCTCCTTTGCAAAGGCAAAGGCCCGGATCATGGTCTTGACATCCTTGATGGGGGCCACACGAAGCACTGCACCCACGTTGATATATCCTTCATCCTCCGGCTGCTTCCCCGGTATATCGGCAAAACGGCTCATGTCGATACCGTTGGGCGTGACCTTTGTTTTTTCCTCCTCGCACCCCAGCCCCAGCTGCAGCTGCCTTGCATGCTCATACAGGCTGGTGACGCCGTCTGCTCTTTCATAGGCAAGCCGGGACATCTTTCGGAACTGGTCGATCCATACATTTTTATAGATACCTTCCACCCAGTTAGCCTTCAGCAGTTCCTCCTCTCTCTCTCTGGTATAGATACCATGCTCTGATATCAACAGCCCGCTCCGGTAAAAATGCTTTGCCATACTCCCCAGTACCCCTGCATACCCGGTGGCCACGCAATGATAAATGTCCGCTTTCGGCAGCGGGGTCTGCAGGATCAGAAATAGCGGCATATAGATAGAACGCATGGTCCAGAGGAAATCGGAAAAGACAATCAGGGGATATCTTCTCTGATAGCACTCCTTCACAATATTCAAAAAATCCGCTCCCATCAGCAGGTCGTCAATGGAAAAACGCTTTTTCTGGAACAGGTTAAAGACAGTGTCCCAGTCCACAGCCTCATCCAGCAAAATGCTTCTCAGCGCCTTGTATTCTTCTTTATTCAGCTGGGTCCGCTTCCCGCTCTTGCGCTTATGTCCCCAGTCCAGATCCTCCAGATATGCCTCGTAGACCTCCGTCACATTATCCGGCAGTTCATAGACGAACTTCCCGCTCTGAGCACGTTTGGAAACTATGGCAAGCACCACGAACTCCACCTTGGGAAACGCCCTTATCATACTGTGGATCCAGCTGGACACCCCGCCCACCACATAGGGGTAACAGCCCTCTGCTACAATACATATTTTCACAACGATTCTCCCTTTTTACCATCATCCCGGAAAGTAAAATTCTGTCTCTCCCTGCTTTTTCTCAAGCTGCAGCTGCGCGGAATGCGCAGTGATATGAATCAGATAAGTGTCATCCTCCAGGCAACGGTAATCTCCCCCCTGCATCTCTTTCACAGTCTCTCCGTGAGTTCTCAGCAGAAACCACGCTTCTTCCGCTCTCTCCGTATTTATAGTAATGGTATCTCCCTGCCTGAACTGCGTATATTCCAGATTCAAAAAGTTCCTCACCCGCCTGTCGCTCTCAGTCAAAGTGGTACTTTCAAACCTGTCCTTCTCCAGCCAGTAGGTTCCCACATTACTTGAAATCTCGTCAAAATAATTTTCCCACTGCTCTTCTTTTGACTGCGGCCAAAACGCCGGTTTCATGTCCAGCAGCAGATTGGAATAACCCAAAGCCGTGTCCAGGCTTCTTAACTGTAGATCCCGCGAATAGGTATATGTACTTGCATTTCCTGTAACACACTGCACCGTGATTCCGTCATTGTAATAAGACAGCAGCTGTCCGCCTTCCCGGTAACTGCTCACCACCGTTCTTACATTCTCCAGGCTTCCGTCCGTAAGCGCCTCTTTCTCCGCATCCTCCAGTATTTCTCCGGCGTAATAGGCACTGAACTGATAGGAAATGTCATTCTGTTTCCAAAATACCCTATCTCTGACAAGCTTCTCCGCCAATGACACATTCCCTTTATATTCAAGGGTCTGTCCGGCTTCTCCGCTGATTTCTTTCAGCTGCTGCAGGAAAAATACAATATCTTCCCCCGAAGGCTCCGCATCGTCTCCGTAATCATATTGTGCCATGAAAAAGCAGGTAAGCTTTCTCTTGTTCAAATCCGAAAGTGCCGACAATCCCGGCCACATCACATCCTGCTGCAAGGCGCCCGGACTGCGGCTATAGAGTTCGTTCAGCTTCTCCACATTCTCCCCGGCAAAGCCCGGAAAATTTGCTATGGTTGCATTTTGCGCATTGACCACCGGATACAAAGCATAATCCTCCAATTCGTAGACAAATCCGCTTAAAAATCCCATTCCTGACACCCGTGTCATATAATTGCCATTCACCGCAAATACAAAGGTCCCCCGAAAATTATTACGCCAAACAATCGGCGGAAACATTTCCCGCTCTATTTCATCTTCGTCCAGCAATCCTGTCATATACACCTTAGTCCCTTTGCCCAACCGATACCAGGACACATCCGTAACCAGGTCCTGCAGTTCCTTATCTTCCTCCCTGCTGACCTTATAGGTAACACCTCCGCCCAGCAGGAACCCGGAATACAGCTGGATCCCCTCCGTCTCTACCGAAAACGCCGCCACTTCCGAAATTCCCAGAAGACTTTTAAGCCCTGTACAGCTTTCCAGCACCCGCGCCTGAGGCAGGCGCAGGAACACCATGGCCGTCCCTGTTTCAGCCAGCTCCAGCAGCGTCTCCTCCTGCAGAGGCAGCTCCAACGATTCCCCGTCGATCAGCAGCATTTCCGCCGGGTTTTCCCGCAAAAGCTCCAGCATCTGCTCAGGGCTTTCCGCCACAGTCAGGCTGTGCTTTGTGTACAGGCACCACTGACTTACCACGTTAGCCAGTTCTCCCCCTGCTTTCCCAAGGAACAGAATATCCGGCGCATCCGTTTCTTCGGAAGCCTCCCAACGTTCCGTCCCCGACGGGACATCTCCCCCCACATATGCATTTATATCGTATGCGTTCCCGCCCTCCTTAAACAGAAGGAAGAACTGGAACATGAAAAACAGCACTGCCATCATGGTACATATGCTGAAAAAGTTCCGACGAGATACCATTCCTGTCCCCTTCTTCATACTCACTGAAATACCCTGATAAGCTCAAGCATCTCGTGATCCAGCACCACGGAAGAATGCTTCAGCTCATCGATCACCTCAAAGAATTTACGTTTCTGCCCGCTGTTGAAATAAAGCTTCAGCAGGCAGGCAAAAGTGGCCAGCGTGTTGGGATAATGATACTCCGCCCTCTCACACCATTTTTCACTGCTCTCAAAATCCTCCAGCTCCAAATACCTGAGACTGATCGCCTCATACCTGGCGCTGGTCATACGTGGCCTGTCTTTATTATACAAAAGCTCACAGACCTCGCCCATGATGCCCACGTAGCGCTCCTGCTCCAGCTCTGTAAATACGTGCTGTACCAACACTTGATCCATATAATCGACCAATGCTTCCGCAAGCTCCAGCTGCTCCGGACCTTCCTCCATGATAAGGTTGTACTGCTTCTGCACATTGGCCCTAAAATCGTTCAGGGCGTCCTGAAGCACGCTGGCCGCATAATGGGCCGTCTCCGAATCCTCGCTGTTCAACGCCAGCATGATAGAAGCCAGGGATTTCTGAATATCCCCACGGACTATATTCATCATCAACCCCCGGAGATTATCGGTATCCGTGATCTCAATAGCTTCCTCCAGCGGCACCAGATTCCGCTCCCGATCCTCCTCCGCATGAACGAAAGTACGCTTCCGCTCCTTGCTGAACACCACATCCTCCAGGTTCACGGGAGCCGAAAAGAACAGGCGGAAAAAAAGCTGAGACAGTGCAAAAAGCAGGGGCCCCACCAGCGGGCAGAGCAGCATGACCAGGCTGCGAATGATACAGCTGCGGCTCTTTGTGCGCTTCCGCAGCAGATTCCAGGCCAGGTAGATCAGCACGATCAGCAGGTTTATCCCAAGCAATACGCACAATATGATCTGCTTTGTCATCATTCCTGCCGCCCCCCTTTATCCGTTTGCCACAATACTGCTCTTATATCCCAACTCTGCAAAACGCTGGATAACATACTCCGCATCCCCGCCGTTCGTATTGGCAAGCAAAGTATACAGCCTGCCGTCCTCCAATGTGCCGATATAGTCCGACTGACGGAGCTTGCCGGTCAAAAGCTTTGCCGCCTCCATATAATCGCCCTCTTCCACCTGTACCGCCAGCAGGGTACACTCTGTCAGCCCCCTGTTCCTGGCTGTCAGATACGCCTTCACCAACGTCTGGAAGGCTTCCGTTTTCAGCGTCTGGGTCCCCGCCACATAGCGCTGCTCCTCCAGCGCTACAAGATACCGGTTTGCACGCAGCACGGCATTCTGGATCAGCGCACTGATGACTACCAGCTGATTGGCCTGTCCCAGCGTCATACGCTCCCAAGGGATCCCCCACACCATAATGATCATCTGCATCTCTTCATTCTCAAAAATGGCGTTCGCCATCAGCGGATAATGCTCTTCCATCTTCCGGTTGATAAACACTTTGCGCTCCAGCAGCGTTTCGTACAGTTCCCCCATATTCGTATACTGGATGGAGCTGCCCAACTGGCGCGCCTTCTGGGAGGTAGAGGAAAACAGTCTGGCATATGCCCGGTTTGACACGGTATAAATGGCAACATCCTTGCTCTTTAGGAGCTTCCCAATCATTTCCGCCGCATAGAACAGCACCTCCTCCGGGCTGTATTGATCCAGGGCCGAGGTGATACTGTAGATCTTTCCCACACTGTCGTTCTGGTTTACTATCTGCGTCTCCAGCGCCGCCTTCACACGCACGTTACTGCTGTTGATATCCTGAATATCCACGAGCTGCATATCCAGGAATTCTCTTTCGCTCTGGCTCTCCTGCTTCAGCTTCGTGATCTGGTCCCGCATATAGCCCACTACCAGTCCCAGAATAAACAACTGTGCTATCCACACATATGTATTGGCGTCCAGCATGACCTCAAAAGCGGATCGGTCATACATCTGCCGGAAACAGTAGCCCGCCACCGAAAGCACCGAGGAAAGGGTCGCCTGATGCTGGCCGTAAACAATGGCAAACAATAAGACATACAACAGGTAAAAGTCCAGATTTGCAAAATATTCGCTGCCCACCGCCCGGTTGTTCAGCATGAAGAAGGGAATAAACAATATCAGATTTTCCGCAAAGGGAAGCAGAGTCTTAAACAGCCAGCCCGCCTTATCCCTGATCCTTTCCTTCAGAGGCTTGTCATTTTCTCCTCCGTTCAGGAACAGATGGGATTTCCGCTTCATCTGTGTGGTTATCTTTTTCACCGTATCCTGCACCTCGCAGAAAAACGGATTGCCGAATTCGCTCTCGTATAAAGCATCGGAAAGAATGCTTCTGCTCTCCTGATCCTGCACGGGGATCAGCTCCAGCGGCTCCTCCCAGACCTGACATATCATATCCGCCAGTTCCTTTTCCGTCAGTTCCCGCATGGAGGACAGATTATAGACAGAACTTCTGTGCTCTTTACACATGGCCAGACGGTTGATAAACTCTACCGCGTCCGTCACATACAGAATAGAAAACACACGGTTCTCCCCCACGGTGATACGCTTGCTCTCCAGGGCTTCCAGGCACATACGGCTGCAAATGTCCCTGGCGTCCCTGCGGCTCTCCGGAATACCGTACACATGATCCAGCCGCAGGACAATGATATCCTTTTCGCAGCTCCTCCGGTAATTTTCACACATTTCCTCGCCCTGGGACCAGACCATGGCAGGAATGCCGTCCGGCGTCACAGGCTCTGTTTCCGTTATGTTCTCCGGATAGCTGTCTCCATACACCTCCTGGGTGGAAAGATACAGAAACCTCCCCTCCGTGTACTGAGAATATGCCATGAGGATATTCATCAGGCTGCCCGAAAAACGAACCGCCTCCCGCTCCACGCCCTCGCCGGTCCATTTGAAATTTGTGTCATACGCCCCCATAAAAACAGTAAGCTCCGGCCTGACACTCTCAAATATCTCCTTCAGGCTGTCGCTTTCATAGGGAAAATTATATTTTTCAAACGTATGCTGATAGGAAGCCTTTCCATATCGGTCTCCCGTCAGCAGGGATATTCTGTGTCCCTCTTTATTCAGTTTGATGATCAGATTATTGATCAAATTACCTGCTCCGCCGATCAGCAATATATTCATATTTTCCTGTGTACCCCCGCCGCTGATTATTCCTTACCGATAACGACTCCCTGGGCTTCCAGACCCGCCAGGAAACCACGCACATCCGCAAGCGCCGTTTCCCTGTGGATCTGATATCGGCTGCTCAGCTGCTCCGCAGCAGCTTCTTCCTGCATCCCCTGCTGTAAGAATCCCCAGATCTCCGCTCCGACCTGATTCAGCGAAAGCGGCGGTCTCCTGCTGCCCGGCTCCTGCATCATATCCAGCAGCCAGTAGGTGCCTGCCGCGTGTCTCAGCTGCCACCGCTCAGGTTCTTTTATCCTGTTCTCTGCCACCCGTTTGCTCTCCATAAAAATGATAACTACCCAGATTTTATTATAGCACAAAATCACGATTTTGCAACTGTTGCAATCAATTCATCAGGGTTGTTTCACGAAGCTTTTTAATAAGCGTGTGGTCAAATTTTTATCCCTG
>JAMPHT010000030.1 GCA_023663285.1 Bacillota bacterium
CCGGAGCGGCGGCAGGTGGCGAGACAATGGGTGCCGGGGCTGCTGGCGGCGCGGCAGCGGGAGGTGGAGCAGTGGGCGCCGCCGTAACCGGCGGCCTTGGTATGTTGAAGATCGGCCTTATTGCACTTGCCGCTGTGGCGGTTGTGAGCCTTGGCGCTTATGGCGCAACCCGGATCGCCTCCGATGTCGCTGAGTCTCAGGAACCGCCGACCACGGAAGACTCCATTGACCGGAAGGAATCGGAAATACCGGAGAAGTCGGAGATACAGAGTGAATCAGAAGCACCGGGGGAATCGGAAGCAGTGGAGGAAACGGAAGCGCCGGATGAGCCCGCCCCCATCGATGAGGCTCTGGAGCAGTACCGTATTATCGTCGGCCAGGCGGACAGTTATGAATATGGGGAATATGCGGAAGCAAATTGGTCATGGCTTGAGTTCGTCGGCTATCGGTACGCGCTGGTGCAGATGCAGCCAGAGGATCAGGTTCCGACATTGCTGCTGGGAAGGGAAATCAAGGATACCGAGCAGTCGATAACTAATGTCTATATCCGCGTTTTTAAATATGAACCGGATACAGGGGCGATGCATCAACCGCCAGAAGTGGTTACGGACGGTTATATCCGCGGCGGCCTCTCCATGGCCGGGGACGGATACGGGATGTTTGATCTGTACTGGTACGGCGGAACCGGTGAAGGCTCTGTGCAACGGATCACACTGGACGAAGATTCCCTCAACAGGGAAACCTGGTGGAGTGGCCAGATATTCGAAATGCCTGACTCGATCACTTTTGTCGAGATCGAATGGCACGAAATTGAGGATTTGAGCGCTTTGGACAGGTGGACAGCGCCTGAGCCGGGAGGAGCAGCGTCGTCTGAGCCGTCTGACAATGATACGCTCCCCGTCGATGGGGACCGCATCGTGCTCACCGGAACCGTCATTATATGCGATTATGACGGGATCGTCGAGCTGCAGGGAGAGCCTGATCCCGCCGCCATATATTTCACTGAGGATTACTGGGAGGAGGTTCGAAGCAGGACCTACCAGGTGATCGTGCTGGATACGCCGCAGACCTTGCGTCTCCTAAGCAGTGCCCCCGAAGGTGGGTATTTCGAGGGTGAGCTATCGATGATCGCAATCTGGTCCGTTGAAGACATGAGCCGCTATGAGGGTCAGCATATCACGTTCAGCATTGATCCGTCCAATACCCTGTGGCCCACCGATACACGACCTCCCATCAGGCAGCCTGGTACAACGGATATCCATATCCTTGAATAGATTTTAAACCTGCAACCACTTACTTTTCTTAATCGTTTCTAAATAGTAGGTTTGTTACTTACTCCAGTTACAGCTCTTGCTTCTGCAATAGTATATGTAACAGCAAGTCTTACGTCATTAAAGAATGCTGACGAGCAGACTCAAAAAGAAATTAGCAGTATAAAAGAAGAAATTAGATCAACTAATAATAATATTGAAGAATTAGCCTCATTGGTTGATGATGACCATGAGTTTTTTATTCAGCTGGCATCTCTTGGCAATTACGAAAATGCATACAAAGTAGTATTTCAAGATACATATAATGTTAAAACAGAAACTATAAAAAATGAAGAGTATCTGGCACCCCCCTCATGGGGAAATGATGATATTATTGCGAGTGACATTGAGGGGGATATAATATACAGAGCCGAAGATTTATACGACACACTTATTATTACATCTTATACAGAGGGAAACGAGGAAACATATTTCTATGGCAGGTTTAACGAAAATAATCACTGGAATGGAAAGTGTGTATTAAATATTTATGAAGGAGACAAATTAGTTTCTATTTTTGAAGGTATATATGATGATGGAGAACTTTTTAGTTATAAAGCAGTTATAGAAGGAAAGAATTCCACTTGGGTAGTAAATGATAGAAAGCGGCAGGGAAATTATAACAGCGGAGAAACTTGGACTTATGAGAAAACCAAAGATTTTATTAAAGGATTTAGTCCAGAGAATGTTAAAGATAAGCAAATTTTGACCGTTGAAAAATTTTTGACTTCCCAAAACGAACGACTAATGAATTATTATAAAGGAAATACGTCTAATAACATATATAATGATAATACTGGGAATGCCCGTTATGTAAAGTATAGTGATAATGGAGATGTTGAATATTTATATGTTGGAAAGGTAGAAAATGGAAAATTAACTGATCAGAGTGGAGATGCATGGTCTATAAGTTGGGGATATGCGGACGATGGATATTATTATTATAATGGGCCTATAAAAGATGGAGCCTATGAAAAAAAACCTAAAGATTGGCATCCTATGACTCAGGAAGAAATAGAAAATAAGGTTGATTCAGATTTTTTCGGTTGTCCATTGACTGGACTAATTGATTAAAATACATAACAAACTTTTTAGAAGCTGATTTTGAAATAATAATAAAAGAAGGGCGGCACATAATACCGTCCTTTTTGATTGCCTTATTTACTGTCATGGCGGAGGCGGCTCTGGTGCAAACGGGACATATTATAACACCATTGCTCTTTATTATGAAAGGCGTTACATCTGGTAACTTTGGGAAGGGCGGGGATTGTATGGAAGGTGGCGCAGGTGGCGGCAGCGTTATCAAGCATTGGGATAATCAGCACATACAGTTTCCGGAAGCAGATAGCCGCGGCAAACGGCATCCCAGAATACGGCACTGTATAATTTGCTGACGGCAGGGCTGCTAAAGCGGGTGTGAGAAAAAGGTAATGATAAAATCATGACAAATTTCATGACAAAAAATGTAACAAATTGAGCTTGTGCGGTACAAATGTAACTTGTAAAAATAGACATGAAAACAGCGGCAAACCTCTGATTTCTCACTGGTTTGCCGCTGTTTCCTACTTTTTTCATTTAATGCCGGCAGCGGGACTTGAACCCGCACGTTGTTGCCAACAACAGATTTTGAGTCTGCCTCGTCTGCCATTCCGACACGCCGGCATATGTGAAGATAGATAAACTTTCCTCACAGCAAAAATTATTTTAGCATAGAACCGTCTGATTGACAAGCGGATTCACGGAAATTTTCATAAAATCTCTATCTTCTGAGTTGATTCCAGACAGCCATCATCAGGCTGCCTGGCAGGAGCTTGGCAAGTATGCGGTGCAGGGTGCAGGCAAAGCCCGGCGTGGAGACCGTGTGTCCCTGTCTGCTGTCCTGGAGGGAACGCCGGACAACATCCTCCCGGCGGGAGGAAAGGGGAAAATTATTGACCTGGTGGCTGCCGTCGGTGTTTTTTGCAGCGCTGATGAACTCCGTGCCCCTGACCCAGAAAGGACATACGGCAGTGACCCGGATGCCCGTGCCTGTCAGTTCGTTGGCAAGAGAACGGGAATAACGGTACAGGAAAGCCTTGGAAGCCGAATAAACATTCATGCAGGGGAGAGGCTGGAAAGCAGAGGTGGAACAGATCTCCAGAATGCGCCCGCCCCGGTGCATATAGGGGAGTACAAGCTGGGTCACCGTGACGGCGGCGCGGCAGTTTAAGTCGATCATCTGCTGACACTGCTCCAGGGGAATGTGGTCATAGCTGCCGATTTTTCCAAAGCCGGCACAGTTGATCAAAACTCGGACATTGGGCCGCTTTTTCCGCAGAAGAGCGTTTAGCTGCCGGACGCTTTCTTCCTTTGTCAAATCGCAGGCAACAGGGCGCAGGCGGGTCTTTACCTGTTCCTGTAATGCCCTGAGCCGATCCTGCCTTCGGGCAATGACCCAGATCTCGTTGAAGCATTCAAAAGTATCCAGCTGCCGCACATATTCCGCACCCAGTCCGCTGGATGCGCCGGTTACGATCGCAATATTCATAAAAGGTGTCCTCCGATACATAATGATGGCTATTGCTTATTATACACCTTTTTTTACAAATTACTATTGCTTTTTGCACTTTAAAGTGCTAAACTCTTTTTCATGAGTCCAAAGAGGCGATGCGAGTAAATGGCGGCAGGAGCATACCTGTGAGAATGAAGCAGGCTTGAGTGGCAGTAATTTTGCGGGCTGCGGAGGCTGCTGTATCAGGAGGAGAAAGGAAAGAAAACAATTATGAAGGAAATATCCAGTTTGATCCAATATCGGCCCAATGTGAAGGTGGTGGACGCTACGCTTCGGGATGGGGGCCTGGTAAATGATTTCTATTTTACGGATGAATTTGTAAAGGCGCTGTATTTGACAAATCTGCGGGCCGGCGTGGATTATATGGAGTTTGGTTATAAGGCGTCCAAAGAGATGTTTGATGTGAATAAATTCGGCAAGTGGAAATTTTCCAATGACGAGGATATAAGGGCCATTGTGGGAGAGAACGCCACAGATCTGAAGATAGCGGTCATGGCGGATGTGGGCCGGTGCGACTACAGGACGGACATTATCAGCCGGGCGGACAGTCCCATTGATCTGATACGGGTGGCCACTTATCTGAATACGATACCGGGGGCGGTGGAGATGATAGAGGATGCCGCAGGAAAAGGCTATGAGGTGAGCTGCAATATCATGGCGATCTCCAATGCCCAGGAGGGGGATCTGAAGGTGGCCCTGGACATTCTGGGGCAGACCCCTGTGGACGTGATCTATATTGTGGACAGCTATGGAGCCATTTATCCGGAGCAGATGGCAAGGCTGGCTGACATATACATGAACGCGGCGGAAAAGTACGGCAAGAAGGTGGGCATTCACGCCCACAACAACCAGCAGCTTGCCTTTGCCAATACCATCGAAGCGGTGGGAGACGGCGTTGACTGGCTGGACGCCACCTATGCTTCCATGGGAAGAGGGGCGGGAAACTGTGCCATGGAGCTGCTGCTGGGCTTTCTGCGCAACCCGAAATATAATGTCTATCCTGCCATTCAGTTTGTGGACGCCTATATGAACAAGCTGAAAGCGGAAGGGGTGGTCTGGGGCTACGATCTGCAATATCTGATGACGGGGCTTTTAAACCAGCATCCCAGGGCTGCCATACAGTTTACCAAAGAGAAGCGGAATGACTATGCGGAGTTTTACCGGGAGGTGGTGGCACAGGATTAATGTTTCAGGATTAATGTGCTATGTCTTTACTTTTGCTTGAAAAAGTGCGGAGATTTGATATAATGGAGTCAACAACCCCACTGCAAGCAGCGGGGTATGTGACCCTCGCGGCATTCGCCAAATGCTCATGCAAGCATGGCACTTGGCTCATTGCTCGCGGGAATCAATAAGAGGATGTGGGGAGGAGAAAGAATATGACAGATAATGAATTATTGCTTGCCCTATCTAATATGTTGGATCCCATCAGGGAAGATATGCAGGAACTCAAGCAGGATGTGAGGGAGCTCAAAACAAGGGTAAAGAAGATTGAATTGACTCAGGAAAATCTGATCCTGCCCCGGCTGAATACGATAGAAGCCTGCTATACATCTACCTATGACAGATATAAAGAAAGCAGTGAGGATTACGAGGCGATGAAGCAGGATATATCTATTCTTAAAAAGGTAGTGGCGGAGCATAGTGAAAAACTACAGAAAATAGGGTAAGATAAAGACAGAAAGCAACAGGACGGGAAATAGCGGCGGACTACTGTGGGACAGCGGTTCGCCGCTATTTTATGCATGACAGTAATATTTTCGCGAGGAGCGAATTCTATTGCTTAAAACAGTTGAATTTTAAGCCTGGAATGTGTATACTGGAAAGTGGTTTTATGTGCGGTTCTTTAGATTGCGAGAATGGAGGAATGATAGATGAAGATAAACAGCGTGTGCGTGCAGGGCGGCTATACGCCGGGGAACGGGGAGCCCCGCCAGATCCCTATTATCCAGAGCACGACCTTTAAGTATGATACCAGCGAGGGTATGGGAAAGCTTTTTGATCTGGAGGCAGAGGGCTATTTTTACACAAGGCTCCAGAATCCCACCAACGATCATGTGGCGGCGAAGATCGCCCAGCTGGAAGGGGGCACCGCGGCCATGCTCACCAGCAGCGGCCAGGCGGCCAATTTTTACGCCCTGTTCAATATCTGCAGCTGCGGAGACCATATTGTGGCGTCCGGCACCATTTACGGCGGCACCTTCAATCTGATCTCCGTCACCATGAAGAAAATGGGCATCGATGTTACCTTTGTGAGCCCCGATGCAGCGGAGGAAGAGTTGAACGCCGCATTTCAGGACAACACCAGGGCTGTGTTCGGAGAGACCATAGCAAATCCGGCGCTGACGGTGCTGGACATCGAGAGGTTTGCAAAGTGCGCCCACGCCCACGGTGTTCCTCTGATCGTTGACAATACCTTTGCTACGCCTGTAAACTGCAGGCCCTTTGAGTGGGGAGCGGATATTGTGACTCATTCCACCACAAAATATATGGACGGCCACGGCGCGGCGGTGGGCGGCGCTATTGTGGACAGCGGGAAATTTGACTGGATGGCCCATGCGGACAAGTATCCCGGACTTTGTACCCCGGATGAGAGCTATCACGGGATCACCTATGCTGAAAAATTTGGCAGAGAGGGAGCTTTTATCACCAAATGTACCGCGCAGCTGATGCGGGATTTTGGTTCTATTCAGAGCCCTCAGAATGCTTTTATCCTGAATCTGGGGCTGGAGAGCCTGCACGTGCGCATGAAGCGGCACTGTGAGAACGGACAGGCGGTTGCAGAATTTCTGGCCGGGCATCCGAAGGTGGCTTATGTAAATTATTGCGGGCTGCCGGGAGATAAGTACTATAAGCGGGCGCAGAAGTATCTGCCAAACGGCAGCTGCGGCGTGGTATCCTTTGGCCTGAAGGGGGGAAGGACTGCGGCAAGCGTCTTTATGAAGAGCCTGAAGCTGGCGGCTATTGAGACTCATGTGGCGGACGCCAGGACCTGCTGTTTAAATCCTGCGTCCAGCACTCACCGTCAGATGACGGATGAGCAGCTGAAGGAGGCGGGGGTTCCTGCCGAGTTGATCCGTATCAGCTGCGGCATAGAGGACAGCGAGGATCTGATCGCGGACATTGCTCAGGCCCTTGACCGGTGTGAGGCATGAATAGCCTATGGACTGTAAAGAGTTTGAAAAACTGATTCCCGGCTTTATAGAAGACAGGCTGGATTACTCGTCCATGAAGCGCTTTTGCGAGCATATGGAGCAATGTGACAATTGTAAGGAAGAGCTGGTGATTCAGCTGCTGGTGACGGAAGGCATCCAGAGACTGGAGGACGGAAGCGCTTTTGACCTGCAGAAGGAGCTGGATCGGCGGTTGAACAGGATAAAGAGAAAAATAAGGCTCCAGGGCAATATGATAAGGCTGGGTATTGCCATGGAGATCGCGGCGGTGGGGCTTTTGATCGGCATTGCCGTCCGGATATTTACATGATAAGCTCGATAGCTTATTTTTCAAGCGGCTGTTTGTTTCTGAGCGAAAACAAATAGCCCTGGTGCTGTAAGCAGCACGCGGATTTCTCGTTGTCTCTTCGCGATAAGTCGCTCAGAAATGGAGGATTGGTATGGGCGTGAGCAGAAAGCTTGTGCTGATAGACGGGCACAGCATCTTAAATAGAGCATTTTACGGGCTTCCTGAGCTGACCAACGCCCAGGGGCTGCACACGAATGCGGTGTACGGCTTTTTAAATATTATGTTCAAGATCCTGGAGGAAGAGAAGCCGGATTATCTGGCAGTGGCCTTTGACGTTCACGCGCCCACCTTCCGCCATGAGATGTATGAGGCATATAAGGGGACCAGAAAGCCCATGCCGGAGGAACTGCGGGAGCAGGTACCGGTGATGAAGGATGTGCTGAAAGCAATGGGCGTTGCCATTATGGAACAGGCAGGACTTGAGGCGGACGATATTCTGGGTACGTTGGCGAAAAAGGCTCAGGACGCGGGTATAGAGGTATCTCTGGTGTCCGGGGACAGGGACCTTTTGCAGATCGCGGACGAGCATATCAAGATCCGGATTCCCAAGACAAAGCAGGGAAAGACGGAGATCGAAGATTATTATCCGGAGGATGTGAAGAGGGCATACGGTGTGACGCCGCTGCAGTTTATCGACCTGAAAGCCCTGATGGGAGACACGGCGGATAATATTCCCGGCGTGCCCAAGGTGGGGCAGAAAACTGCTGCAGAACTGATGGAGCAGTACGGCTCCCTGGAGGAGATCTATGTTCATGTGGAGGAGATCGGGAAAAAGAGCATCCGGGAATCCCTGATCGAAAACAGGGATCTGGCGGATCTGAGCAGGAAGCTTGCCACTATTCGGATCGATTGCGGCGTGGAGTTGGACTATGAGGCGGCCAGGGCGGAGGGCTATTTTACCCCGGAGGCTTATCAGCTGTTCAAGCAGCTGGAATTCAAAAATCTGCTGAACCGTTTTGAAAGCGGGGAAAAGGGCGGGGAAAGCCGGGAACTGGCAAAAACCTTTGTGCGCCTGAACTCGGAAAAGGAGCTTTTAGGCAGGCTGGAGGGTATTCGGGACGGGGCGGAGACAGGGTTATTTCTGGCAGTGGAGGGCGGAAGCCTTCTGGGTATTGCAGTCAGCGTTGGAGAGGAAGAAACTTTCTTTTTTGCAGTTCGGGAGCCGGAGAACGAACAGTTGTCCCTGTTCGGAAGCGGATCTTTGGAGAGCGACGGACCGGGGGACGGTCAGTTGTTCCTGCCGGGAGGCGGATCGGGAGAAAGCGGCACAGATGGGGAGAAGCTTAAAGAGGCGCTGCAGCAGTTGTCCCGCAGAGTCAGGATAGCTACCTTTGACATCAAGGGGCAGTACGGGTTTTTGGCACAGGATACTACAGAGCGGTATTTTGACATCCTGATCGGCGCATACCTTCTGAATCCTTTAAAGAGCGATCATGATGTGGAAACCATAGCTTCTAAGCATCTGGGGCGGATGCTTCCCGGCAGGGCGGAGCTGCTTGGGAAACAGAAGCTGAAAGAGGCGTCCCGGCAGCAGCCGGACAAATTTGCAGAGTACTGCTGCTACGGAGCCTATGTGTCCCTGCAGGCGGCTTCTGTGCTGGCGGATAAATTGCGGGAGAGCGGCATGGACAGGCTGATGAGGGAGATTGAAATGCCTCTGTCCCTGGTATTGTATGACATGGAGCGGGAGGGCGTGGAGGTGCGCCGGGAGGAATTGAAAGCCTACGGCGACGCGCTGGTGGCGAGGATCGAAGAGCTGGAAAAGGCGATCCATGCCCAGGCGGGAGTGGAATTCAACATCAATTCTCCGAAGCAGCTGGGAGAGGTGCTCTTTGAGACCATGAAGCTTCCCGGCGGGAAGAAAACGAAAACAGGATACTCTACGGCGGCGGATGTGCTGGAGAAGCTGTCAGAGGATCACCCCATTGTCAACGATATCTTAGAGTACAGGACCCTGACAAAGCTGAAATCCACTTATGCCGACGGGCTGGCAGTGTTTATCGGGGAGGACCACCGCATCCATACGAATTTTAACCAGACCATTACGGCTACGGGGCGCATCAGTTCCACGGAGCCCAATCTGCAGAATATTCCCATGCGCATGGAGCTGGGCAGGCGGATCCGCAAGGTGTTCGTGCCCAGGGCGGGATATGAGTTTATGGACGCGGATTACTCTCAGATCGAACTGCGGGTGCTGGCTCATATGTCCGGGGATGAGCAGCTGATCGAGGCTTACCGCATGGATCAGGATATTCACAGGATCACGGCGGCAAAGGTATTTCACACTCCCTTTGAAGAGGTGACGGAGCTGCAGCGCCGGAACGCAAAGGCGGTAAATTTCGGAATCGTCTACGGTATCAGCTCCTTCGGGCTGAGCCAGGATCTGAGCATCAGCCGGAAAGAGGCGGCGGAATATATTGAGCAGTATTTTACCACCTATCCGAAGGTAAAGGAATTTCTGGATAAGCTGGTCGGGGATGCGAAGGAGCAGGGATATATCACCACCATGTTCGGCAGACGCAGGCCCATCCCTGAGCTTTCTTCTTCAAATTTCATGCAGCGTTCTTTCGGGGAGAGGGTAGCCATGAATTCACCCATCCAGGGATCGGCGGCGGATATTATCAAGATCGCCATGATACGGGTGTGGAAGGCTCTGCGGGATGCAGGGCTGAAGTCCCGGCTGATCTTACAGGTCCATGACGAGCTTGTCATCGAGACGGCGCTGGAAGAAGAGGAGCAGGTGAGGCAGATCCTGACGGAGAATATGAAAACGGCGGCAGATCTGGCTGTGACACTGGAAATCGATCTGCACACGGGCCAGAACTGGTATGAAGCCAAATAGCCCGGAATTACAGGTATTATCGTAAGGAGACTAAGCTATGAGCCTGAGGCGCCCGAAATTTATAGGTATTACCGGGGGAATCGGAGCAGGAAAGACAGAGCTGTTAAATTATATCGGAAAGCATTACAAATGCGAAATCTATCTGGCGGACAGGGTCGCCCATGAAGTGAAAGAGCCGGGGACCGATTGCTATCGGGCGCTGGTGGCTCTGCTGGGGAAGGATATTACAGGGCCGGAGGGACAGATCGACAAGAACCGGATGGCAGAAAAGATCTTTTCCGACGGTAAGCTGCTGGAGCAGGTCAACGGCATCATCCATCCCGCAGTGAAAAGCTATCTGCTGGAGCGTCTGGAAAGGGCGCGTAGGAAGAGCGAGACAGAGCTGTTTTTCGTGGAGGCTGCGCTGCTCATCGAGTGCGGCTACGGGGCGCTGGTGGATGAAATGTGGTATATTTATGCGGACCGGGAGACCAGACAAAAGCGGCTGAGACAGTCCAGAGGATACAGCGGGGAGCGAATTGACGGCATTATGGCAAGCCAGCTATCGGAGGAACAGTTCAGAGAAAGCTGTGATTTTGTGATAGACAACAGCAAAACGCTGACGGAGAGCTTTGCACAAATAGACAGAAAACTGGAGGCTTTTACATGGCAGGAGTAAGGGAAGGGCAGGGACAACTGGTGTTCGGGCTGGACATTGGCACCAGAAGTATTGTAGGTACGGTAGGGTATCTCAGCGGCGGAAAATTTCATGTGCTGGCGCAGCATTCCAGAGAGCATGAGACCAGGTCCATGCTGGACGGGCAGATCCACGATATCGGGAAGGTGGGACAGACCATCAGCCAGGTGAAGGAGCAGCTGGAAATGGACTTAAACCGGAAGCTGACAGAGGTGTGTATCGCGGCGGCAGGCCGTGTGCTGCGCACCGTTACCACCCATGCGGAGCAGGACTTTGAGGAGGAGCATGAGGTGACGGAGGA
Organism: Bacillota bacterium; assembly: GCA_023663285.1. Classification (GTDB taxonomy): domain Bacteria; phylum Bacillota; class Clostridia; order Lachnospirales; family Lachnospiraceae; genus Acetatifactor. The sequence goes on from JAMPHT010000030.1 coordinate 11,203, forward strand.
GGATGTGTATTCTCTTTCCACCTTGGGAGTGGAGCAGGCTTACGAGGAGTTCCAGAGGAACAATGAGACGGAAATGAAATTTTACTGTGTGGGATATACGCCCATGCGCTATTATATGAACGGTTATCAGATTGGAAATCTGGAGGGACATAAGGTAAAGAATATGGCGGTGGATCTGATTGCAACCTTTCTTCCGGATGATGTGGTAGACGGGCTTTACAAGGCGGTGGAGCTTGCGGATCTGCACGTGGCGAATCTGACCCTGGAGCCTATCGCCGCGATCCAGCTGGCCATTCCCGAAAGATTCCGGATGCTGAATATGGCGCTGGTGGATGTGGGAGCAGGTACCAGCGATATTTCCATTACCAGGGACGGAACCATAACGGCTTACGGCATGATTCCCGTGGCGGGAGACAGTCTGACGGATATCATTGTGCAGCACTGCCTGGTGGACTTTGACACCGCGGAGCGCATCAAGCGTCAGGCGGGGGAGCGTGAGACCGTAGAATATCAGGATATTATGGGATTGACCCAATCCATCACCTCAAAAGAAGTGGAAGCGGTCCTGGCGGATCATGTGAAAGAAATGGCAAAGCAGGTAGCGGACTGCATCCGGGAACTGAATGGAGAAAAGTCTGTCAGCGCCGTATTTGTGGTGGGCGGCGGCGGAATCATACCGGGCTATACGGAAGCTTTGTCAGAGGAACTGGACATTGTAAAGGAGCGTGTGGCTATCCGGGGCCAGGAGGTCATGCAGACCATAGAGTTTGAAAATGTGAATCCCAGAAGGGATTCCATGATGGTGACGCCCATCGGCATCTGTTTGAGCTATTATGTTCAGAGCAACAACTTTATCTTTGTAGATTTTAACGGCAAACGGGTGAAGCTGTACGATAACGGCAGACTTTCCGTGGCGGATGCGGCGGTGCAGTCTGACTTTTCCAATGAGGATCTGTTTCCGAAGAGAGGACAGGCACTGACCTATCTGGTCAATGGAAAGAGCCGGATCCTGCGGGGGATAGAGGGCGAGGCAGCGGTGATCCATGTCAACGGGGAGCCGGCGGATATCTACAGCCAGGTACATAACGGAGACCGGGTAGAGGTGACGCCGTCCACCGCGGGAGCGCCTGCAGCCATGGAGTTGGGAAAGCTGCCGGAGCTGGGCGAACAGCTTCATGTGGTGGTCAACGGAACGAAAATCAGCCTGCCCAAGACAGCGTCGGTAAACGGGCAGCGGGAAAATGAATTCTATCTGGTAAAGGACGGGGACGATATCAGGGTGCAGAACTCTTACACGGTAAGGGAAATTGCGGAATTTATGGATGTGCCTCTGGGGGGCAGGATACTGGTGAACGATACGCCTGCAAAGCCGAATACAAATGTATATGAGAATTTTACCTTAAGCTGGGATGTGAACGCCGAGACCACCTTTGCGGATCTGGAGGAAGAGACGGAGGAGGATGCCGCAAAGCGTCTGGCGGCAAAAGAGGCGGCGAAGGAGGCTGCTGCGGCCAAGGCGGCGGAGGAAGCCGCCAGGCGGATCGCCGGGCAGGTGGCGGCGGAAAACGGGGGAACAGAAAACGCTAAGGGGCCGGGCGGCAGTCCCGGCGGGGAGTTTACGGGGCTTGACGAAATAACGGTGATCGTCAACAAGCTTCCTGTGACTTTAAAGGGAAAAAGCAGCTATGTGTTTGTGGATGTGTTCTCCTTTATTGATTTTGATCTGAACGACTCCAGGGGGCGCTCTATAGTGACCCAGCTGAATAAGCGCCGGGCGGAGTACATGGAGCCCCTGACGGAGGGGGACGTAATTGATATTTACTGGGAAGAGGACAAAAGATGAGGCTGTGCAGTATAGCGAGCGGAAGCAGCGGAAACTGTATTTATGTGGGGTCTGAGGCCACTCATCTGCTGGTGGATGCAGGCATCAGCGGCAAGCGGACGGAGAGCGGGCTTAAGGAGTTGGGGCTTACGTTAAAGGAGATCGACGGTATCCTGGTGACTCATGAGCACGCAGACCATATAAACGGGCTGGGGGTCATTGTCAGAAAATACGGAATCCCCATCTATGCCACGGCGGGAACCATAGAGGCTATACGGAATACCGGAAATCTGGGGACTCTGGAGGAAGAGCTGTTTCATGAGGTACAGGAGGACCGGAAATTTATCATCAAGGATCTGACGGTGAATCCCATGCATATTTCCCATGATGCGGCCCAGCCTGTGGGCTACCGTATTTCCTACGGGGAAAAAAGAGTGGCGGTGTGTACGGATCTGGGAGTCTATAACGATTATACGGTGGAGTGCCTTAAAGGTATGGACGCGCTGCTGCTGGAGGCAAATCATGATGTGAATATGCTTCAGGTAGGACCCTATCCCTATTATCTGAAGCAGCGCATCTTAAGTGACAGAGGGCATCTGTCCAACGAGAATTCGGGACGGCTTTTGTGCAGGATACTGCACGATAAGCTGAAAACAGTGTTTCTGGGACATCTGAGCAAGGAGAACAATCTGCCGGAGCTGGCTTTTGAGTCCGTGCGGATGGAGATCAATATGGGAGATAATCCTTATAAGGCGGGAGATTTTGACATTCGTGTGGCAAGGCGCAGCGAGGTCACTCCGGCGGTGGAAGTGTGAGAAGAATTTCTAACTGCCTGCGGCAGTTTTTGCTCATGCCAGAGGGCATTTCGCAAAGAAATTCTAATCTCACACTGAAGAACGCAAGGACAGCGTTCTTCTCATTGATTGTTTGTGTCCAAGAAGGTGCATAGCACACTCTTTGGGAAGACATTCTTTCCGGAGTCGCTAGACTCCGTGGGTCGCTAGACTCCGTGAGCTGTTAGGCACCGTGGAATTGGTGGAGTAAGCGTATGAATGTAGAGAGGGAGAGGTATATGGATAAGACGATAATAACTGTAGTAGGGAAAGATACGGTGGGAATCATCGCCAGGGTATGTACTTATCTGGCGGATAACGGCATCAATATCCTGGATATTTCCCAGACCATAGTGCAGGGGTATTTTAACATGATGATGATCGTGGATATGGGCGGCTGTGCAAGACCCTTCGGGGATGTGTCGGATGAACTGACAGCGCTGGGAGAAGAAATCGGCGTTGTCATCAAGTGCCAGAAAGAAGAAATATTCGACAAGATGCACCGCATATAAGCCATGCAGAAAATCTGACGTACGCGGGGCGAGTGAGCTTGCTCACAGAGCGCCGCGCACGGCAGATTTTCTATAGGGCGCAAGCCCGCATCCGAAGGCGGACCCGAAGGGACGCTTTCGGATGGCATGGCGCAGGCATTTTTTCTTAGGGCGCAAACTGGGACAGAAGGGCGAGTGAGCTTGCTCACAGAGCGCCGCGCACGGCAGATTTTCTATAGGGCGCAAGCCCGCATCCGAAGGCGGACCCGAAGGGACGCTTTCGGATGGCATGGCGTAATAGGGAGAGGGAGAAGGACTTATATGATCAATTTATACGAGGTAGCCGAGACAAACAGGATGATCGAGGAAGAAAATCTGGATGTTCGTACCATCACCATGGGCATCAGCCTTCTGGATTGCATCGACTCGGATCTAAAGAGGCTGAACGAAAAAATATATCAGAAGATATATGAGGCCGCAAAGGATCTGGTAAAGACGGGGGAGGAGATTTCCAGGGAGTTTGGCGTCCCCATTGTTAATAAGAGGATCTCCGTGACCCCTATTGCACTGGTGGGCGGGGCGGCCTGCAGGACGGCGGATGATTATGCAGGATTGGCAAGGACGCTGGACAAGGTAGCCCACGATATCGGTGTAAATTTTATTGGGGGCTATTCTGCACTGGTGAGCAAGGGAATGACTCCGGCTGACGAGCTTTTGATCCGCTCTATTCCTCTGGCGCTTTCTACTACTGAGCGGGTGTGCAGCTCCGTGAACCTTGGCTCCACCAGAACGGGTATCAATATGGACGCCGTAAAGCTGATGGGAGAAATCATCAGGTCTACCGCAGAATATACGAAGGAGGAAGATTCTCTGGGCTGTGCTAAGCTGGTAGTGTTCTGTAACGCGCCGGACGACAATCCCTTTATGGCGGGAGCCTTTCACGGAGTGACGGAAGCGGACAAGATCATCAATGTGGGAGTCAGCGGTCCCGGCGTGGTAAAGACTGCGCTGGAGCAGGTGCGGGGAGAAAGCTTTGAGACATTGTGTGAAACCATCAAAAAGACAGCCTTCAAGGTGACCCGTGTGGGACAGCTGGTGGCAAGGGAAGCTTCCGCACGTTTGGGAGTGCCTTTCGGCATTGTGGATCTGTCTCTGGCGCCTACCCCTGCCATCGGCGACAGTGTGGCGGATATTCTCTGTGAAATAGGTCTGGAATATGTGGGAGCGCCTGGAACGACGGCGGCTCTGGCGCTTTTGAACGACCAGGTAAAGAAGGGCGGAGTCATGGCTTCCTCCTATGTGGGAGGCTTAAGCGGCGCCTTTATTCCGGTCAGCGAGGACCAGGGAATGATAAACGCGGTACAGGCGGGAGCGCTCACACTGGAAAAGCTGGAGGCTATGACCTGTGTGTGCTCCGTAGGATTGGATATGATCGCCATTCCCGGAGATACAAAGGCATCCTCCATCTCAGGAATCATTGCAGATGAGATGGCAATCGGCATGGTGAACCAGAAAACTACGGCTGTCAGAATCATTCCCGTTATCGGGAAGGGCGTAGGAGAGACGGTTGAATTCGGCGGGCTTTTGGGCTATGCGCCGATCATGCCTGTGAATCCTTTTTCCTGTGAAGCATTTGTAAACAGGGGAGGCAGGATCCCAGCGCCTATTCATAGCTTCAAGAATTGAAGGTGTGGCGGTACTGACAGAAAAGTATAGTCTGGGGTAATTATGTGGCAGATGTGGAAGAAAAAAGGATACTTATAGGTGGTTAAGGGTGGAAAGTAACAATTGAGGAAAAATTCTTTTAATGAAACAGTATAAATCCCCCAGCAGAGCTAGGGAGACTAACAGATGCCGGAGGCGGTGAGCAGAGTACCAAAATAAAAAACTCCGCTGTATAATAGATGAAGGTCTGGCAAACCACATCAAATACAACGGAGGTGTCCTATGGACGATATAAGTTTAGCACATAGCCGCTATAATTGCACGTACCATATTGTATTTATTCCCAAATACCGTAGGAAGGCAATGTTTGGAACACTACGAAAAGAGATAGGGGAGATTATTGGGAGAGTGTGCAGGATGGAAGAAGTCATGATTATAAAGGCGGCAACAATGCCGGATCATGTGCATATGTATGTATCAATCCCGCCCAAGCAAAGTGTGTCAAAGGCCGTAGGCCGGATAAAAGGAAAGAGTGCAAGGAGGGGTGTTGTCACACCCTCCTGATGATATTTGACAGACACCCCGAATACAGGGAGCGATATAACAGACACTTCTGGGCCAGGGGATATTATTGCGAGACGGTGGGTAATGTGAATGAAGAAACCATCAAGAAGTATATAGAAGAACAGTATGAGAGGGATCGACTGGAAGGAGATCCCGAAAAGCAGCAGAAGTAACAAAGAGCCGCTTTCAAGCGGCCACCAGTAAAAAGCAATGGTTTGTCAGACCGCCTTCAGGCGGAACTGTAGTATTGGCCCCGTAGGGCCAACATCAAACTACCAGCAGGGCTGGTGGTTAGTGACTTTTGTGCAAAAAATAAACAAATCGAAAGCTGAGGCGCAGCGGAATCTGGAAAACACGCGACTTTTGTTTGACAGCCTCATGCAGAAATGTTTCGGATAATAGAGAGGAGAACTTTATGACAATAGAAATGTTGAAAAGCAGTATATTAACGATTGTAAATGACTACCCTATTAAACGAATCACTCTTTTTGGGTCAAGAGCGGCAGGTACGGATTGTGAAGACAGTGATGTAGATTTGATCATGGAGTTTTCGCTCCCAATCTCGTTGCTTACTTTGTCGATGATAAAACTGAAACTTGAGGAGATTTTAAAAGTAGGCGTTGACATTGTGCATGGTCCGATTGAGGACTCCGATTTGATTGAAATCGGTAAGGTGGTGGAATTGTATGCGGCATAGGGATGAAATAATTCTTCGTAAGGTGATTTCAGAAATTAATATTGCTCATGAGATGTTAGGCACAGCAACTTTAGAGGAATTTATAAATGATGAAAAGTTGAAACGGGCTGTTAGCATGACGGTCATTAATATCGGAGAACTAATAAAGAACATCACGGATGATACAAGGAGGGAATATCCCCAAATACCGTGGAAAGCTATCGCAGGGATGCGTGATATTGCGGCACATAAATATCAGACATTAAGAATGGAAGACGTTTATAATACAGCTTGTACGGAGCTTCCTATGTTAAAGAATCAATTGGAAAAAATGATTAAGAGGGACTAAAAAACATGGCTGCAAACTTTTCACATCTAAAAGATAAAGCAGAATACGCTCTTTTTGGACCGGCGTGCATTGACGCGGAAAATGTTCTGTGTGATTTTCAACCGTTATGAACAGATGAAGTTGGTACAGGTGATAAATACGTTTAAGGAAAATGCCATGATTGCATAAGGGCATAGTATCGCCGCAAGCAAATCAATTAGCAGATGTCACACTATGACAAGCGGAATGCTGAACTCGTTGACGGGCTGTTTTCCGGCCAGCCCCGCAGCCACGCCGTAGTAAAGCTGGCTGATCTGGATGTCCTGCTTTAACATCAGATAGGTATCCGTGGGCAGAAGCTTTTCGGCGTCTGCCAGTTTTGTCACCAGGGGGATGGAAGCCTGCTCCCTGATAGCGGTAAGCAGGTCCTCCGCGTCCCTGCGGAAGCCAAGGATTCGGGCGTAGGGGGTATGTTCGAGCTCGGAGCACACCGCCATATCCTCCTTTGTGAGATTCAGCAGGATGTGCAGCAGACAGCGGCTGATCCTGGTAAAGGTAAGCTCCTTTGTTTTCAGCAGATCGCAGAAATCATCAAAGTTCTTGTATTCCGTAAGATGCTTGCAGATGCGGTTGGACAGATCGGTGGATACATCCAGGTATCTGTCAAATCCGGATTCTTTTTCCGAAAGCAGCTTATAATATAAGGCGGAAGAAAAGTCGTTGGCACAGATGCCCCTGCCCAGCACCAGCCGTTCAGAGAGCAGCTCTCTGGCAGAGTCCGGCATATAATGTGCAACAGAGGACAGACCGCGGCCGTCGGAGAGAGCCTGTCGGATGGCAAGGGCGGAGCAGTATCCGGAGCGGGGGGCAGGGTCATGGTACTCCGCTCCCAGCCGTCTTATAGTGACAGGCTCCATTTTGCTGTCCTGATTCAGGATCGCTTTTATGTATTCGATGGCAAGAATATTGTTTGGCGAAGAAAAGATCTTGCTGCTCTCGGCAAGGGACGGGCAGTGGTGTATCAGAGCGGAATTGCGGGCGGAAGGATAGGAGAGGCCCTGCTTCATTTTTGCCTTTAATTCCGCCTTGAAGTCCGCCGGCTCTTCCCGGAGGATGGCTGCGATCTGACGCAGCAGGACGGTATCGCCGCACTCGCTGCCGAAGCAGAGGTGGGTGACCACCCCCAGCTTGTCCAGCAGTGACACTGCGCCGGTGGCAAAATATTCCGCACTGGACGCCGAATATAGAGTGGGAAGCTCCAGAACCAGGTCAGCGCCGTTTTTTAACGCCATTTCCGTGCGTGTATGTTTGTCCACCAGAGCGGGATCGCCGCGCTGAATAAAGTTGCCGCTGATGACCACTACAGAATAGTCCGCGCCGGTCAGGCGCTTTGATTCTTCCAGATGATATTTGTGTCCGTTGTGAAAAGGATTGTATTCCGCGATGATCCCATTGACTTTCATAGGCGCCCCTCCGGATAAATGCCGAAATTTTGGAACATATTTTAAGTGGATAAGGTGAAAATATAATGTGAAAAAAATAACAAAACTTGAAAGCGTTTACATGATTCCTTATAATTAGTATAATACAAACAGTTAAATTTCACAATACAAAAAACGAACGTATGGTGAAATAAAAAAATAAACAGGAAGCGGACGACCGCCGGAAAGGAGTGTAGAAATGTCCTATATTGACACGATCAAAGAAAGAGCAAGATTGGACAAAAAAACCATCGTACTGCCGGAATCCAACGACAAGAGAACCCTGCTTGCCGCGGCAAAGATAATGGAGGATGGAATCGCCGACATCATCATGATCGGCAACGAGGAAAAGATCATGGATGGCGCCGGGTGGCTGGAGGTGGACCTGACCGGCGTGAAGGTGATCAATCCCGCCACTACCGATAAACTGGACGATTATGTAAATCTTTTATATGAGACCAGAAAAGCAAAGGGCATGACGGAGGAAATGGCAAGGGAGATACTGTTGAAGGATTATCTGACCTTCGGTATCGTCATGGTGAAGGCAAACGATGCGGACGGCATGGTGGCAGGCGCCTGCCACTCCACTGCGGACACATTGAGGCCCGCTCTTCAGATTTTAAAGACCGCTCCCGGAGTCAAGCTGGTTTCTGCATTTTTCGTTATGGATACCCAGTTTAAGGACCAGGGTGAAAACGGCACCCTCCTGTTCGCAGACTGCGGTTTGAATCAGGATCCTACCGCAGAGGAGCTTGCGGCCATTGCCGATACCTCATCCAGAAGCTTCAAGTCCCTGATCGGTCCCAAACCGGTCATCGCCATGCTGAGCCATTCCACCAAGGGCAGCGCGAAGCATCCCCTGGTGGACAAGGTGGTGCAGGCGACTCAGATCGCCAGGGAGCAGTATCCCCATCTGACCATCGACGGCGAACTGCAGACCGACGCAGCGCTGGTTCCCGGCGTTGCAAAGACTAAGGCTCCCGGCAGTCCCGTGGGCGGCAGGGCAAACGTGCTGATCTTCCCTAATCTGGACGCCGGAAATATCGGGTACAAGCTGGTTCAGCGGCTGGGCGGCGCGGAGGCCTACGGTCCCATGCTGCAGGGCATTGCAAAGCCGGTGAACGATCTGTCCAGGGGCTGTTCCTGGCAGGATATCGTGGGCGTCGTTGCCCTGACGGCGGTGCAGGCACAGCTGGTATAGGCAGGACAGCAATATAAATTGCTGACAATATCAGGGAAAACAGCAGCATAGAAAACAGTAGAAGTAAGAAGTAGAAGAAGCAGCAGAGATAGTAGAGACAATGAAATAACAGAGGCAGAAGAAACAGGAGAGATAGAGGAAATAAAAGAAGCAGAGGAAACAGAAGAAACAATAGAAATAGAAGAAATAGAAGAAATAGAAGAAATAGAAGAAAGGATAAACGGAAATGAAAGTATTAGTTATCAACTGCGGAAGTTCATCCCTGAAATTTCAGCTCATTGATTCCGAATCCGAGAGCTGTCTTGCAAAGGGACTTTGCGAGAGGATCGGCATTGAGGGTAGTATGATCACCTATGCGCCGGAGGGCGGTGAGAAGGAAAGACAAGTCACTCCTATGCCGGATCACACCGAGGCTATCCGCCTGGTGCTGGAGGCCCTGACTGATCCTGAGACCGGCGTGGTGAAGAGCCTGGATGAAATCGGCGCGGTAGGGCATCGGGTGGTGCATGGCGGCGAGAAGTTTGCCCAGTCTGTTGTGATAGACGACCAGGTCATGAAGGCAATTGAAGAATGTAATGATCTGGCGCCGCTGCACAATCCGGCAAACCTTATCGGTATAAACGCCTGCAAGGCGCTGATGCCGAAAACTCCCATGGTGGCTGTATTTGATACCGCTTTCCATCAGACCATGCCGGAGGAGGCATATATGTACGGCCTGCCCTATGAGTATTACAAAAAGTATAAGATCAGAAGATACGGTTTCCATGGCACCAGCCATTCCTATGTGTCTAAGAGGGCTGCAGAGGTGCTGGGCATGAGCTATGACAATCTGAAGATCGTGGTCTGCCATCTGGGGAACGGAGCAAGCGTATCGGCTGTGAAGCAGGGCAGATGTGTGGATACCTCCATGGGTCTGACCCCTCTGCAGGGTCTGATCATGGGGACACGCTCCGGCGATATTGACCCGGCTATCATTGAGTTCCTTGCCCATAAGGAAAATATGAGCATCGACGAGATCATGAATGTGCTGAACAAGAAGTCCGGGGTGCTGGGACTTTCCGATAATCTTTCTTCCGACTTCCGTGATCTGGAGGAGGGCTACCACAAAGGGGATGAGAATGCCATCCGCGCTATGAGGACCTTCTGCTACAACGTGGCAAAATATATCGGCGCTTATGCGGCTGCAATGAACGGAGTGGACGTTATCTGCTTTACCGCAGGCGTGGGAGAGAACGCATCTCTGGTCCGCACCTTCATCTGCGAATATCTGGGCTATCTGGGAGTGAAGATCGATCAGGAGGCCAATGGGAAGAGGGGCGAGGATACGGTGATCTCCACTGTTGACAGTAAGACCACAGTCATGGTGATCCCCACCAACGAGGAGCTTGCCATTGCCAGGGAAACCGTGGGACTGGTATAAGCAGAGGCAGGGCACACTGAAATAAGAAACAGAGAGATAAAATACAGAAAATCTTAATATTTATTTATCTTAAAATGTATAAAACGGATACATTTTCATGCTAGACTTGAAGCAGATAAGGGGTCGGGATGCTTTTGCGGCGCCGGACTGTTATAGACTGAGAGAAAGGTATGGGAAAATGTATGCGGTACAGAGGAAAAGATACAAAGCGGGACAGACGCAGAGGCAGGAACAGGAAAGCGGTTTTACTGGGACTTTGCGTGCTGTCCTTCTTTTTGCTGTTTGTCTGTGTGTCGGGAATTTCAAGGCTGAGGGCCGCGCAGCAGGAACGGGACAGGCTGTTTGGCAGGAATATTGCGGCGGTGTATTCAGGGGGGGCAGGAGAGACCGGAATGACAGGCACATCCGGAACCACAGGGCTATCGGGAGAGAAGGCTGGAGAGGCTCTGAGAAACGGAGCGGGAGCGGAAGAAGATTATCCCGCAAAATGCGGGCTGGACAGTGTTGACCCGCCTCAGAAGAGAAGCCGGAAGGAGGTGCTGAAAAGGCTGGAAAAGCTGGGGAAAGAAAGCGAACTGATCGCAGATATTTTCCGGGAACGCGCAGATTATCCGGACAAGCTGCTGGAGGCGTTGGCCAATAACCCGGAGATGGCGGATTTTGTGTCCCGTTGGCAGGGATTACAGAAAACGGCGCAGGGAGGGCTGACAGACAGCGAGAAAGAGCAGGATTTCCCCCTGTTTTTACAGTGGGATCCCAGGTGGGGGTATGTGGAATATGGGGAGGAAAGCTGTATCGGCCTTGCGGGCTGCGGTCCCACCTGCCTTTCCATGGCCCTCTATTACCTGACGAAGGATGAGAGCATCACTCCGGACAAGGTGGGAAAATACAGCATGGAAAACGGCTGTTACATAGCGGGAGCGGGAACGGCCTGGGCGCTGATGGAGACAATGCCATTGGAATACGGGATCGCCGTGAGGCAGCCGGCAGCTTCGGAAAGTGAAATGAAAACGGCGCTGGACGACGGCGGGGTCATCATTCTGTCCATGGGTCCCGGAGATTTCACGGCGGCGGGACACTTTATCGTAGTGTACGGTTACGACAGGAACGGGTTTCTGGTAAACGATCCCAATTGTGTTGCCCGCAGCAGGGTGCAGTGGAAGTTTACCGAGCTGGAAAAGCAGATCAAGCATATGTGGGTCCTTTCGGAGGGAAGTGAAGCTGCCGACGTTATTTCGGTGTATTACGGGGATGGCGTTTATGATCACCGCGAGTCAGATAAGGAAATAAAAAGTGAAAAAAACAGATAAATCCTGTAATAAAGCCTGCGATCGTCAAGAAACACTTGACATTTTCCGGCAATGTGGTTAAACTTATCAATTAGTAAAAGATTGGTAAAGGCATTGATGGTGTACAGTAAGGATTCATTTTCTTCCAGAGAGAGGGAGCCGTCGGCTGTAAGCTTCCTTAAGTTCAGGTGAAATCCCGAATTTCCCACCGGAGCCGCCGAGGGAAAAGCTTTTCTAAGGGAGTAGCTTCGGCCGCAGGGCGCACGTTACGCGCAGAATGAGAGTTCCGCATAAGCGGAGAATTTGGGTGGTACCGCGGATAATATTTCGTCCCATGCACAGTATTGTGCATGGGATTTTTGCTTTGCATCGGGGGCGTTGACTGGAGTCACGGCTTCGGCCGCGGCTGCAGGTGTAGACTCGTATGAAGAGGAACCTTGCGGGCGGGACAAATAAGGGTCAACCTAGGCGATAATAGAATCAGGAAAGGGAGGATCGTTGCATGAGTGAGAGAAGCGACAGGTTTGCCGGTATCCGGCAGGAGATATTGGAGGGCATGGAACAGCGTGCCGAATCCAGGGCGGCGGCTTTTGAACTGAGAAAGCAGTTTCTGGATTCCAAGACCGGCAAAATCGGGCAGATGATGAAAGAAATGAAAAACATTGCGCCGGAGGAGCGGGCAAGCTTCGGTAAGAGCGTAAATGAGCTGAAGGAGTGGGCGCAGCAGAAGTTTACCGAGCTGGATGAAAAGATGAAAGCCAGGGAACTGCGTCTGCGCTATGAACGGGAAAAAATCGATGTGACCATGCCTGCAGAGGGGCGGGAGGTTGGCAATCTCCACCCCGTCACCCAGATGCGCAACCAGCTGATCGACGTGTTTGCGGGGATGGGCTTTGAAGTGGTGGAGACAAAAGAGATCGAGACGGATTATTATAATTTCACCGCCCTGAATACCCCCAAGGATCATCCCGCCAGAGATATGCAGGATACCTTTTATTTGTCGCCGGAGTTCCTGCTGGCGACTCAGACGTCTGCAGCCCAGATCCACACCATGGAGAAGAAGAAGCCGCCCATCAAGATGGTGGCGGCGCCGGGAAAGGTGTTCCGGTCGGATGACGACGCTACCCATTCTCCCATGTTCCATCAACTGGAAGGGCTTGTGGTGGATAAGAAGATCACCCTTTGCGATCTAAAAGGTATGCTGGATGTGTTTGTGCAGAAGATATACGGCGAAGAAGCAACGACCAGGCTTCGGCCCTCTTATTTCCCTTTTACGGAGCCTTCCGTGGAGGTGGATGTGAGCTGCTTTGAGTGCGGCGGCAGCGGTTGCAAGCTCTGCAAGGGCACCGGCTGGATCGAGATCTTAGGCGCAGGCGTGGTGAACAGGAAGGTGCTGGAGAACTGCGGCATTGACGCGGATGAGTACAGCGGGCTTGCTTTCGGCATCGGCATCGAGCGCGTGGCCATGCTGAAATACGGCATCAGTAATATCAAGCTTCTTTTTGAATCCGATCTGCGGGTGCTAAGGCAGATCCACGACAATTAGGAACCGTCTGGAAATAAGAAGAGGGAACGGAGGAAAGAAAATGTTAGTACCGCTTAGTTGGTTAAAGGAATATGTAGAGATCGATATAACGCCCGATGAACTGGAAAAAAAGCTGTTTTCCTGCGGCTTCGAGGTGGAGGAGCTGACGGAGGTCGGAAAGGAGATCAGTAATGTGGTGGCAGGGCTTGTGGAGGAGTGCGAGCCCATCCCGGAGACCCATCTTCATGTGTGCAGGGTCAATGCAGGTACACACGGCACCTTTCAGGTCTGCTGCGGCGCGGATAATGTAAAGGCAGGCGGAAAGTATCCCCTGGCTCTGGTGGGAGCTACCGTGTATATGACGGCGAAGGACCACAAAACTGTGGAAGGCACCATGACTATCAAAAAGGGAAAGCTGCGGGGATACGATTCCGAAGGTATGCTTTGCTCCGGCGTGGAGCTTGGGGTCACCGAAAATATGTATCCGGGAGCGGGCTGCAATGGTCTGTTGGTGTTGCCGGAGGATATGGCGCCCGGAACGGATGTGAAGCCCCTGCTGGGGCTGGACGACTGGATCTTCGACGTTTCCATCACAGCCAACCGGCCTGACTGCCAGAGTATTTTAGGGCTTGCCAGAGAAGTGGCGGCTGTGCTGGATAAGGAGCTGAAGCTGCCTGCCATGGACTACAGTAAGACAAATGTCAAAAAGGAAGGCTTTACCGTCACTGTGGATGCGCCGGAGCTTTGCCCCAGATATATCGGGCATTACGTATATGACGTCAAGATCGGGGAATCTCCTCTCTGGATGCGGCGCAGGCTGGCTCTGGTGGGGCAGGAGGCGGTTTCTAATATCGTGGACATCACAAACTATGTTTCCATGGAGATGGGTCAGCCCATGCACGCCTTTGACTGTGACTATCTGGAGGGTAATGCCATCCGGGTCAGGAGAGCGGCGGAGGGAGAGCGGATCACCACTCTGGATTCCAAAGAGTATACCCTGACCTCCGATAACCTTGTGATCTGTGACGGCGTAAAGCCGGTGGCCATTGCGGGAGTCATGGGGGGCTTGAATTCCGAGATCCGGGATACCACCGGGGAAGTGATGTTTGAGTCGGCGAAATTCGCCAGGGACAATATCCGCAAGACCTCCCGAAGCTTGGGCAAGCGCACCGACGCCAGCGCCAAGTATGAGAAGGGAGTGGACGAGTATGCCACCATCCACGCCATGAAGCGCGCCCTGCACTTAGTAGAGGAGCTGGGCTGCGGCAAGGTGTCCTGCACTCATGTGGATGTGAACACGGGAAATTCCGTGGAGCCCAGGGAACTGCGGGTGAGCATCCGGCGGGTGAATGACGTGCTGGGAATTGAAGTGCCGGGTGAAGAGATACTGCACATTATGAAGAATCTGCAGTTTGCACCTGCGATCAACGGGGATGAGCTTGTCCTGCAGGTGCCTGCTTATCGGGAGGATATGGAGACCTATCAGGATGTGGCGGAGGAAGTCATCCGTATGTACGGCTATGAACACGTAGTTCCGGCGTTCATGCCGGATGCAAAAGTCACCATGGGCGGATTGGACCGGACACAGAAGAAGGAGCTGAAGCTGAAGAGGTTTTTGTGCAGCATTGGGGCATACGAGTGCATCCATTACTCCTTTATTTCTCCGTCGGATCTGAATATGCTGCGTCTGCCGGAGGATGCGCCGGAGCGCAAGGCGATCCGTATCCTGAATCCCATCAACGAGGAACTTTCTCTGATGCGGACCACCCTGGCGGCGTCTATGCTGAGCGCTGTGGCGAGGAACCAGAAGAGAGGAAACCTGGAAGGAAGGCTGTTTGAGGTGGGGAAAATATTTATCCCGGAGGAACTGCCGCTGCAGGCTTATCCCGACGAGCGGGAAACCCTCTGTATCGGTATTTTCGGCGAGCAGGAGAGCTTTTTCACTCTGAAGGGCATGGCGGAGGAGCTGGCAGGGGAAATGTTCGGGCATTTTGCCTATGAGCCCACAGAGCGCCCCTATCTGCATCCTTATCAGGCGGCGGATATTCTCTCCGAAGGCCAGGTGGTGGGCTGCCTGGGCAAGGTGGCCTATGAGGTGGCGGAGGAGCTTGATCTGCGGAGCAGCGCCTACCTTCTGGAGCTGGATCTGAAGAAGCTGTTTTCAATGTATGACAGGAAGGAAGTGTTCACGCCTCTTCCCAAATTCCCGGAGGAGAAGCGGGATCTGGCTCTTGTCATGGGCAAGGCCGTGACCTGCGGACAGGTGGAGGAGGCGATCCGAAGCGCCTGCTCCCATGTGGGAGAGATCAGGCTGTTTGACGTATACGAGGGGGAACAGATTCCTCAGGACAAGAAGAGTATGGCATTTACGGTGCAGTTTGTTCCCGGTGAGGAAGCCTTTGAGGCGGATTCCGTGGACCGGTTTGTGAAGAAGATCTTGAAGAATCTGAAGTTCCATTTGGATATTGAACTGCGGAAAGTATAATAGGAGGAAAAGGATATGTTAAAAAAATGTGCATGGGAGACTTACGATGAGAAGCATCAGAAAAAGCTGGAAAAGCTGTGCAGGGAGTACAGGGAGTTTCTGGACAACGGCAAGACGGAGCGGGAGTGCATCGATACCATTGTGAACACTATTGAGGCCCAGGGTTATCAGGAATTGGATGATCTGGTAAAGAAGGGCGGTTCTATAGGGCGGGGCGCAAAGGTCTACAGTGTGTGGATGAACAAGTCCATTGTCATGTTCAGGATGGGCAAAAAGCCCATGGCGGAGGGCATCAATATTCTGGGAGCCCATATCGACAGCCCAAGGCTAGATGTGAAGCAGAATCCTCTGTTTGAGGATATTGACGGCGCTTTTGCCTATCTGGATACCCACTATTACGGCGGGGTGAAGAAGTACCAGTGGGTGGCGCTGCCCCTTGCCATTCACGGCGTCGTGGTGAAGAAGGACGGAACCACTGTGGAGCTTGCCATCGGTGAAAATGAGGACGATCCGGTATTCTTTGTGTCGGATCTGCTGATCCATCTGGCCGGAGAGCAGCTGGAAAAGAAAGCTGCAAAGGTGATCGAGGGGGAGGCCCTTGATTTGATCGTCGGTTCCAAGCCGCTGATCTTAGGTGAGGAAGAGAAGGAGACGGACGAAGGGAAGAAAAAGGCAAAAAGTATTGTAAAATCCGGGGTGCTGGATATTTTGAAAAAGACCTATGACATAGAGGAGGATGATTTCCTCTCTGCGGAGCTGGAGGTGGTTCCCGCCGGAAAGGCAAGGGAGGCGGGCTTTGACCGCAGTATGATCTTCGGCTATGGACAGGACGACAGGGTCTGTGCCTTTACCTCCATGAAGGCAATGCTGGATCTGAAGGAAACGGACAGGACGGTATGCTGTATCCTTGTGGATAAGGAGGAGATCGGCTCTGTGGGCGCCACGGGTATGCAGTCCCGGTTTTTTGAAAACGCAGTGGCTGAGTTGATGAATCTGACAGGGGAATACAGCGAGATGAATGTCAGGAGATGCCTGGCTCACAGCTGTATGCTGTCCTCCGATGTCAGCGCAGGCTTCGACCCCAATTTCCGTTCCTGCTTTGAACTGAAGAACGCGGCATGGCTGGGCGCAGGCATGGTGTTCAACAAGTTTACGGGTTCCAGAGGAAAGTCCGGCTCCAATGACGCCAACGCGGAATATATTGCCCATCTCAGGAAGATCCTGGACGAGAAAAAAGTAGTGTACCAGACCGCAGAGCTGGGCAAGGTAGATGTGGGCGGCGGCGGGACCATTGCCTACATTCTGGCACTGTACGGCATGAACGTTATCGACAGCGGTGTGCCGGTGCTGAATATGCACGCTCCCTGGGAGGCTACCAGCAAGGCGGATATCTATGAAGCATATCGCGGGTATAAGGTGTTTGCGGAGCATTGTGAGCTGTGATGGACAATGCCGGGATGACACTGAAAAAAAGTGATTTTTATTTTGATCTGCCCAAGGAGCTGATCGCCCAGGACCCGCTGGAGGACCGCTCCGCGTCCAGACTGCTGGTGCTGGATAAAGAGACGGGAGAGGTATCTCACCATATTTTTCGGGAAATCGTGGATCATCTGAAAGCGGGAGACTGTCTGGTGCTGAATGACACAAAGGTGATTCCCGCCCGCCTTCTGGGGGAGCGGGAGGGCACCGGCGCTCATGTGGAGGTGCTGCTCTTAAAGCGCAGGGAGGCGGATGTCTGGGAGACGCTGGTAAAGCCGGGGAAGAAGTGCAGGCCCGGCACCCGGTTGAGCTTCGGGAACGGGCTGCTAAGGGCGCAGGTGCTGGAGACAGTGGAGGAGGGCAACCGGCTGATCCGCTTTGAATATCAGGGGATCTGGGAAGAGCTTCTGGACCGGCTGGGGGAGATGCCCCTGCCGCCCTATATTACTCATAAGCTGCAGGACAGGAACCGTTATCAGACTATTTATGCAAAATATGAGGGCTCTGCTGCGGCCCCTACCGCCGGACTGCATTTTACCGGGGAGCTTCTGGAGCAGATACAGGCCGGGGGCGTAAACATTGCCTATGTGACGCTACACGTGGGGCTTGGCACCTTCCGGCCGGTGAAGGAGGAAAATGTATTGGAGCATCATATGCACTCCGAATATTATCAGATCTCGGAGGAGGCGGCAGCGGTCATCAACGGGACGAAGCGTGCCGGAGGCCGGGTCATCTGTGTGGGGACCACCAGCTGCCGCACCCTGGAAAGCGCGGCGGATGATAACGGTGTGGTTCATGCCGGAAGCGGCAATACGGAGATCTTCATATATCCGGGCTACCGATTCAAGGTGCTGGACGGGCTGATCACCAATTTTCATCTGCCGGAATCTACCCTGATAATGCTGGTCAGCGCGCTGGCGGGCCGGGAGAGGGTGCTGGACGCCTATGGGGAGGCGGTGAAGGAGCGTTATCGGTTCTTCAGTTTTGGGGATGCTATGTTTATTCGATAGAAATCCAAAATGTGCTTTTGCGAAGTGAAAAATTTTGACGGGAATATTGCAATCTGGATTTGCATATGCTATAATGCCAATAGGCAAAAAGTGATAGCAAGTCCATTCGGACAAAGAACCCGCCAGGCTATTTGTTGTCCTTATCGTTCCCGTCAAGCCATTTGCAAACGAGGTGGCAAACCACGCCTGCCGCGACGGCAACTAAAAAAGTGATAACAACTTCCATTCGAACACCTCCTCCCGTTGCCGGGTATCGGTAGGACAACGAAAACAGTATAGCATATTTTTTGACATTGTTCTATATTTTCAGAAATAAAATTATGGGAGTACAATTAAAGGAAATTTTCCGGTTTTATTGATTCGGGAATATTTCCAGAAATTTTTTTGCTTCTTCACACCATTCTAAATAAGTGCGATAAGTCTTTAATCCAAATTCCACTGTGAGCAAATAGTATTTATGAGCAGTATCATCGTCCAGACAGTCTTTCAGAACTTTTTCTGCTTTCAAAAGGTATGGTAGTTCCTTCTTGATTTTTTCCTCAAATAATTTTATATGTGATAATACCTGTTCTATATCCTGCTCATTTCCGAAAAATAATTTAAGCATTGTTTCATAACGGAGTTCATCTTTTTCAACAGGTAGTGTCAACCATTCTTTAAGATAGTTCCGTCCATCATCCGTTATGGTATAAATCAATTTATTCCTTTTATTTTCTTTATCTTCTCTTTTTGTAGCTAATCCACGATCAACCAAATCGCTCAATGCAGGATATATACTTCCATAACTTGCACTCCAAAAATATTTTAATGTTGTGTCCATCCTTTTTTTTATTTCATATCCCGTAAGTTCTTCATGACTTAGCAAACCTAAAATCACACAATCAATCTTTTTTTCATTTGCCATTGTCATTTCCCTTTCTTTTTCTCATTTCATAGGACAAAATTTGTTTGGGACAGTTCTCAATGCAAGCACCGCACTGGATACACTCTAAATTATCAATACTGCCATTTTTTATTTCATTTACAACATCAATTCCCATGGGACACTCCTTATTACATTTATTGCAAGAAATACATTTGCCTTTCTCTTTGGCTTGAATATGTATTCCCGGCAAATGCAAAAATTTACGAAGTTTCGTTCCCAACACCATAAACGGAGCCATCCAACAAAAGTAATGACAGAAAACCCGCTTACCACATAGGACAGATGGTATAAAAATAAAACATACAATACCATAATAGATGATGTAACTCTGGATAGATGTTACAGAAATACCATTTTCTGTTTCAAATAAAAAATCTATTTTTTCAATTTTTCCGTACTGAAAATAACAAAAAATAACTGATGATAACCAAATTGCCCATATGATGTATTTGATATAGTTCCTCCACCCTTGTTTAGGCAGCTTTTCATTAACTAAAAAAGCACATTCCTGTAATCCACCCGCTGGACAAATATATGCGCAAAATACTCTTCCAAACGGAATAGAAAGAACAAACATCAACATGAACACAATAAAACTACCATTGATTACCCCTTTCAATCCTGCATTTATTATTAGGGCAGGGCTGAAATAGTAAAGTGTAATAGGAAATAAAAGTAAAGAAGCTATTAGTAGCAGCTTTCTCAATCTCTGTCTTTTCATATACAACTCCTTCCACATATCAGACTGATATGTTTAGCATATATCAGTCTGATATATAAGTCAAGAACTATTATGTTAAATTCAAAAATTGAAAAGGCGAAGGGGGAAGAAATGGAGCGAATTGGCTGAAAATAGGACTGGAAAAGCATGAAAAAAGGGTGTATAATCTTTATAAATTCTAATGTCGGAAATAAAGGGGAAGCACATGACAGAGAGAAGAAAAAACAAAAGAACCAATTTGCCTTCAAGGATCGTCATCAAGAGGATCGACGGCGATGCCGGAAAAGAGGCGGCGATCGATATTGTGGACGTTTCCAAAACAGGAATCGGCTTTGAGTGTGCGGAGGCGCTGCAGATTGGAGAAGTTTATGAGGCTTATCTCACCATCTGGACCCAGGAGGTCCTGCATTCCCTTCTGCAGATCGTGAGAATCGAGCTGCGTCCCGGCGGGTATTCCTACGGCGCGGTCTTTATCGGTATGGCGGAAACGGATTCCTCCAGAATCGAGACCTATCAGACTGTCAGTGAGATGAGTAAGTAAAATGAAGAAAAAAATCGGGATAACGGTGCCGGCAGCAGTTCTGCTGCTGGCACTTTATATGTTGATATTTGGGTTTTCCGCCCAGGACGGCGAGACTTCCGGCTCCATAAGCCAGCTGGTTTCCGAAAAGTGTGTGGAACTCTTTAATCGACTGTCCGGCGGCCACTGGACGGAAAGCTTTATGGAGAGTCTGGCAGAGTATTTTGAGCATCCCCTGCGGAAGCTGGCGCATTTTTCGGAGTATGCCTGCATGGGCATTCTGCTGTATTTCCTGTGGAGCCAGTGGATCAGAAGAGGCAGGAAGCTGTATGCGCTGATCCTGCTGTGGATCTTTTGCTCCGCAGGGCTGGACGAGCTGCACCAGTTGTTTGTGCCGGGGCGTTACGGCAGCTTTGCAGATGTGCTTCTGGATACCTGCGGCGGCTCCTTCGGAATGTTGGTGTGTGTCGGATGCGGAAAGCTCCGGGAGAGGCAAAGCCGCAGGATGAAAGACAGCGGTCAGCGCCGGACGTGAATGGAATAATCCGCAGCCTTCAGAAGCTGAACCGCTGCGTTCATGGAGGGTTCGTCATAGAATTCCACTAAGAGCACGCCGTCCTGAGATTCCCGGTTGTGGGTGATGCCGATATTTTTGATGCTCAGCTCATGATCTGCAAGAAGGGCTGCAATATGAGCCAGGGCTCCCGTCCTGTCTGCAATGTCCACGTTAAAGCTATAGGAGCGTTTGATGGGACCGCTGGAAGCGTTTATGAAGGAATCCCGGTAGATCCTGGCGCTGTCAAACAGGTCATAGAGCTCCTGTCCGCAGCCCTGATCCAGTTCGTCTCTGATGGCAGTGAGCGAATCAATATAGGACTGCAGGAGAGCGGAAATATTTTCCGTGTTGGTCAGGCAGATCTGCTGCCACATGACGGCGGAGGAAGAAGCGATCCTGGTGATGTCCTTGAAGCCGCCGGCGGCGATCATTTTCATGATGCCATCCTCCGAGTCGCTGTCCCGCACCAGATTTACCAAAGCAGCGGCGATGACGTGGGGGAGGTGGCTGACAGCCGCAGTGACGTAATCGTGTCTGCGGTAGTCCAGGATCAAAGGGATCGCCCCCATCTGTACTGTCAGTTCCCGGTATGCTTCCAGTTTTTCTCTTGGGACGGAAGGAGTGGGAGTCAGAATATAATAGGCGTTTTCCAGCAGGGCGGATCTTGAGTTGATATAGCCTGTACGCTCGCTGCCTGCCATAGGGTGTCCGCCGATGAAGCAGTGTTCCAGACCTGCTTCGCGGACGGCGCTGTGGATAGCGGTCTTGACGCTGCCCACATCCGTCAGCAGGCACTTGGCAGGGAGTATTTTTTTTACGGCGGCAAGGTTGCCGTCATTTTTCTGCACGGGCGCGCACAAAAAAATGTAATCGCAGTCCGAAAAGCTTTCGTCGATAGCGGAAGCGGTCACATCCGCCACGGCGTCCTGCTTTGCGAGGCGGAGCGTTTCGGGATTCACGTCATAAGCTATGATTTTGATATGATGGTCGTATTCTTTCAGAGCTCTGGCGATAGATCCGCCAATCAGCCCCAGGCCGATAAAACCGCAGGTCAGTTCAGACATGGAGACCTCCTTTTAAGGTTATTCCCGCCGGCAAAATGTGTCTTTCAGACACATAAGCCAAACGGCTATACTTAAAGCCAACTATAGGTTGGCTTGGACAGATTGGCGAATGCCGCGTGGTTGTTGCATGAGACTCATGCCTTACTATAGCACTTTAATGCGGGAGATTCAAGTGTGAACGGAATGAAGATTTTCTAAGGCATTCCGAGAAGAATCCGCAAGCGGATTCTTCCAGCCTTACGGGGCCACTATGGAAAATGTCTTGAAATGTTTCAACAATAGCTTGTAAAATGGATAATTGTTTAGTAAAATAGACCTATGGGAGTTTAAAGTCCGTTTATAGGATGTACCAAATGCCCAAAATACTGCATAATTGGAGGAACCTATATGAAAGTTTACACAACTGACAAGATTCGCAATGTGGTACTGTTAGGTCACGGAGGAAGCGGCAAGACCAGTCTGGTGGAGTCTATGGCTTATCTGTCCGGAATTACTTCGAGAATGGGCAAGGTGGCTGACAAGAATACCATAAGCGATTATGACAAGGAAGAGCAGAAACGGCAGTTTTCTATCAATACCTCCGTTGTTCCGATCGAATGGGACGGGTACAAGATCAACATCATGGATACTCCCGGATATTTTGACTTTGTAGGCGAGGTGGAAGAGGCAGTCAGCGCCGCGGGGGCCGCTATCATCGTGGTGAACGGCAAGGCGGGTATCGAGGTAGGCGCCCAGAAGGCATGGGAGCTCTGCGAGAAATACAAGCTGCCTAGGATGATCTATGTATCCAACATGGATGTGGATCATGCGTCCTTCCGCCAGGTGGTGGAGGATATGACCGCCGCCTATGGTAAGAAAATGGCGCCCTTTAACCTGCCCATCCGTGAGAGCGAGAAATTCGTAGGTTACGTCAATGTGATCACCGAGACGGGAAACCGCTGGCAGGGCAAGGAAGTGGTTCCCTGCGAGGTGCCTGAATACAATAAGGCAAACCTGCAGATCTGTCGTGATACCCTGATGGAGGCAGTGGCGGAGACCAGTGAAGAGATGATGGAGCGCTATTTCGGCGGCGAGACCTTCTCGGAAGCGGAGATCCGCGCGGCGCTCCGCACTAATGTATGCGATTGCAGCATCGTTCCCATGACGATGGGGTCTAATGTGCTCTGCCAGGGCGTCTATACGCTGCTGGACGACATTGTAAAATATTTCCCCAGCCCGGAGAACAGACAGGTGGCCGGCATCAATATGAAGACCAACGAGATCTACAATGCGGATTATGATTTTTCCAAGGCAAAATCCGCCTATATCTGGAAAACCATCGTAGATCCCTTTATCGGGAAATATTCCCTGATCAAGGTAAATTCCGGCGTATTAAAGACGGATGACCTGATCTATAACGTTGACAGGGATATCGAGGAAAAAATAGGAAAGCTGTATGTGCTTCAGGGCAACAAGCCCATTGAGGTGCCGGAGCTTCACGCCGGAGACATCGGTGCGCTGGCGAAGCTGACGGCAGCCAGAACGGGCAACAGCCTGTCCACCAAGGCTACCACCATCAAATTCGGGAAATTCGAGCTTTCAACGCCCTATACATATATGCGTTATAAGCCGAAGAACAAGGCGGATGTGGATAAGATATCCCAGGCCCTGCAGAAGATAGGTCATGAGGATCTTACCATGAAAACAGTGAATGATGCGGAGAACCGTCAGACCTTGCTTTACGGCATGGGCGACCAGCATCTGGAGATCATTGTCAGCAGGCTGCTGAACGAATACAAGGTGGAGGTAGAGCTGTCCAGACCTAAGGTGGCGTATCGCGAGACCATCAAAAAGCAGTCGGATGTGGAATACAAGTATAAGAAGCAGACCGGCGGACACGGTCAGTACGGTCATGTGAAGATGCGTTTCAGTCCCTCGGAGGATCTGGAGCAGCCTTATGTATTTGAACAGGAAGTGGTAGGCGGAGCGGTGCCCAAGAATTATTATCCGGCAGTGGAAAAAGGCTTGCAGGAATCCGTCCAGAAGGGGCCGCTGGCGGCATACCCCGTGGTGGGCGTAAAAGCGGTTCTGTACGACGGCTCCTATCATCCGGTGGACTCCTCCGAGCAGGCATTTAAGATGGCTACCGTACAGGCGTTCAAGAAAGGCTTCATGGAGGCTCATCCCGTGCTGCTGGAGCCCATTGCCAGCCTGAAGGTGACTATCCCCGACGCATATACCGGGGATGTGATGGGCGACCTGAATAAGAGGCGCGGGCGTGTCCTGGGCATGAACCCTGCGCCCGGCGGAAAGCAGGTGGTGGAGGCGGAGATTCCCGTAAGTTGCCTGTACGGCTACTGTACAGACCTTCGTTCCATGACCGGCGGCCGCGGGGAATACGCTTATGAGTTTGTCCGTTATGAGCAGGCGCCTTCCGATGTGCAGGAGAAGGAGGTTGCCGCAAGGGCAGCCAAGGTTGCGGAGAACGACACGGAGGAATAAAATTAAGGTCAAAATGCTTGACAGCTCCGTTAAAATGGGCTAGAATATCATAAAATTTAAAATTAAAACTTAAAATACTATAAACATTGATGAGGAGTATTAAGGATCTCGGACTTTCAGAGAGCTGCCGGGCGGTGTGAGGCAGCAGGAAGATTTCCCCAACTGGCCTCGGAGTTCCCCTGGTGAAGCGGGAGAGCGGCTTGTCCGGATCATGTGCGGCGGAGCAGCTTTCAGTGGGTAGCAAGGGGCGGCAGATACCGTTATCTATCCTAAAGTGCATATGTAAATGACCGAAGCCTGTGGAAGAAGCAGGGAGTTCTGGGGAAGAGCAGGGAACTGCCATAAGTGGTATTTGACTTACGACTTGTGCAGGATAAGCAGGTTTTGCGGGGAACATATGAAGTAGAGTGGTACCACGGAACAAAGCCCTTTCGTCTCTATACGGACGAGAGGGCTTTTTAATGCACAGAGGCGCACGAGGAATGCATTGTTGAAGCGGTCTGCCGGCGGTGCATCTGCAGAGAGAAGGCAGCAGCTGCGGATCGTGCAGGAAAGCAGAAAAGGAGGACATAAAAATGGCAGTACCCTATAACCACCATGAGGTGGAGACAAAATGGCAGAAGGTCTGGGATGATGAGAAAGCGTTCAAGACCTCTGACGATTATTCCAAACCGAAATACTATGCATTGGTAGAATTTCCCTATCCTTCGGGGGCGGGGCTGCACGTGGGACATCCCAGACCCTACACCGCGCTGGATATTGTGGCGAGAAAGCGGAGAATGCAGGGCTATAATGTGCTGTACCCCATGGGCTGGGATGCTTTTGGACTTCCCACGGA
Organism: Bacillota bacterium; assembly: GCA_023663285.1. Classification (GTDB taxonomy): domain Bacteria; phylum Bacillota; class Clostridia; order Lachnospirales; family Lachnospiraceae; genus Acetatifactor. The sequence goes on from JAMPHT010000030.1 coordinate 36,577, forward strand.
GAACTATGCCATCAAGAATCACATTCATCCCAGGATCGTGACGAAAAACAATGTGGAGCGTTTTAAGGAGCAGCTCCATTCTCTGGGCTATTCCTTTGACTGGGACAGGGAAGTCAATACCACGGATCCGGAGTATTACAAGTGGACCCAGTGGATCTTCTTAAAGCTTTTCAAGGCGGGGCTGGCATATAAGACAGAAATGCCCATCAACTGGTGTACCTCCTGTAAAGTAGGGCTTGCCAACGAGGAGGTGGTAAACGGCGTCTGCGAGCGCTGCGGCGCAGAGGTGGTCCGCAGGGTGAAGAGCCAGTGGATGCTGAAGATCACGGAATATGCGGATCAGCTGATCCAGGGACTTGATACCGTGGACTATATTGAGCGCGTCAAGGTCTCCCAGAAGAACTGGATCGGCAAATCTACCGGCGCGGAGGTGGATTTCTCCATTACAGGGAAGAAAGATAAGCTGCGGATCTACACTACAAGGCCCGACACCCTGTTCGGAGCCACCTATATGGTAGTGTCCCCGGAGCATCCCCTGATAGAGAAATATAAAGCAGAAATCAAAAATTATGAGGCGCTTGCAGCTTACAGAGAGCAGGCGGCGAAGAAATCCGATTTCGAGCGCACGGAGCTTGCCAAGGACAAGACGGGGGTACAGATCGAGGGGCTTACCGCTACAAATCCCGTAAACGGAAAGGAGATTCCCATCTGGATCTCCGACTATGTGCTGATGACCTACGGAACCGGCGCGATCATGGCGGTTCCAGCCCATGACGAGAGGGACTGGGAATTTGCAAAAAAATTCGGACTGCCCATTATAGAGGTGGTTGCAGGCAGCCCTGTCAGCGTGCAGGAGCAAGTATTTACAGACGTGGCGACAGGTGTTCTGGTGAATTCCGATTTTCTTAACGGATCGTCTGTTGCGGAGGCAAAAGAAAAAATCATCAGCTTTCTGGAGGAAAAGGGAATCGGTCACAGCAAGACCAATTTCAAGCTTCGGGACTGGGTATTTTCCAGACAGCGGTACTGGGGAGAGCCTATACCCATTGTGCAGTGTGAAAAGTGCGGTTTTGTTCCGCTGGATGAGAGTGAACTGCCTTTGCAGCTGCCGGAGGTGGAATCTTATGAGCCCACGGACAACGGCGAGTCGCCTCTGGCAGCCATGACGGACTGGGTAAATACCACCTGTCCCTGCTGCGGCGGCCCCGCGAAGCGGGAGACGGACACCATGCCGCAATGGGCAGGTTCCTCCTGGTATTTCCTGCGGTATATCGACCCTCATAATAAGGAGGCGCTGGCAGGTAAAGAGGCGCTGGAATACTGGATGCCTGTGGACTGGTATAACGGCGGTATGGAGCATACCACATTGCACCTGCTTTATTCCCGGTTCTGGCATAAATTTCTTTATGACCAGGGAGTGGTGCCCTGTCCGGAGCCCTATCAGAAGAGGACCAGCCACGGCATGATTCTGGGCCTGAATCCCCACAGCTTTGTGAACCAGTCAGGGGAGGAACAGAAGCGCCTGGTAGAGCAGTACGGCAGCGAGAAGGAAGCCAGGAAAGCGCTGGTGGCGCAGTTTGGAGAGATGGCGGAACATCCTGTGGTAAAGATGTCCAAATCGCTGGGGAATGTGGTAAATCCGGATGATATTGTGAGGGATTACGGCGCGGACACCCTGCGTACCTATGAGATGTTTATCGGCGCCTTTGACTTAAGCGCCGCCTGGAGCGAGGACGGCGTAAAGGGCTGCCGCAGATTTCTGGAGAGAGTTTGGAAGCTGCAGGATATGCTGGTGGATGGAGACGGCTACAGCGGGGATCTGGAAACAAAAATGCACCAGACCATCAAAAAGGTCTCCGGCGATTATGAGAGCCTGAAATACAATACCGCTATCGCGGCCATGATGGCGCTGATCAACGAATTTTATAAGAAGAATGCCGTCACCAGAGGCGAGTACAGGACGCTGCTGACGCTGCTGAATCCTGTGGCTCCCCACATTACAGAGGAACTCTGGCAGGCCGCAGGCTTTGAGGGAAGAGTTTACCAGACTGCCTGGCCGGAATATGATGAGGCTAAAACGGTGGAAGCGGAAGTGGAGATCGCCGTCCAGGTCAACGGGAAGGTGCGCGTCACTATATCCGTGCCCAAGGACATGGAAAAGGATGCTGTGATTGCCGCGGCGAAGGAAGCCCTGGGAGAAAAGCTTACCGGCACTGTGGTCAAGGAAATCTATGTGCCGGGCCGGATCGTGAATATTGTGGTGAAGGCGTAATGTCAAAAAAGTAATATTGGTAATGAGATGATGCAGCCGGATAAGCATTTCCGTTTGGACACGTTCCGCGGTCAAAAATGATTATTTGGCTGCATCCGATCATTGATATGGTTGGGAAAGACAGTGTTACTGTCAGCTGCCGCTTTCGTGTTTGCCAGGCTGAGCTGCTACAAAAAATAAAAATAGGGGCTTGTGCAGTGTGCAAATGTATGTTATAATATTCTATAGTAAATAAAATGTCTATTTTCATTTCGCCGGAAGTGTATGCCTGCTTCCGTGCGTCGGCTTTTCGCCATCTATTCAGACAAAACAATGAAATAATGCACAAGA
>JAMPHT010000031.1 GCA_023663285.1 Bacillota bacterium
ATCCATCCTATACCGGGAAGAAAACGACGCTGGCGGCAGCGTTATCAAGCCTTGGGATAACCAGCACATACAGTTTCCGGAAGCAGATAGCCGCGGCAAACGGCATCACCGGATACCTGGGAACGGCATCCCAGAATACGGCACTGTATAATTTGCTGACGGCAGGGCTGCTGAAGAGGGTATAAGGAGAAGTTCAAATTGGCCACACGATTTAACGAAATCAGGATTGATGTGGTAAAATAATGTTGCAAAAAAGGAGCAGGGCATATATTCCCTACATACTCTGCTCCTTGTGGTTACTTTATTTAAATGACATTGGCATGGCGGCTCTCTCTTTTCTTCCTTAAATCAAAAAAGTTTTAAAACATAATCGACAAAGACCATTATTTGTGATAATATAAAGAAAAGTACAAAGGAGGAATTTTATATGCCGAGCACTTATATAAATGGAGATTTTTTGTTTATATTGCAGGGCAACGAAGGAGAAGTATATTATTACAATATAACAAACATGAGGCATGGAAAACAATGGTCATATAGAGAGCCGTTTCGTTCTGTTAAGGAGATGGACGAATATGTGAAAAGACATAGCTAAGAGGGCGTTTTTGCCCTCTATTTTTTGAGATACAATAGAAAGAAACAAATTCAAATAGGGTAGAGCCGCAAAAATTTGTCACAGAATTTGTCATGAAATTAAAAAGCTTTTTAATATAGGCATATATTAGTCTTGTGTGTCAGGGGTTCGAGTCCCCCTATCTCCACTTTACAGGAAATATGAAAAATGGCGGGAACCGTTGTACGATCAGCGGGGTTCCGCCGTTTTTTTATGCTCTGCTCATATTCTGTTTAGTTGAAAATCATTTAAATATTTGAGGGTCTTGCAATCGAATAAGATTGATTAAAACGAGGCATTCATAATATGATACTCTGATTTTTTCATTTATCTCTATCACATCCTAAATGCTCCATCGCAAATATGATGCACTGGTTGATAAATTCGTTACGGCTGATCTGGGCGCTTTCTGCAGCAGCGTCTATTTTTTTTAACAGCTCGGTATTTAAGCGTATAGAGATAACTTCCTTTTCAGGCTTGAACGGAATGAATTGCTGCATAATATCATCTCCTCAATATGTTCACTTATCAGCTGGATTCTATTATTATAAGCTTTTTTGACAGATATATATATTTGAATTTGTATTTAAAAAGTGAATATTTGATGGGAAAAGCTGAATGGTGAAGGCATCCTTAATTTGCTTTTTCATATTAAAAACCGCATAAAGTAATGCCCAGACCGGTCATCAATCAATCTATTTAGAGGACCCAGTGGTCCCGTGTAGGAAAGATTCTGATGATACAAAAATAAATACAATAATAATATTGAGAAATGAATACAAATATGATATGAGAAAGCAGCTGACCATTTAAATGAAAATAAAATACGGGGAGTGGAAATCATGGTATTAGGAATCGATCTGGGCACGACTTTTTCGGCGGGAGCGTACATAGATGATAACGGGGAACCGCAGATAGCCGGCAATAGCGAAGGGGGAAAGCTGACGCCCTCCGTTGTTTTGTTTGACCCTGACAATGACAATGAGATCATTGTTGGAAAAGCGGCGAAGGACAATGCCATCCTGTATCCGGAAAATGTGGTCGTTGACGTCAAGAACTATATGGGCAAGAACAAGACCATGAAGGAGTATGGCGGCAAGAAATACACGCCGGAAATGATATCCAGCTTTATCATACGAAAGGTTGTGCAGGATGCAGAAGAATCTCTGGGAGAGAAGGTCGAGGGCGTTGTCATCACGGTGCCGGCGTATTTTTCCGACACCCGGAGAAAGGCGACGGAGGACGCGGCGACGATTGCGGGCTACCCGCTGCTCGGCATGATCAATGAGCCCACAGCGGCGGCCTTGTGTTACCAGAAAAGGCAGAAGATCAAAAACGAAAATATCATGATATACGATTTGGGCGGGGGGACTTTTGATGTGACGATCCTTCATATCAATGATGAAGAACATATAGAAGTGTTGAGCACCGACGGATTGTCAAATGCAGGCGGGAGGTTTTTTGACCAGTGTATCATCGATCATGTCAGGGACCACATAGAGGAAAAATATGATGTGGATATTGAGGACGAAGAATATATAGATGTGCTGCAGGATCTGTTCAAGGATTCGGAGGAGGCGAAGATCGAGCTCAGCAGCCGGAAAACCACAAATATCATTGTAAAGGCGGGAAAGATAAGGGAAAAGGTAGAAATCAACAGGGAGCTTTTTGAGACAATGATCGGCAAGATATACCGCCGTACAGAGCTGAAAATGGAGGAAGCCCTGAAATCTGCGAACCTTCGGAAGGAGGATATCGATAAAGTCCTTCTGGTCGGCGGTTCCAGCAGGATTCCGTATATTGCGGAAAACGTAGAGAAATTTATCGGGAAAGAGCCCTCCAAGGACATCAATCCGAACGAAGCCGTGGCCCTGGGCGCTGCCATCTATTCGGAACTGTGCGGAAAAGAGGATTCGCAATTTGTAGATGTATGTTCGCACAGTATCGGGGTCGTGGTAGTGAAAGGAAGCGGGGAGGAAAACAATATCGTCATCCCCCAAAACTCCAAAGTGCCAATAGAGATGGAACAGCGTTTCCGGACCATCGCGGATAACCAGAAGCAGATCGAGCTGACTGTGACGGAAGGCGAATATCTGGAGGTGACGGATGTAACGATAATAGGCACATTTGAGATCTTTCTGCCGGAGAATACGCCCGCCAGGACGCTTGTGCTGATAAAGATCGGGCTGGATAAGCGCCAGCTGATCCATATCCATGTCGCTCTGCCGGATATGGAGTTTGAAGAAGAATACCATATGAAACGGATCGCTAACATGGACGAAGCCGCAATAAAAGAAGTCACGGGGATCCTCAGAGACTACATGGTCAGCTGAAGCGGCATGGAGGTAAGCATGAAACAGACACAGTATGATGCGCTGATGGAGCAAAAACAATATGAGGAGGTCATAGAACAGCTGGAAGATGAGCTTCAGGATGAATATGAGGAGCTGCTGATGCTGCATCTGAGCAGGGCATATCTTGCCGCCGGAGAGGCGAAGAAAGCGCGGAAGGTCGCTAAAAAGTGCCATAACCTGTTTCCTGCCGGAGAACACATCATGGAGATCGAGGAGCTGTTGGAGTGTATAGAACAGGGCAGAATCGACGAATATCTGCAGAGCCTTGCCGGACAGGCGAAACCGGCGGCGGACCCGTCAAAGGAGCAGGCGAAGCCGTCGGAAAAATATGTCGAACCGGCAAAGAAACCCGTGGCGGACCCGCCAAAGGAGCAGGCGGATGCGGCGGAACAACCCCGGCACCGCAGCAGCTCGGTCTCGCTCTCCGAAATGCTTCAGCAGAACAGGAAAAAGGAAAAGAAACCGGTGCAGATACCCGGAAACATCAGGGAATGCTTTGAGGGCGTCGTGGGCATGGAAAACGTCCAGATCGAACTGGACAAATTTTACAAGCTGCTCCGCTTTCAAAACGAGCGGAAAGCCAGCCGGTTCAACGCGGAGCTGTTAAAATCCACCCATTTTGCCATTGCAGGTCCCAGGGGGAGCGGAAAGACGCTTATCGGCGAGATCATAAGCGGTTTGTTGTACGATTTTGGCATACGGGCGGACCGCAGCGCCGTCAGGCTTGAGGCAAGAGAATTGCTTACGGCTTACGAAAGCGACCGTGTGGAAGGTATCAGGAAATTGTTTGCCAGGGTGAGCGACGCTGCCATTATCATAGAGAACATACAGGACATTCTGGAAGATAATATCGAAGCCCATCATTTGAAGAACATAGCCGTCTGTCTGAGGCGGGTGATGGGTGAGAAGAAGGATAAGCTTTCCGTTGTGATGACAGGAACGGGCGAGGCTGTAACAAAGCTGCAGCTATTGGATGACGAATTGCAGGATATTCTATACTCCGTCATTGAGATCCAGCCATATTCACCGGACGAACTGCTGGAGATCGCCAAAAAGCTGGCAGCGGGGAAGGCCCTTCGGATCCATCCCAGCGCGGAAAAAGTCCTTCTTCGGAAGATTAGGATGGAATGCAGAAGCTCGGAATTCATGAATGCCACTACATTGAAGCGATATCTGGATCAGGCGTCGGTGAAAATGGCCCAGCGGTATTATGAAGGGGAGGATGAATCCGACACCGCCAAAGCTTATCTCATGCCGGAGGACTTTGAGGCGGAAATGGAGGACGAGAGTCTGGAGGAGCTGTTGGCTAAGCTGGACGATCTGACCGGCCTCAACAATGTGAAAGCGCAGATAAAAAAGAGGATAGAGACGATTGCCGTCGAGCAGCAGTCCGAGGCGAAAGGAGCCCACAGAGAGGCGGGACACGGCACGCTGCATATGCTGTTTACGGGGAATCCCGGTACCGGCAAGACGACGGTGGCGTCTCTTGTGGGAAAGATGTATCAGCAGCTTGGCATCCTCCCCAACGGCGATCATATGGTGTCATGTACAAGGAGCGATTTGGTAGGCCAATATCAGGGGCACACGGCTCCGCTGGTAAGGGCAAAGGTGAAGGAAGCCATGGGAGGCGTCTTATTCATTGATGAAGCTTATGCTCTCTGCCGGGGAGACGATGATACCTTTGGACATGAAGCCGTGGACGAGCTCATAGAGGCAATCGAAAATAATAAAGACTATATGATGGTGATCATGGCGGGCTATAAGGAGGAAATGCAGGAATTTCTGAAATCCAATCCGGGATTCAAGAGCCGTATCCGCAATTCAAGAGCCGTATCCGCAATGAGATCGAGTTTGAGGATTACACCGTGGAAGAGATGACAAGCATCTTTAAGAAGATGGCGGCGGAGCGCTCCATGCAGCTGGAGCCCGGTATAGACGGGGACCTTCATCATATGATCGAGCAGAAATCCAAAATGCCGGATTTCGGCAACGCCAGAGGCGTCAGGAATCTGTTCGACGAGGTGATCGAAGCGCTGAATGCCCGTCTGGTCAGGATGAACAGTTCCGGAGTCCATGTCAGCGCCGCCATGTATGACCTTATTACAAAGGAGGATATCCGGACCATTGCGGGACGGAAAACCGATGCTGATAAGTCTCTGGAAGAGTTGATGGAAGAGCTGAACGGACTGACGGGGCTGGCGTCCGTCAAAGCCAAGGTCCAGGAGATGGTGGACGATATCCGTGTGAAAGAATACATGAAGCAAACGGGGATCGACCATGAGCAGGGGCATGGCACACTGCATCTGGTCTTTAAGGGAAACGCCGGAACCGGAAAAACCACGGTGGCCCGCCTGCTGGGCAAGATCTATAAGAAGCTGGGGCTTCTCCAGAAGAATGTATTCGTAGAGACCGGGCGCAAAGACCTGGTCGGCCAGTATCAGGGGCACACGGCCAAAAAGGTGCTGGATAAGATCAAGGAGGCCCAGGGCGGGATACTGTTTATCGACGAGGCTTATACGTTGATGGGCGGCGAACATGACGAGTTTGGCCTGGAGGCGATCAATACCCTGGTAGCGGAGTTGGAGAACAGAAGAGAGAATCTGATGGTGATCGTAGCGGGGTATGCACAGGATATGGAGAAGTTTCTGGACGCCAACCAGGGACTTGCAAGCCGCCTTTCTAACGAGATTTGTTTTGAGGATTATACGGAGGAGGAGCTGCTTCTAATCTTTAAGAACATGGTCAGTCAGAAGGGAATGAAGCTGGCGGCGGGTCTGGATCAGACCATTTTAAGGCGGATACGGGAGGAGAAAGCGGGGATGAAAGACTTCGGAAATGCAAGGGGGGTGCGCAATATGGTGGAGCAGGCGGAGAAGAAGAAAAACTCCAGGATCGCGAGGAAGATGAGTACGGGCGGTGGGATAGAACGCGACGAGGTGATCACGATCATCGAGGCGGACATAGCGTAAAAACTAACTGTTCAGCCATACCATTCATAAGTTGCCGAAATGTACATTTGCACAATCATTTCTGCATGGCTGAACTGTTACAAATAAAAACAAAAAGGAGAAATTAGGTATGGAAAAGCTGTTAAAAGATCTGGGAATCAATGAGAAGGCAGGCGCAGAAGAAATCGTTGGAAAGAGGCAGACCGGTATTGCCAGGGAAGAGGATGAAGGAGCGGAGGATTTCTCTGATATAAAGGGGCAGAGTGCGGAAACGGCTCCGGCGAAGGGACAGGACGGCAAAACGGAGGCGGAATTATATTATGAGGTATGTGATCTGATAGAAGCATCCGATTATGCGAGGGGTGTGGAAATGATGCAAAGGCTTGCCGAGAGCGGATATGCGGATGCACAAAACCGGCTGGGAGTTATGTATGCTGATGGCGAAGGAGTGGCCAGGGATCCTTTAAAAGCGGTGGAGTGGTATGGGAAAGCAGCGGAGCAGGGAGATGCGTGGGCGCAATTTAATCTGGGAGATAAGTATCGTTTGGGCGAAGGAGTGGCCCAAGATTACCTTAAGGCGGCAATGTGGTACCAAAGGGCGGCGGAGCAGGGATATGCAGAAGCACAATGTAATCTGGGAAATATGTATTATGCTGGTTGTAAAAACCCATTAAGAATGTCAAAAAAGACAAAAAGTGAGAAAAGGTGAAAAAAGCCGAGAAATCCCGCAAAATCAAAGGACTCGGCTTTTTTTGTGTGCAAAATTTGACATTCTTGGTGTCTGAAAAATCAGGCTGTTAAAAAGGGGTTAAAACGAGGTTCTGCCGGGATATTTAAAAGGCTTCAACTGATTTCAACTCTAAAATGCTGTATTTTAGGCGGTTTTGAAAGATAGTTAAACTTTTGAAAAAAGTTGTTAAAATGAGAACGTGAAATATTGCGGAACAAAAGAACGATCAAAGCACAAACAGTTCCGCAATACAAATGCCCGTAAATCAAGGGCTCTATACATTTTGCAAAATATTGCGGAACTAAAAAGTATAAATAAGATAATTGCAAAACTTCCTTTATTAATGTGCGCTGAAATAGTTCCGCAATATTTTCTGATTACAGATAAATCTGTACTAGCATTAAAAAACAAAGCCTTTTATGGCTTATTCTGGTACAGTTAAAAAAAGTTGAAGAGAATTTGAACACATTTGTTATTTGGCAGATATACGATCTAGTTCTTCATAAATAATAGTATGTACTCGATGTTGTCCACGACTATCTAATGAACTATATGTTCGCAGTAATTCAAGCTGTCCAGCAGTGAGATTGCTTTCATAGCCAAATAGGAGATAATCTGCGCTAATTGCGAAAATTTCGCACATCCTGATGAGCTGTTCTAAAGTGGGGTTTGATTTGTGATTCTTCCAATCAGTCATGGGACTTTTCTTTAATCCGAGCATATCACCCAGCTGTGTACCATTTATTCCTAGTTTTTCAGTTTGTTCAACAATTCTGTTGTAAATGTCATTCAAAATTTTCACTTCCTTTCAAAATGCGAAAAATACGCAAAGATATATTGACAATGCGAAAATTTCGCAATATAATAATTTACAGATAAATCCGTGAGCAGTTTTATTTTACATTTAATCAAGGGAAAAGAACAGTACAAGATGTAGTGGCAAAAAATAATGATTGTACTATCTGCCTAAAGGAGGGAGGTGGTTGACTGGCGTGAGATGCGCTGGAGAATCGTGGCTTGTGGTCACATGGAGATTAAGTAGAGAGGAGAAATTTATCATGAGCAAAAAGAAGATGAAAAAGAGAATTAAGAAGCTGGAAAAGCAGGTATGCACCTTAAAGAGGGACCTTGCACTTTTCAGTACAAGGTCCGAGACAACAGCAAGCAGAACTGCTTTTTACGAGTTAGAACTGGAGAAAGTCATGGAGCTTCTGGTAGAAGCAAAGGAAGATCCCAAGCATCCATGTAACAAAAGGCAGGAGCGGGAATCAAAAATGAGGTAAGAAAGATGGCACGTACAAAGATGATACCACCGGAGGGCCTGTTAAGCGATTTAGAGTATACAAGCGTAATCGTAAGCTATTCAAACGGGATAGATAGTACAGGGGCGCTTTACTGGGCGGTAAAAAACTTTCCTAAGGAAAAGATATACCTTCTCTACTGCGATACAGGGTGTGAGTACCCGGAAAATGTGCGGTTATTTTACAAGGTGGCAGGATTTATGGGAGTCAAGCCGGTTTTCTTATCAGATGCAAGGGGCTTTTTAGGGTTGTTACTGAATGAACGGCTTAAATTCCCGGATATGAAAAACCGCTGGTGTACTGCATACCTGAAAACGGCGGTAACTGATAAATGGATCCGGCAGCACAGGCAGCAGTTAGGCGCAAAGTGCTTATTTCTGTCTGGAGAACGCAGAGACGAAAGCGCAGGAAGAGCAAAGCTGCCGGAACTGGAATATCACAGCACAACGCTTAAGACAAAGCGGGTAGCAGACTTTACGTGCCACTGGTACAGACCTTGCTTGGACTATGAAAAGGGAAAGATGTTCGAGCAGGGCAAAGAACTTAAGTTAGAGCCGCATCCATGTTATGAGTATGTAGGCAGATGTAGCTGTATGTTCTGTATGTTCATGCCGGAGCGCCACGCCATAGAAAATATGAAAAGGTATCCGAAAATGGCAGCAGAGTATGTGCAGGCAGAAATGAAGATACAGCATACATGGAAAAACGGGAAGAGCCTGCAAAGCATTTTCAATGAGTGTATGGACATAGACGACGTGGATGAAGCGGTACAGAAGTAATCTTGTTAAGTGGGAAAGGAGAACGGTGTGGATTTAGAGAGAATTGATAGGGCTATTGATAAGATATCAAGTCAAATTGATTACCTTCCAAACATTGGTAATTATACTGCATTAGCAGAATTAGGGAAGGCTCTGGCAGCTCTGTTGATTGCCAAAGTATTGTATGAATCAAAAGACAAAAACAGAATATTTGAAGTTGAGAGTCAGAAAGGAGGAGCGGATGAGGCGGAAGAATAGTTACACCGAGTTCGGGCAGTGGCTTAGGATCGAACTGATCAAGCGCAACATCACGGCCAAGGAACTGGCAGAACTGGCGGGGATCGACCATAGGGTGGTGTCAGACGTGATGATCGGGAGGAACAAGAGCCACCAGCAGGAACTGAAGCAGGCCCTGCAGCAGTACGATGAGAGGCCGGCCTGATAAATGGAAGCCGGCTCTCCCTTGGGAATAAGGAAAGAGCCGGATAACGGTAATCACATAATTATAATATCAGGATGTTTTAGAAAAAGCAAGAAAAAGGTGGTGGGACTTTGGAACAAATCACAGTGGAGGAGTATTCCAGCCTGAAAGGCTGTACGGAACGATATGTCAGAATGCAGATTGCTGATGGAAAGTTAAGGGCAACCGAGCGCTTCGGAGCCGGAGGCAAAAAGGGGATCAGTTACCTCATAGACCTGGCAGACTGTGATCCGGCGATCATTAAGAAGTATAACCGGATACATAAGATAAAGCTGGAGAAGCCGGGACCGGTGAAGCCGCATCCGGTCCCAGATAATTCGGAGGAACTGACGGATGAAGAGCGTCAGGAGATCGCCTTCTGGAAGCGGACGATAGCGGAATGGGATGACTACCGTGGATCCGCTTCCGGGAATAAAGCGGAGAGCGATGAGCGGTTTGTCCGGTACCTGGAGACAACTTATCCGGACAGGAGATTTTCGGTGCGGATGCTCTACAGGAAGAAAAAGGCCCTGAAGGAGCTTGGCGAGTGCGCCTTGGCAGACGGCAGAGGCAAGCATGAGAGCCACAATAAGGCGGTACCGGGGCCGGTCTTTGACATCTTTGAGTATTATTACCTGGATGAGAGCAAGCTGTCCGTGTGCGAATGTATCCGGCTGACGCAGCTGCAGCTGGAAAAGGAGGGGCAGATAGAACATCTTCCGCTTGCCGGAGAGAGCGCCTTTATCAGAGAGATAAGGCGGAGCATCCCGATCCCTGTATTGAAATACTTCCGACTGGGTGAAAAGGCGTTCAAGGATGAATGTGCGCCTTATATCAAGCGTACATACGGAGATCTGCATTCCAATGATATCTGGGTCTGCGACAACCATACCTTCGACATTTTTGTCAATGATGGGGAACACCGGAGGCCCATCCGGGTATACCTTACCGCATTTCTGGATGTCAGGAGCCGGAAGATGATGGGCTGGTATGTGACAGACGCGCCCTGCTCTGACGCGACGCTCCAGGCGCTGCGGCGGGGCATCGAGAAGTACGGGATCCCGAAGCGGATACTTTCGGACAATGGCCGGGAGTTCCTGACACATGACATTGGCGGCCGCGGCTTCCGCAAGGACGGCAGGAAGGAGGATGAGCACCGGATCCCGACGATCCTTGACAATCTGCAGATCGAGTTCAGAACGGCGCTGGTAAGGAATGCCAGGGCAAAGATCATTGAGAGGGCGTTCAGGGACGTGAAGGACTGCTTCTCCAAGCTGTTTGACGGTTATACCGGCGGGACCATAGCGGAGAGGCCGGAACGGCTGAAGAAACTGGCAAAGTCGGCCTCAAACTTTACGCCTTACGCCGATTTCCTCAGCTATGTGGACACATACATAGAGGGCTGGTTCAATCATCAGGAGCATTCCGGCGTCGGCATGGGGCATAAGACCAGGAACCAGGTCTATGCAGAGCAGCTGATAGAGGTGAGGCGGGCATCACAGGAGGATCTGAACCTGATGATGCTGCGGAACACCCGGATGCAGACGGTAAGGCGGGATGGTGTGGTGCTGAGGCTTTATGGGACGGAGATCACATTCTGGAGCAATGAGCTGCTGTATGACCACATTGGCGAGAAGGTCTACTTCCGCTATGATCCTGATGATTTGTCGGAGGTCAGGGTCTATGACGAAAGGGACCGGTTCCTGTGTACGGCACAGCAGCACGCTGCATTGAGTTATTATGCGGACAAGGAAGCTGTGGCGGAGCAGATGAAGGAGCAGCGGCAGTTTGAGAAGTTTGTGGCTGCTTATAAGAAGAACAAGGACATCCAGGCGGAGGACAAGCTGGCGCTGGTCCTGGCTGAAGCGGAGCGGAACATTGCCGCAGGCGAGAAGCTTGACCCGAAGGTCATCACCCTGATCCGGATTGCAGATGGAGAGACCGGGGAGCAGGAATATCTGGAAATGGCAGCCGGTGATGCCGGGCCGATCGACTGGACCCTGGCGCTGGAACGGCTGGAAGCAATGAAACGATCATGATAAGGAGGAAAACGAGATGGAAGCAACGGTAATGACGCAGGACATGATGCAGAGTATGACGATGGAAGAGGCCATCACCTGGATCAAGGAATATATCCAGTCCACAGGAAAGAAGCAGGCTGTGGTGGCACAGGAGCTGGGGATATCTGGCGGGGGGCTGTCCAGTTTCCTGTCTGGCAGCTATAAGACGCCCCACACCATCATCCCGAAGGTACAAAACCTGAAAGAGATCAATCAGGGCAAGAAGGTGGTCCTGACGGATCCGCCCTTTGTGGAGACCACAGTCTCCCGGATGGTAGAGAACGCTATTAAGTACAGCCACTTAAGGGGAAAGATATCTGTTGTATACGGGGATGCCGGGATCGGTAAGACCCAGGCGTTCCTGCATTACTTGTCAGTCAATGAGCTGGCTATTGGCATCACGATCTCGCCCACATATGCATCCATTACCGGAGTGAACGAGCTGCTGGCGGAGCAGTTGGGGGTCAGGGAGAGGGTGGCAAGGAAGATCACACGGGAGATCGTGGCGAAGCTGAAGGGATCCGGCAGAGTCATCATCATCGACGAGGCCCAGCATCTCACGGTCAGGGCGCTGAACCATATCAGGTGCCTCGCAGATGAGGCGGAGATCGGCATCTGCCTCATCGGGAATGAGGAGGTCTATAGCAAGCTGAAGGGTTCCGGCAAAGCGGATTTCGCACAGTTGTTTTCCAGGATCGGGATGCGGGAGCCGGTGGGGGTTAATACCATCACCAGGGAGGATGTGCAGCGTGTGTTCCAGGCAGCGGAGCTTCAGAAGGATGCGGTCGATATCCTTTACCAGATATGCCACACCAACTACGGACTGCGGGGCGCGGTGAATGTGTTCACGAACACGGCAGCAGTATTCCCGGATGACATCAGCGCCGGGACCATAGCCCGGATGATGCGGGAGATGAACATAGGGAGGTAGCGGTCATGGTATCAGAAGAGATCAGGGAAAGATATTGGGCGGTCATCCGCCGCACAAGGCAGTCTGGCAGGATCAGCCCGTCTGTAGTCGCAAAGGTGGAGGAAAGCTGGAAAAGGTTTGATGAGGACGTGGTGGAGGAGGCGCTGAAGATACATACATCCCGCTACCCGTCATGCCGGGAGCAGTACACGGTGGGCATCATGCGGAACCTGCAGAGGCAAAAGCAGACTGGGCAGCCGGTGAAAAGGGGACCCGCCAGCGGGATGATGTGTCAGGACTATGATTTTGAGCAGATAGAGCGGGAGCTTTTGGTAAATTGAGCAGCGGGAGGTGATGGGCAGTGATAAAGATGGGTGAGGAGGAAAAACAGGAATTTGAACAGAAATGGAACGAAGCCAGGGAATGTTTTTTCCTAATCAAGCTGAAAAAGGCAAAGATCGTGGAGGTGCGGGAAAAAGGCGGCAGGGAATACCGCTATACAAAGCCCCTGCTGAAAGAGAAAGCAAAAAAGAAGGAGGATCCAGGATGCAAAAGGTAGAGATCGTGTTGAACGGGTTGGAAGAGGAGCAGTGCGCGGAGCTTATAAGCTGCCTTATCAGTGAGACGATAAAGCATTTTGATGTGAGCCAGGTGAGAGGGTATTGCGGCCCGGCTCCCGTCAAAAAAGGGAATGGCGATCTGCTGGTGCCGGACTTCATGCGCTGTAAGCAGCTGAAGCAGGAGAGCAAGGCCCGCCTGGAGATGGAGAGGAGGATACCACATGAAGGATGAAAATATCGGGAATGACTTGATTAGCAGGAGCGCGTTGTTAAATGAGATAGCAAGCGCAGGCTTAGATAATGAGGATGATGTTTTTGCCTGGATCAGGGCGGCACCTGCAGTTCCAGGCAGGGCAAAAAGCTTTGTCCGCTGTGCTGAGTGTGATGACTGTCACTGGTCAGAGGACTGCGGTTTGTATCTATGCGGCAGTGTGATGGGGATGGGCGGCGCGCTGGATCCGAAAAACGACGGCTGCACCCATGGAAGGAGCTGAGATGAGCGGTAATCATAAGAAACTGACAAGCAAAGAGAAGGCCCTGAATGCCAGTTTTAAAAAGGAGATGCAGGAAAAAGGCATTATCCCGCCGGACAAGCCTAGGCTCAACCGCAAGAGATATATAGAAGAGGCAAGGCAGGAATGGAACGGACGGGATAAGGACTGCTACCTGTGGGATCATTACCTCTGTAAAGCTATCGCTATTATGATGGGACATATCGAAAGCAATCTGCAGGCATCAAAAGAGGCTGTCGGCGCAGCAAAGTGTCTTAAGCTTGCAATCAGGCTCAAAGAGTTTTCCGACAAGCTTAAAGCGGAAGAGAGGGAGCAGTATACGCTGGGGGAGCAGATGGAATTTATCCGGGATATCCTGGATGCGTGACAATGTAGATCTATTGTGGGGCGGCCTGCCCCACCTTAATGCAGCCAGAGCCGGTCCGAAGCCCGGAAGATGCAGACGGAGGAAACCAAAAAGGCGAAAGGAGAGCGTATATGAGGAAAAGAGTAACAGACCAGGTACTGCAGTCATGGGATGACGTGAACGAGGCATTGAAGAGCATCGGCAGGGCGGACAGTGCCATTGCAGCCATTGAGGCGGGGATGAATGAGGAGATCGTGAGGATCAAGACGGAGGCAAAGACCCAGACCAAAGCCCACGAGGAGACCAAGAAGCTGCAGGAGATGATGATACAGCAGTATGTGTCAGCCCATAAGTCGGAGCTGAAGGGGAAGAGCCACAAGTTGGCCCATGGGACCGTGGGGTTCCGCCTTTCCACGAAGCTGGTCCTGCCCAAGGAGATCAAGCCCATCATCGAGGCACTGAAAAGAAACGGCATGATGGACTGCCTGAACCAGTCGGTGACGGTAAATAAGGATGTCCTTAAGACCTACGCCGAGGAGCAGATCATAGAGGTGGGCGGCTCCCTGAAGAAAGAGGATACGTTCTGGTACGAAGTGGACAGGGACTCTGTCCAGGATAAATGAGAGGAGGCAGCATATGGCACAGACGATCATAGCCCTGGATGCAGGGCACGGCATGGGAACGGCAGGCAAGCGGTGCTTAAAAAGTCTGGATCCAAGCGAAACGAGGGAATGGTGGCTGAATGACCGCATAGCGGACCGTGTACAGGAGCTGCTGTCAACTTATGACTGCACGGTGCTCAGGGTGGATGACACAACAGGGGCGAAAGACATCAGCCTGTCCGCCCGCGTAAAGGCGGCAAACAGTGCGGGGGCAGCTATTTACATATCTATCCATCACAATGCCGGACTGAATGGCAAGAGAGGCGGCGGGACGACAGTGTTCTACTGCTCCGGCATAGTTGCGCGCCTGGCTCAGGCGAAGCGGCTGTATAATGCGGTAGTAGGGCAGACCGGGCTGCAGGGCAACAGGAGCCAGCTGGTAGTAAACCGCGGGTTCTATGTGATAAAGAACACCCGGATGCCTGCTTTTCTCATCGAAAACGGCTTTATGGACTCCCCTGATGACGTCCCGGTGATCCTGTCTGCAGTACACGCTGAAAAAACAGCCCAAGGCATACTGACGTTCCTGAAAACGGAGCTGTTCCTTCAGGAGAAGAGGGTCAGCGTGGATCCGCCGCAGACGGGACAGGCGCAGCTGCCACAGTCGGCAGCTGTGCAGGAGGCAGTCCCGACAGCCGGGTCTTGCGCTGCAAAGCCGCAGGAGACCCAGACCATGCCCTATATTGTTGTAAGCAAGGGTGACACTCTCTCCGGTATTGCAAAGAGGTTCGGCCTGACTTGGCAGGAACTGGCGGCGGCAAACGAGATCAAGGATCCTGACAACATCATTACAGGACAGAAGATATATATCCCGACTATCAAAAAGGAAGAGATCCTTTGTTATCCGGCTTACGTCGGTAAGCAGACTACCCTTTCAGCTGCCCTGACATCTCTTGGCATCAACAGCAGCTATGTTTTTCGGAAAGAGATCGCGGCAGCCAATGACATCACCGGATATGTCGGCACAGCAAGCCAGAACACAATGATGTATAACCTGCTCGCAGCAGGGCTGCTCAAGCGGGCATAAACAGTTCCGGCGGATGGAGGGCCGGATAAAGGAGGTGTCGGTATGGCGAAAAAAGGCGGGACGCCGATCACAGCATCACAGATGCGAAAGATCCATGTACTGGCAAGGGATCATGGGCTGGATGATGACCTGCTGCATATCCATGTCCAGACAGTCACCGGCAAGGACAGCTTGAAAAAGCTGTCCCTGCGGGAAGCAGTCAGGGTCATTGACAGTCTGGAAAAGGGATCCTCAGACCATATGACCTGGAGACAGAAGTATCTCATAGATAAGCTGATGCAGGAACTGAGCTGGACAGACGGGAAAGGGGATCCGGACTATAAGAGACTGGACGGGTTCTGCAGCAGACGCTACGGAGTGGACAGCCACAAGTGGCTCACCAGGACGGCTGCATCCAAGGTCATAGAGGGCCTCAAGGGTATGCTGCAGCATGGAGCGCCAGCTGGGGACACCGGCCGCAGCGCCAGCGACACAGAAAAAAATGTTTGTGAAAATCCGGGAGGCGGTTTATAATGGCAAAGGAAGAGTTGATCAGAGAGCTTGATCTGGAGGATTTGCAGGAGCAGCACAGGGAGATCGCGGAGATCGTGGGGCTGGACGGCTTCCTGGAGCTGGTCAAGACCTTTGGCGGCAGTGCGATATATATACCACAGATGCGGGAAGTGACCAAGATGCGGGTCTACCGGAAGATCTCGGAAGAATTTGACGGTACAAATATCAAGGCATTGGCGGGCAAATATGAGGTCTCCGAGTCCACAGTCTATAACGTGGTCCGGGAGCAGATAAAGAGCGGTGAGCATAAGCACCCGCAGGTTCCGGGGCAGCTTTCACTGGCGGATTGGATGTAATGTACACAGTAAGATAAAATGTACGAAAAAATTTTAATTAAATGAGCCAGCCATTACAATGGACAGTGCAGGGACAGATTGCATTGTCCATTTTTTTAGTACACACAACAGGGAGGGAATGTTTATGTTGAAAGAAATGATCATCACTGTTTTTGTAGCAGTGGCTTTGACGCTGGTCATCATGGTGTTGAATCGGGCAGCGGAGGTGCTGCGGGAAAGTCTTAAGAAGAATAAGTCCGAGGCGGAGGCAGCCGGCAATAAGGCGGCGGCAACAGCCTATGAGATGGCGATCACAGTCTTGGACAGTATCGCGGAGATCACCGTCAGCCGTATCGAGGCTACCCAGGCAGCAGCCGTCAGGAAAGCGGTAAAAAGTGGAGAGAAGGCATATACCGAGCTTACCAGATTCTCGGAGGATGCCTATCAGGATATCCTGGAGCAGCTGACGCCGTCTGTCATGGCCGCGCTGGAGACCTGTGTAGATGATACGGAACAGCTGATCCGAAATAAGATCGAAGAGGTGCTGCCGAGGGTCAAGCAGGAGTACAGATCCCTGGAGGATACGGGAGAGCAGCTTCCCTGGGAGACCATTGACACAGCGGGGGCGGGACAATGACGGCGTATTGGCTGGGTAGTGTCCTGGCTACCGTTGGAGACATTGAGGACCTGGCCTTTTCAGAATCGGGGAAATGGGTGGCGGAGCTGGGAGTATCTATCGTGCTGCTGCTGATCTTTGTTTTCTACTTCATCCGTAAATCTATCAGCGATGATAAAAGGGTCAACAAGGCATATGATGACGCCCAGGAGAAGATCGCAGCCTGTGACCGGCAAATCCGGGAAAGGGAGAATTACCTGCTCTCCGAAAGTGCCAAGCGGGAAGAGATCATCCGGCAGGAGTCGGAAAAGCGGGAAAACCTGATCCGGAAAGAAGCGGAAAAGCGTGAAAGCATCCTGATGGCAAACCAGGAGCGGATGTTGGATTCCATGAGGGAGATCACAGCCTCCCTCTCAAAGATAGAGACATCTCTGAATAAGATGGAGTCACGGCATGAAACGGATATCCGGCAGCTCAAGGATCAGATGGAGACCATGGAAGGAAAGATCGACCGAATGACGGAATCGGCCAGAAGGGAGACAGGTGATGGATAAGCTGGAAGTCAATGAGCTGAAGCTGCTTCGAGGGGATATCATCAGCACATTATACCGGACCTACGGGACGGACATCCGGATTGCAGCACTCAGGAATGCCCTGCGGTCAAAGGGGTTGCTCCCAGAGGAAAAGCTGAGAAAGTGTATCTATTACCTGGGTGGCGACGGCAAGAGATATATCCATGTGGAAGTGGACCAGGAGAACTGGCTGGATTCCATGATCTGGCTGACGCCTGCCGGTGTGAACCTTGCGGAGGGAGACCTGGAGGATATGGGGGTGATCATGAATGAGTGACATACTGGAACTTACGAAGAAAGAGATCATACGGAAAGAGATACTGGTGCTCTGCCAGTCAGCCGGTGAGGTGGGCTGCAGCCGTCAGGTTATCCAGGCCGCGGTGGGAAAGATGTATCCGGATGCGGCGGATATAGGGACAGAATTATATTATCTGAAGGAGAAGCAGCTGCTGCGCCTGGAGAGGACGGGCAACAGCAGGCTGGGGATCCAACGGGATATCTATTTCATCACTTCCGCAGGCATCGACTATCTGGACGGCACAGGGCCGGACATTCCGGGAATAGGGGTATAACATGGAGAAAAACAGGAGCCACGGGAAGATAGACAATCTGCCTGCTCCGCTGCGGGCGGAGGTGGAGAACCGGCTGCTGAATGGCGATACCTATGAGCAGGTATCCCGGTACCTGGCGGAACAGGGCGAGGAGGTGCATCTTTCCTCTGTGGGCAGATACGGGAAAGCATTTCTGCGGCGGTTTGAATCCGTGCGGGTGGCAAAGGAATTTGCCAAGCTGCTGGCGGAGGACAACGCGGACCGTCCCTCCACGGAGCTGCATGAGGCAAACAACCTGCTTGCCAGTCAGCTGATCATGGAAGCCATGGTCAGTGACGACATGGCAGCGGAGGAGAGGGCCAAGATAGCGTCCTCCATTGCATCCCTGCAGCGGGCCCAGGTCAGCAATGAAAAGCTGAAGCTGCAGGCCAGGAAGGAGAAGGGCGCCGTCCATGTGGCGCTGGAGCTGCTGAAAGATAAGGTCTATGCAGAGATCGGTGAGAATTATCCGGAGATCGCAGCCACCTTATTGTCTCTGGCGGAGGAAACGGAATCTGAAATGAACAAAGTACAGTGACGCGCTGTAAGGCTCAAATTTGCCATTTCAGATCCTGACGCAGATTTCAGTGGGCGGATTCGGTTGAACGCAAATTGAAGCCGGTTAAACAACTTTTGAACGGGGTCTGTGGTGAGACATAGCCTTACCATGTCCAAAGATAAGAGGACAAAAATGTAAAGCAGAGGGAGAGGGGAAGATGGACTGGAAAGAAGATTCTCTTAAAATGTTCTTTCAGGGTGGGCGTTCGATCAATGAGATAACAGAAGCCACCGGGGTGTCAAGACAGAGCATATCCGCCTTTCTTGGCCGGCAGCCGGGCTATGTGGAGGAAAGGCAGCGGCGCAAGGCTGCCAATGCCGTCCGGCGCCGGGAATATAAACGGGAGAAGAACAGGGAATACCGCAGCAGCCAGATGGGCGGGGTGACCGCGGAAACAATGAAGAGGGAGCATGATGTGGCGGCAGCGATCTTGAGCCGGGAAAGATATTATGGGTAAGAAAAAGAAGGCGGGCGGCAGCCTGATGAGCGAATTTCTGCAAAAAGCCAGGGAGCAGGGAAAGAGCTATGCACAGGCCCAGGTGGAAGAGACCCTGGAGCTGATAAGGAGAGGGAAGATAGGACAGAAGAGGCATTGAGCCTCTTTTTGTGTGCTTAAAAAGATGTTCAAGGAGCGTTCACATGGGAAGCCTTGCAGCGGAATATAAAGCAAAACTGAATAAAAGCGGCAGGCGGCCTGAATATCTCAAGGCGGAGGAGAGCCTGTGGGAATATAACAAGCTGATCGATCCCAAGTTCTTCAAAGAGAGCCGCCCCCATTTGAAGGTGCTGGCGGAGACGCTGCAGGCGATCTATGAGCACCGAATCATCAAGCAGTCCGGAGACAATGAGTGGCGGATTATCACGGAGACGGAAAAAAACCGATTGGATGCAGCCAGTGTCGAGTATAGCTCCTGCCGCTGCCTGGCAATAGACATCCCGCCAAGACATGGGAAAAGTTATAGTCTTTCCCAGTTCTGCGATTGGGTCTATGGAAAGAACCGGGAAGAGGCGATCATAGCGGTGACCTACAATGAGGATCTGGCGGGCCGTTTTTCGGTCAATGTCAGGGACGGCATCGAAGCCACCAAGGTGGACCAAAAGTTTACTGTATTCAATGACATCTTTCCGGACGTCCATATCAAATATGGTGACAGCGCCAAAAAGATGTGGTCCTTGGAAGGGCGTTTTTTCTCTTATCTGGGCACAGGCTTTGGCGGGACCATTACCGGCGTCGGCTGTTCCATCGGCATCATTGACGATCCGGTGAAGAACCATCTGGAGGCCTTCAATGACGACACATTGGACGGTCAGTATCAGTGGTACGCAGATACCTTTATCTCCAGGCTGGAGGAGGATGCCATACAGATCATCAACATGACGCGCTGGAACAGCAGGGACCTGGTGGGCAGGGTGCTGGCTGACGAGGACGGCGGAGACTGGTATGTGCTGAAGATGAAGGCGTGTCTCAATGAGGAGACTCATGAGATGCTTTGTCCAGAGCTGTTCAGCTGGAGATCTTACCTGAAGAAAAAGGCGAAGATGTCCCTGGCTATCTTCATGGCCAATTACCAGCAGGAGCCTGTCGATCTGGTCAATGCCCTGTACAAGGATTTCAAGGAATACGATCAGCTTCCTATGGATGACGAGGGAAACAGCCTGCTGGAGGAAATCAAGAGCTACTGCGATACGGCTGATGAGGGCAGTGATTTTCTTTGTAATATCGTCTACGGTGTATACAACATGGAGGCATATGTCTTGGATATCATCTACACGGACAAGGATATGAGCGTCACGGAAGAGGCGGTGGCGGCTGCTTATTACAGGTGGCACGTATCCTGGGCGGATATCGAGAGCAACAATGGAGGCCGCGGCTTCGCCCGGTCTGTTGAGAGGATCCTGCGGGATAAGTACTATTCCAACTTCACCCATATCGAAAAGTTCTTTCAGGGCGCGAACAAGACCGCGCGGATCAAGAGCAATGCGACCTGGGTGCAGGAGCATATTTATTATCCGCGGGGCTGGAAAAACAGGTGGCCGGAATATCACCTGGCCATGAAGTCTTTCCAGGCAAACGGGAACAAGGGTCATGACGACGCGCCTGATGCCACGACCGGGATCGCGGAAAAGATGGGGATTGAGACAGACGACTGGATGTATTGAGCAGCGGGAGGAGAAAAATGCTGGAACCGGGAAGGATCGCATCTATCATTGCGGCGGACAAATACAGCCGGAAAAAGAAGCAGGCAAGGCTGGGGCAGAGATATTATGACGGGGAGCATGATATCCTGGACTACCGGATCTACTATATCAATAAAGAGGGAGAACTGAGGGAGGACCTGACCAAGAGCAACGTCAGGATCCCCCATCCGTTCTTCCATGAGATCTCAGAGCAGGAGGTGGCTTATATCCTGTCAGGCGGGATCGACTTTAGGACGGATGACGCGGAACTGAAAAAGCAGCTGGGATCCTACTTTGGGGATGATTTTGTAGGGGAGTTGAAGGAAGTCCTGATCGACGCGGTGGTAAGGGGATTCGGCTACATCTACTGGTACAGGGACATGGAAGGGCATACCAGGTTCCAGTACGCCGACAGTCTTGGGATCATAGAGGTGAAGGACGGAGCAGCGGACGACACGGTCAATGATCATATCATCCGTTACTATCCGGTAGAGGTTAAGGATGGGAAGACAGCCCTCCGGATTGAGGTGTGGGACAAGGATATGACCTGGTATTATCTCCAGACTGACTGTGCGGTGGAGTTGGACAGGAACATAGCACTCAACCCCTGTCCCCATATGCTCTACCGGGCAGCTGACGGCTACTATTACGAGGAGTGCAGCCGGATCCCATTCCTAAAGCTGCCCTATAACCGGACGGAATGCTCCCGGCTGAAGCAGATCAAGCCCATCATTGATGATTATGACAGCATGAACTGCGGGCTGTCCAATAATTTAAGGGACATCACGGAAGGTATCTATGTAGTCAAGGGCTTCAAGGGTCAGGATTATGACGAGCTGCTGCAGAACGTGAAGTCAAGGAAAGTGGTGGGCGTGGGAGAGAAGGGAGGCTTGGATATCAAGACCATCAACATCCCTTATGAGGCAAGGCAGGCTAAGATGCAGGAGGATGAAAAAAACATCTACCGGACGGCCCTGGCCTTTAATTCCTCCCAGACCGGAGACGGCAATATCACTAACATCATCTTAAAGAGCCGGTACACGCTGCTGGATATGAAGGCGAAAAAGCTGATCTGGAGCCTCAAGAAGTTCCTGGGGACGCTGCTGGATATCGTACTGGATGAGATAAACACATCCTGCGGGACGGCCTATGAGCGGGCGGAGGTGAAGATCGTGATCTCTCCGGTGGTCCCTACGGATGAAAAGGAGGATGCGGAGATCCGGAAGCTGGAGGCGGAAACGGTCAGGGAGAGGGCAGGGACGCTGTTAGACGCGGCAGCCATCCTGGGAGATGAGATCCTGCTGCAGGAGCTTGCCGGACTGCTTGGCCTGGATGAGGAAACAGTCAGGAAGAGGACGGAGCAGCCGAAGGAGGCAGAGCTGGTGAAGGAGATATTGAATGGAGAAGCGGCAGAGGGAAGTGCAGCTGGAACTATTTAATGAAGAAGAGATGGTAAAAGACCGGCTGAAGGAGAATTATGAGGCCGCTTTAAAGGAAGTCAAAAACAGGATCCGGCAGATGTCAAAGGATCCTGAGTTCAGGGCGAAGGATATACGTCATCCCAAGTATCTGAAGATGCTGGAGGCCCAGCTGGAGACCATCCTGCACAGGCTGGGATCCGACAATGTCAGGGATATGACAGGATATCTTACCGATGTCTATCAGGAAGCCTTCTTAGGATGCCTGTATAAGATGCATGGCGACGGCGTGGATCTGATCCTGATGGTGGATGAGGACAAGGTGATCCGCTGCATCAACAAGGAAACAAAGGAATTTCGATTCGACAACCGGCTGTATGAAAATGTGAAACAGCTGAAGGATACAGTGAAGTCAGAGCTGGCAAGGGGATTCTCCAGCGGGAAGGGCTATGAGTGGATGGCCCGGCAGATAGCTTTAAAGACCAGCGCCAGCTTTTCAAGGGCATACACCATTGCCCGGACAGAGGGCCATCGGGTCACCAGTGAATCGGAGATGGACTGTATGACGGCGGCAAAGGAGAAGGGAGCCGACGTGATCAAGGAGTGGACCTCCACCCTGGACAGTGTCACCAGGCAGACCCACGCGGAACTGGACGGCCAGCAGAGGGAGCTGGAAGAGGAATTTGAGATCCCGTCCTCCGGGGCAAGGGCAATGTATCCCGGCGGCTTTGGTATCGCCGGAGAGGATGTCAACTGCCGCTGCTGCATGAACCAGCGTGCCCGCTGGAACCTGGCGAGTGAGGAATACCGCTACAGCAGGGCAGCCGGAGAAGTGGTAAGCATCAAATCGGATGTTTACAGGGAGTGGAAGGAACGTTATAATAAGATAGCAGATTTTCTGGTAGAGAATGCAGAGAACAGCTCCGCAGAAGAAAACGTTCATACCTTTAAAGGCATCCTGCAGGCGATCAGTGAACTGCCGCCCAAGGCGCAGCTGAAGATGCTGGATGTGAAATATGTAATCGGTGGGAATGAGAATGCTGCAGATATAAGGAACAGGACGATATGGCTTTCATCAAATGCCGGAACAACAGAGATATTTCACGAGATGGGGCACCTCCTGGAATATGACCTCTTTACAGAGGAGGAAATAAGAAATCTAAAGTGGAAATATTTCGTAAATGTAACGGTTAATGACATATCGCCTGAGATTTTTTATCTGGCAGATGGGATCACGCCAAGAAAGGTATGGCTGGTACATAATAACCACCTCATCGATAAGTATCAGGGTAGAATCTATGTAAAAAGCGACAGGGAGGCATTTGACGCAGACGGGAACCTGAAGGTGGATGATATGTTGGAGTTCATGTCTGTGCCTATCTCCCTTTACTGCACGGATCCGGAAGAATTAAAACGGAAGGATCCGGAAATGTTTGAATTCATAAGGAGGCATCTGAAATGAGCGAAGTATCTGAGAGGTTTTTAAAGGTCAAGACTTATGAAGAGTATAATCAAAGGCGGCATGAATTTAAAGGATTGAAGATCACGGATCCGGGGGTAAGAGAACATCTGGAGGAGTTAAATCCACCGGAAGCGGATCCGGGCGTGGTGGATGGACGTATCATTGATGCGTTTATAAGAAAGAAAAAGACAGACGATTAAGGTAATTTCCTGCACAGCAGGATTTTATAAAACACGAAAAGAGACCGCAAGGTCTTTTTTTAGTACACAAAAATAGGAGGACAAAGGTATGGATTTGGAACAGATCCTGAAAGAGCAGGGCTACACAGAAGAGCAGATCAAGGCGATCCTTGACGCAATGTCGGCAAGTAAGCTGTATGTCTCCTCTGTGGAGAAGCCGGAGGAGGTGATCAAGCAGCTCCAGACAGACAAGCAGGCGCTGGAAAAGCAGGCAGCTGCCGCTCAGGCATCAGCGACGCAGGAAAAGTCGCAGGAGAAGTCGGAGGAAACGGCAGCCGAGATCAGGCGGCTGCAGGAGACTGTGCAGAAAGCGCAGATCGATCTTAGACTGGTG
The DNA here is from genome assembly GCA_023663285.1 of Bacillota bacterium. Taxonomy (GTDB): domain Bacteria; phylum Bacillota; class Clostridia; order Lachnospirales; family Lachnospiraceae; genus Acetatifactor. The sequence continues at coordinate 24,037 of JAMPHT010000031.1, forward strand.
CAGGCCCTCACCAAGGCTCATGCAGCTGACGTTGAATATATGCTTTACCAGGCGGAAAGGTCTGGCGGGCTGAAGAACGTCAAGCTTGGGGAGGATGGCAGCGTGTCCGGAGTGGACGAGCTGGTGGAGGAACTCAAAAAGAATTTCTCTGCACAGTTTGACCAGCCCCGGCAGACAGTTCCCCAGGAAATGGTGCGGACAGGTATCAAGAAGCTGCATGAACAGGAAAAAGGAGACGACGTTCCCCGGACGCTGGAAGAGGCCATTGCCCAGAAGCTGTCTGAAGAGGAGTCATAAGAAGAGGAGAAGGAGGATTTTGAGATGGCAATTACATTAGCGCAGTTTAGAGAGGGCAGGGAAGATCATGTTGACAGGCAGGTCATTGATACCTTCAGGCGGAATTCCCTGTTGATGGATCAGCTGATATGGGATGACGCGGTATCGCCTAATGGCGGCGGATCCACGATGACATACGGCTACCTGAGAGAGAAAACACCCTCTATTGCAGGGACCAGGGAACTGAACAAGGAATACACGCCCCAGGAGGCTACAAGGGAAAAGTGCAGTGTCGAGGTGAAGATCTTTGGCGGCTCTTATCAGGTAGACAGAGTGCTTGAAAATATTTCGGGGAACGCCTCGGAGATCGCGCTGCAGACAGAAGCGAAGGTCAAGGCTACCTGCACCGCGTTCCAGCGGGTGGTGATCGCCGGGGATGCTGCAGCGGACACGACCACCTTTGACGGTCTGGACAAGGCCCTCAGGGAGACCAGTACGGAGATCAACGCGGGCGGCTATATCGATATCTCCACGTCGGCAGCGCTGGATGCCAATTATAAGCAGCTGCTGGATCTTCTGGATGAATTCCTGGCCAGCCTGAATGGAAGAGCCAGCTGTATCATGGCGAACACGTCCATGATCACAAAGCTGAAGGCTGCTGCAAGGCGGGCCGGGTACCTGACCCACAGCGAGGATGCTTTTGGGCGGAAGGTACAGTGCTATGATGATATCCCCTTCATGGATATGGGATATTATCCGGAGGCGATCGGGGACGGCAGCTTTGCGGAGAAGCCCATCATACCCGTGGAAAAGCGCACTGTGGGCGGCGAAGAGATCACAGGGCTGACGGACATCTATGCGCCAGTGATCGGACTTGACAGCTTCCACGGCGTCACGGTCAAGGGCAGTAAATTCATTTCTCAGTATCTGCCGAACCTGACTACTCCGGGAGCAGTCAAAACGGGTGAAGTCGAGCTGCTGGCGGCTATCGCGCTGAAGAATACCAGAGGCGCTGCAGTGCTCCGCAACATCAAGATCAAATAACAGGAGGGTTTTACATGGCAGCAAAGAAGAAAATTGAGAGCGGGAACCTGGAGAAGGTTCCTGCGCAGGAAGAAAAGATGGAGGCTGCAATGATCACGGCGGAAGCCGGGACAGGGCAGCAGGCCGAGGACACACCTTCCGGAGAAGCAGAAAAGGCCATTGTTGAGCAGGATGTTACTACAGAAAAAGGAGAGCCGCAGGCCTGGGAATCAGCTTACAGGGAGCCGATAGAAGTTCCGGAAAAGTCTCCTGAAGCAGCAGAAGCCGGAACAGAGAAGCAGCCTGAACCGGAACAGGAGCAGGCTGAAGTATCGAAGCCTGAGCAGCCGCTCTTCCAGATCACCTGCAGGAACGACGTTTCAGGAAAGATCGGTGGCGTGATGTTCATGGGCGGCGTCGGGTACACAAGGGATGCCTATGCCGCCTCCTGGTTTGCCAATAAGGACGGTTACAGGGTCATTTCAGACTGAGAAAGGAGCCGGAAACATGATCGTAAGTGTACAGGATGCCCTGGACTACATCCAAAGGGATGATGTTCCGGAGAATGTCATCAAAAGAAAGATCACAGCCATCGAGAACCTGATCCGGTCAGAGACAAACAATAACTTCCAGCGGAAGGAGCTGCGGTTCTATGCAGCCTCTTCCGACGGGAGCCTTCTCTATACAAGGCCATTCTTTCTTAAGCCGGGAGATACGGTTGAGATCAATGGTTCTGTAAATGAGGGGCTGTATGCGGTAGTTGATGGGGGATACGGGAAGATCGTTCTGGACAGGCAGCTGTATGATGCCCCTCGGAACATGGTCACCAAGGTGGTGTATCCGGAGGATGTCCAGGAAGGGGTGTTGAACCTGCTTCAATGGGAGTTCAATATGCGTTCAAAGACGGGTATCAAGTCGGAATCCCTTTCCCGGCATTCGGTCACTTACTACGATATGGACAATGAGAACAGTGCGGACGGCTACCCGGTGTCCCTGATTGGGTTCCTGGAGCCTTACAGGCAGATGCGTTGGTAAGTGCGAGAAGAATTTCTAAGTGGCCGAGGACATCCGCTAAGAAATTCTAAATCTCGCATGGGCGGCCTGATGTGAAAGGAGGAGGCATGGCACACATTGGTGGGAATACAAAAGGCTGGGTGCAGGTGAAGTCGGTGGAGTCGGACGAATATGCCCTGGACAGGACGGTCTGGAGGAATGCCTTTCCAAAGCCGCTTACCGGGGTGCTGGATCTGACCGGGGCGGATGTCAGTCACAAGCTGATGAAGCGGGTGGAGGATGCGGAATATATATTCCTCTGTGATCACACCGACCTGACAGTGGATGGAAAGAAGCTGAACACGGAGAACAGCCGGATGCTGATCGACGGACAGATCTATGAAGTCCTTCTGTATGACGACCCCATGCAGCTGCATGAACACCTGGAGATCTATCTGAAATATGTGGGAGGCCAGGAAGATGGGGGTTGATATACGTATGGAAGATAACAGCGGTGAAGCAAAGGACACATTCCGGCGGACTGCGGTTGCCTGGCTGCACGAAGCCTGCGGGGAGTTGGCAAGTGCTGTCCGGAACAACCAAAGGGTCAGGACAGGCCGGACCAGGCAGTCCTGGCGCTATGTGGTGGATGAGGACAGGCTGGAGGGACTTGTGGCGTCGGATGCGGAGAACGCGGTCTATGAGGAATTCGGCACCGGTGAATATGCCCTGAATGGCAACGGCAGGAAAGGCGGCTGGTTCTATAAGGACGAAAAGGGCGTCGGCCACTTTACCCGCGGTAAGAGGCCTCAGCGTCCGCTGTATAAAGCTTACATGGCACTGAAGAATGTGATCATTGCATCTGCACAGGAAAGATTTAAGGGGATGTCATGAGAGAGATCATAAAAAATGTCGGTTCTGTACTGAAAAATATCGTCAATTACAGGTTCCTGCGCTGGAAAGGAAAAGTAAAATATCCTTATTTTGTGGGGGAATTGTATGGAAATGGCAGTAGCGATGAGTCCGGGGAAGAGGAATACAGCTTCCTGCTCACTGGGTTCTACCGTGGGGAGGATGAGATAGCCCTGTATGAAGCGGCGGAACAGATACAGGAAGTGTTCCCGGCAACAGGGCGGCTGATGACCTGCAGAGACGGCGGGATGCTGGTCTGTACACAGTCCATGACCGGAGAGCTGTCTGATGATACGGATGCGGAACTGACCAGGCTACAGATAACGCTGCAGATAAAGCGTTGGAAAGGAAGAGGACATGAAAGGAAAATTGATTGAAAAGTTCAGAAAATCAGGAATCACGTCATCCACACCCAAAAATATGCTGATCAATGCAGCAGTGTTGTACGCGAACCTGAAATATGAGGATGGACAGTGGAGCGGCAATCTGCTGGGGGCAACCTCCGGAGGGGCCAAAATATCTGTTGTCCCGGATTACCAGAATATCGAGGTAGACGGGGCGGTGGTCAATGTCAGGGGCATGACCCTCAAGCAGGGCGAGAGCGCTTATATCGAAGCAAACCTGATCGAAATGACGCCGGAGATCCTGCAGATGACGATGGCAGCCGACAGAACAGAATCCCCTGTGGAAGGCTATGATCTGTACAGGACAAAGTCCTTGCTGGAGGATTCTGATTATATCGACAATATCGCAGCCATCGGGACGCTGTCTGACGGCAGGGAGATTATCGTCATCATGGAAAATATGCTCTGCACGTCAGGCTTTGAGGCGGATACCAAGAATAAGGACAAATCGATCCTGAAGTGTAAATTTGAGTGCTTTGCAGGCTTCGAGGATGACCATGACAGGCTGCCTGTTTTTATCTATTATCCGCGTCAGAAAGAGACAGTAGTCAATTATACGGCTGAAATGCTGGGTGATATGACTGTTGCAAACATTGAAGCGTTGGCGGCAGGCAGGGGCTATATCCTGACCGGATCCACAAAGGATGAGAAGATCACATCCTTCCTGGCACAGCAGAATGGAGGGGCTGAATAATGGATGGTAAGATGATGCAACAGCAGGAACACACCAGCGAGGAAAGGATGCAGGGTCTGGTGGCCACAGGGGCAGCAGCTGCACAGGGTACACCCGTACAGGAGAAGCCGCTGAAGCCTTACAAGCTGCGCAGGCTGCAGGCAAAGGACATTTCCCCTATGGCCAAGATCATTGGGAAAATAGGCATCGATGAGCTTATATCATGCTGGGGGGATGATGATCTCACGGAACTGATGGTCAAGCTGAAGAAACGAAAGAGCATAGTCCGCCAGGCGGCAGAGGCAGCAGCACAGGAAGATGGAAATGTTATACAGTCAGCTGATGCGGGATCCGGAGGAAAGGACAACAGCGAGTTCATTGTGGGCGTGGCGGTAGCAACCAGGATCGCAAACCAGGTGCTGCAGCGGCTGGACAGATGTGAGAAAGAGGTATATGGATTGCTGGGCAGCTTGTCCGGGATGTCTGCAGCGGAGGTCGCAGAGCTGGAGCTGGAGGTCTTTATCCAGATGCTTGTGGACATTGTCAGGGAGAACAATGTCGTAAATTTTATCAGGGCTGCTATAAAGCTGCTGTGATCGGGATCGTCAGGTTTTGGGATTTGCTATCGACAAGGTATGCAGATCCCTTCTCACTTTTGGATGAAATGATCCAGAATGACCTGCTGCCGGAATTTATTGACCACATGATCCGGCAGACTGATGAGGACAGGCTTTGGGAAATGTATCTGGCTACGGCAGTCATGCAGGACAAGTCCTTTGAGGACTGGAAAGCGGGAATCACAACTAATCGTAATCGGGAAGAACAGGAACCAGTAACGGAATACACACCGGAAGAGGCTGTGAAGCGTGCCGAGGGTATATTGGCAGGATTCAAGCCGTTTTAGAGGTATTTATGGATCTGTTTACATTAGTTGGAAAGATCGTCTTAGAGTCGGATGAATTTAATAATAAGGTAGATTCCGCTATGTCCAAGGTAGACTCCCTGGCAAACGGATTCCAGAAAGCAGGGGATAAGATCGCCCAGATAGGCAGCGGCATGACAAAGACAGTCACCTTGCCTCTTGCTGCCGTAGGTGCAGCATCCGTCAGTACAGCGGCTACCTTTGAGGACGCAATGTTAAAGGTGCAGTCCCTGTCAGGCGCCACAAGGGAAGAGTATGGTCAGCTGACAGCAGCGGCGAAGGAATACGGTTCTACTACTGCCTGGACAGCTAAGGACGTGGCGGATGCAATGGGCTATATGGCCCTTGCGGGTTTTGATACAAAGGAGATCCTTGCCTCCGTCGAAGGTATGCTGTCATTGGCATCTGCGTCGGGAGAAGATCTTGCCACGGTAACGGACATACTGACGGATTCCATGACAGCCTTTGGGGACGGGGCGGAGGATGCGGCCCGGTATGCGGATGTGCTGGCAACTACCCAGGCAAAGTCCAATACTACGGTTGGTCAGCTGGGAGAAGCTTTTAAGTATGTAGCACCACTGGCCGGTTCATACCGTTATCAGCTTGAGGATGTGGCGGCAGCTCTGGGGATGATGGCAAACGCAGGAGTCAAGGGCTCTATGGCGGGCACAGCCCTTTCCAGTATCATCACAAGGCTGGGAACCAATACCAGCGGGGCGCGGGATGCCATTGAGGAGCTGGGCGTTGAATTCTATAACTCGGACGGCACGGCACGGAGCCTGAGTGATGTATTAAAGGATCTGTGTGATGCAACGGCAACGATGGACACAGAACAGAAGGCGGCGCTGGCAAGTACGGTGGCAGGGCAGGAAGCCCAGAAGGGTCTGCTTGCTGTCTTGAATCAGGGATCCGGCGCTTATGAGGATCTGGAAGGCAAGATCAAAAGCTGCAGCGGGACGGCATCTGATATGGCGCAGAACATGGAATCCGGACTGGGTGGTTCTCTGCGAAGCTTAAAGTCAGCCCTGGAAGGTGTGTCCATCACCATAGGTGAAAAGCTTGCGCCGTATATTGAAAAAGCTGCCCAGAAGATCAAAGAGTTTACACAGTGGTTCCAGAACCTAGATGCTGGTACCCAGGAAACGATCGTCAAGATGGGCTTGCTGTTGGCTTCTATAGGGCCGGTACTCACGATCCTGGGGAAAGGTGCGTCAGCGATTGGAAATATCATATCAGTGGGTTCTAAACTGGTGGGCGGTATCAAGACAGTGGTCTCGGTGGGCTCCAAGCTGACGGGCGGTATCAAGACAGTGGTCTCGGTAGGCTCTAAGTTGGTCAGCGGGGCAAAGCTGGTGATAGGCGCTTTCACAAGCATCAATCCAGTGGTGCTGGCGGTAGTGGGAGCGATCGGGGCAGTTGTGGGCATTGGGGTGGCCCTTTATAAGAATTGGGATACCATCAAGGAGAAAGCCCATGAGCTGGGAGAAAAGATCTCCCAGAAATGGGAGGACATCAAGCAGTGGACCGGCGACCTGAAGGACAGCGTAGTCGAGAAATGGAACAACATCAAGGAAGGCATGAGCAATGCGGTGGAATCAGCCAAAGAAGCTGTTTCCGGAAAGTTCAAGGAACTGAAGGAGAATGCTTCCAGCCGGATCCAGGAGCTGAAAGAGAATGTTTCGTCTAAGTTCAAGGAACTGAAAGAGAATGCCTCTAACCGGATCCAGGAGTTGAAAGAGAATGCAGCGTCCAAGTTCCGGGAGCTGAAGGAGAATGCCTCCAGTCGGATCCAGGAACTGAAAGAGAATGCCGTGTCCAAGTTCCGGGAGATGAAAGAGAATACTTCCGCCAGGGTCACGGAGATGCGGGAGAATATAGTCACAAATTTCAAAAACCTGAAGGAGCAGGCCAGTGAGAAGATAGCCGACCTGAAAGAGCGCTGGGGGCAGCATTTTGAGGAGGCGCGCGGAAAGATCGTGTCAGAGGTCACGGAACTGAAAGAAAAGGCCACAGGCAAGATAACCGAATTCAAAGGCAATGCAGTTCAGAAGTTCAAGGAGTTAAAGGATTCAGCCGTCTCCAGTCTGGCGAATGTTGCGAAAAATGGTGTGGAAGGCTTCCAGAACATCAGGGACAAGGGGAGCGCAGCCATTGAAAAGCTGAAAGATGTGGCGGCAAATAAGTTTGCCGAGATGGGCAATACGGTCAGGGAGAAGTTCAGCTCAGTCGGAGAAAAGATCACAGGAACTTTCTCAAAGTGTCAGGAGAAGGTCAAGGGCATTGTAGACAGTATCAAAAGCTTCTTTAAATTTGAATGGAAGCTGCCGAAGATCAAGCTGCCTCACTTTAAGATAACAGGAGAATTCTCACTTAATCCGCCTTCTATCCCGCATTTTGGAGTAGAGTGGTATGCAAAGGGCGGCGTCATGACTTCGCCCACAGCCTTTGGCATAAATCCGTTCACCGGGAATATGATGGTAGGCGGTGAAGCCGGAGCTGAGGCGATAGCACCGATCACAGTACTGCAGGATTATATCCGCCAGGCGGTGGGAGCACAAAATCAGGAGATCGTCAGTGTTTTGACATCTGTTTTAGCAGTGTTGAACAGATATTTACCACAGTGTACGGAGAAACAGCTGGTACTTGACACCGGAGCTACGGTAGGGGCGCTGGCCTCAGGCATGAACACAAGGCTGGGGGAAATCTCCCGGCAGGATGAGAGGATCAGATGATGTATGGAGTATGGTTTGATAATGAGCATATGGGCGGTTCAACGGACCTGATCATGAATTATGCGCGTGTGGGCACACCCGCTGCCAAGGTCAAGGAGATAGAGGTACCCGGTATGGATGGGATCCTGGACATAACGGAAAGCCTTGGCGAAGTCAAATATGATTCCAGACAGATCAGCTTTAAGTTCACGTCCACCAGCGGTGCCCGAATAAACGAACTGATCAATACCCTGCACGGCCAACGGAAAAAGATCATCCTGGACAGAGACGAAGCTTTTTACTACATGGGACGCATTGAGGCCAGGGATCCGGTCATCAACGGAAATCTTATCAGCCTGGAACTGGATGCCAGGTGTGAACCTTATAAGTATAAGATCCACATGACAAGGCATAAGGAGGATGTGGCCGCCGCCAGCAATATAGTGCTGCTGAACGAGAGGATGCAGACGATCCCGCGGATCACACTGACGGCACAGATGAAAATATCCTTTGAGGGCAGGGCCTATGTCCTGCCTGCAGGGGAATATACCATTGCGGAGATCGTTTTAAAGCAGGGATATAACAGGTTCCGGGTGGAAGGCACCGGCACGATCCTATTCCAGTATCAGGAAGGAGCACTATGATGTACAGCATTTATGCAGATGACACGCTGATATACAGTCCTTCGGTCAAAGAGTTTTGCTTATATGACATTGTCCTGAATGTGGAGGATAACAGTGCCGGCACACTGCAGTTCAATATGCTGTCAGAACACCCGTCTTTCCTGATGCTGAAAAAGCTGGCGACGCTCATCACCGTGAAAAATGGTGATGTTGTTCTTTGGAAAGGCAGGATCATTTCGGATGACAGGGACATCAACAATGTAAAAAAGATCCAGTGTGAAGGACAGCTGGCATTCCTGAACGACTCCATTTTTCCGGCGTTTGATTTTTCGGGATCCCCGGAGCAGCTGTTCAGGGATATCATACAGAATCATAACAGCCAGGTCAGCCCCAGGCAGCGCTTCCGGATTGGAAACGTGACGGTCAAGGATAATAACGACTATATTGTAAGAAGCAGCATCAATGATGCCAGGACATGGGCGGCGCTGAAGGATAAGTGTTTTCAGAGTACCCTTGGGGGTCACCTACGGATCCGGTATGAAGCGGATGGGGACTATATCGACTGGCTGGAGGATTACACGGAGGTGTCCGGCCAGTCCATCACCTTCGGAAGAAATATCATCGACCTGCTGGTGAACACCTCTGCCACGGAAACGTTTACAGCGATCCGACCGAAAGGAGCATTAGCTGACGAAGCCGGCACGGAAAGGATCGACATAAAGAGTGTGAATGACGGAAAGGACTATATCATTGACGAAGAGAAGGCAGCAGAGTACGGTATCATCTTTGCAAGTCCGGAGGAGAGCATCTGGGAGGATGTCACGCTGCCGCAGAACCTGCTGCAGAAAGCTAGGGTGAAGCTGACAGCCGGGACCACCCTCAAAAAAACAATAGAGGTGAGAGCGGTGGATCTCAACCTTACGGATGCGCAGATCGAGGCACTAAAGGTCTGCACCTATGTCCAGGTAGTATCGCCCCTTCACGGGATCGCGGAATATTACCTGTTGAGCAAGGCCGAGCTGCATCTGGATGCGCCGGAGCATACACGGTATACGCTGGGGGCTGTCAAGGCGACGTTTACGGACGCAAACAAGACCCAACTTGTAAGCGTGATGCAGACAGTAGGTGCATCGATCCCTTCTGCAGTCAGCCAGCTGAAGAATGATGAAGGGTTTGTGACGGAGCAGACAGTCATAGAAGTTGTTGGAAAGACAACTGTTTCACCGACTATAGAAGTATCGGAGGAGGCGGAGGACTTCTATAAGCTTAAGATCACGTCCGTATCGGGGGAAATAGAGACGCCAAATTTGATGGGCCCGCCTGGGGATCCCGGAGCGGATGGTAAAGATGGCGCTGACGGCAGGGATGGGATCGATGGGCAGAATGGCGCGCCAGGGGAATCTGCTTATGCTGTTGCTGTAAAAAACGGCTTTGCAGGAAGCGAGGAGGAATGGCTTGCGTCTTTGAAGGGCGAGGCTCCCGTCATCGGAGCAAATGGTAACTGGTTCATTGGCGGGGAGGACACAGGGTTCCCCAGCAGGGGGGAACGAGGTGAAAAGGGAGATCCCGGAGCAGCGGGAGGGACCGGTGGAGGTTTTTCCGGAATGTATGCCTTTGAAATAAGGGACGGGTGCCTGTGGATCGTGTCCGATTCCGAGACTGTACCTGACAATTTCTATATCAACAGTGATTGCTGTCTATGCTACGTGTTTTAGCCGGATACGGTAGAAGGGAAATCAAAAAAAGGCGGGTGAAAATGCAATGGGGAGATCAGAAGTCAATTTGGGGAAGGTTGGATTGAGCGAGGCAGAGATAGAAGAGATGAAGCAGGACATCACAAAGCAGCTGGGTGGCGTCCGCCTGGGTTATAATGAGGAAGGAAAGCCGGGCTATTATACGACGGATGAGACAGGTGCAGATACAGTGATCCCTTTTAGCTCCAACATGGGAGGCGGTAAGCTGTATTTTGATACATTAATTATGACGGCGCTTTCGTTCAATGGCAGTACGATGTATAGCCACAGTACATCTATAAAGCTGGATTCCACGCAATATAAAAAGATGACTATGTCAGGCGGAAGTCTAATAGCACGGGCATTCAACGCTACCTACAAAGTCAAAACAAAAGTTGAGATCTCAGGCTATAAAGAAGGACAGACAACGCCAGAAAGTCTGTTCAGCAAGGAAACGGGACAGACAAACTCTACTACTACGGGGGTCAGCGTATATATTGAAGAGGCGGTGATAAATATCGAGGATTACTCAGAAGTACTAATAGAGTTTAAAGTATCTGCAAGCTTTGGAAATGGGTATGCAACGTTGAATGATCTTACATTGGAATAGCGCTACAATATGATGGAAAGGAACATGAGTATATGGCACAGATCAATATTTTATTGGAGAAACAGCTGTTGACGATCCAGAACCGGGAAGTGATCTCTTCCGGAGATATGAATTATGATTCCTGCAAATTTACATTTGATGAGGAATGGACGGACTTCATAAAGACGGCAGTATTTTATCAGGATAAGACAAATGTACAGTATGCTGTGCTTGATAGCAAGGATATGTGTATGATACCGGCTGCTGCTATGGCGCGGGCAGGCAGGATGTATCTGGGGGTGTTTGGCATCAAGGATACGGCAGTGGTCACGTCTACAGTAGAAACCGTAGATATTCGAGAAGGAGCCATATCCGGAGGAAATGTCTCCACAGAGCCAACGGATGATGTATTTCTTGCCATCATAGCACAGTACCAGCGGATCGCAAGCGCGATCACACAGTATGAGAGCACTGCGCATCAGTTTAATGCCCTGATGGCTGAGCAGAACGGAATACTGGAAAAATTGAATGCTTTTGACGTAACAGAACTCATGGGACGGCTAAATCTGATCGAAGATAGGATAGCAAACTATACCAATCTTGCAAAAGAGATCCAGAACCGTGAAATCGTGATAAGGAATGTGCCAGTAAAATTTGTTAATAAGGTGTGCAGGGTGGAACATGAAGCTTTTACGGAAGCTTCTCTATGTGATGTGTACTTTGATGAGTATTCTTATGAGATAGCGGCAAAGGCGCTCATCCTGCCGATGTCTTATCAGGGCTACATGGAATTGACAAGTTCCATTGACATAAAAGAGGAGCTGACGGCGAATATTCTTGTAAGGAGGAATTGATAATGCTGGGGAAAACAAATATTACTACACTTACAGAGGGCGCGGTGGTAACGGAGATTGAAGATTTCAAGTGGGTCCGGATGCAGCCGGGGGTTTATGGAAATTTTGTAAAAGCTATATATGAAAACGGTTATTTGGCGGCAATCACAGCAGATGGTAAAGTGGTATATACCACGGACGGAGAAGCTTGGCAGGTTTCGGAATTGGAGTATGCGGACTGCAAACTGGAGGATATTGCATGGGATGGAAGCCGATTCCTTCTTGTGGGAAGTTATAAGGACACTATAGAAATGACTGATGGGACAAGCGGCGAATTTGAAATCGGGCTTCTTTTGACGACGGACAATTTTACCTTGTATGACTATTTTAAAGCGGATACTAAAAAAATAATCTCGCAATATAATTATGAGTATTGCTCAAAATATTTAGCTGTTTATCCGTCGAATGGGAAATGGGTAGTGCTTGCTCACGAAAAATATGCGGGGAATTCAACATCAATCCCCTCAAAAAGTATTGCAATGCTTGTGGGTGGGTCAGACAGCCAATTAGAAAGACAATCTTCCTATATAATTAGGTCAGACATTGGAACTATATGTATTGGAAAGAACTCACAAGGGATTTTGATTACAAATGCGTATGAATCTAAAGGACGCATTTATCTGGTTGATGGAAATACCTTTAAAATACAGAATAAGAGTCTTTCTGGAACAGGGACGATACATCGATTGCCTGTTTTTGACTGTAAGGACGAGTTATATTATATGGGAATAGAAAGCACAGCTGGTTACAAACTCGCCAAGGTACTATTCTCTGGTGAAGAGATAATATTGAGTACGGGAATCGATTATAGATTTATAGGTGGTGTATACTTTAACAAATGCCAGCTTTTTATTAATGAACGTGAGATGATGATTCTAAAAAAGGGTGAAAGCATTACGGATAAGACGCAGGAAGATCTAATTGAGATTGCCCCGGAGAACACCCTGACCTGTATCACAAAAGCATTTGGCCAGCTTTTTGTTTTTGGAAATCAGGGATTAATTTTAAAATCCAGTACAGAGGGTAGCAGCGAGGAGGCAATATTGATTCAGACTATATCTGCGAAAAAAGCGTTGCTGGAGGCAAACGCATATACAGAGCAGCGTTGTAAATTGCTGGAATCCAAGATAGCAGCATTAGAGGCAGAGATAGCAGGAACTGAGGTAAAATGAAAAGGTGAAGAGGGAAAATGTTATTCAAAGCTAAAAATTTTCATATAGATGGTTCAACTACGATTTAAAATTTGTTAAAATAGTGCTTAAAGAGACTTTTCTGGAAATTTAAAGTGGGCGATTTCAAGCAAAATTGTAACGTACAAAGAGTTTTGACATTCTTGGTGATGAAATTTGACATTTTTGCTGCCTGCTTACACTGGTAACGGAGTAACCCAGAATAAGCTGAAGGCGGCAGAATGGTTTGGGAAGGCGGCGGAGCAGGGAAATGTGCGTGCACAATTTAATCTGGGGATCATGTATGGTAATGGCGACGGAGTAGCCCAGAATAAGCTGAAGGCGGCGGAGTGGTATGGGAAGGCAGCCGAACAGGGGGATGCGGGAGCACAATGTAATCTGGGGCTTCTATATGAACTTGGCGAGGGAGTAGCCCAGGATAAGCTGAAGGCGGTGGAGTGGTATCAGAAGTCTGCCGAGCAGGGAAACGCAGATGCGCAATGCAATCTGGGAGTGATGTATGCTAATGGCAGCGGAGTGGCCCAGGATAAGCTGAAGGCGGTGGAGTGGTACCGAAAGCCTGCAGAGCAGGGATTTGCGCGAGCGCAATTCTGTTTGGGAAATATGTATTATGGCGGCGAAGGCGTAGCCGAGGATAAGCTGAAGGCGGTGGAGTGGTTCCGAAAGGCAGCGGAGCAGGGAATGGCGGATGCGCAAAACATACTGGGAAATATGTATGAGTATGGTGAGGGAGTAGCCCAGGATAAGCCTAAGGCGGTGGAGTGGTACCGAAAGGCGGCAGCGCAGGGAAATGCACAGGCACAGTCAAAGCTTAGGGAGCTTGGAGAAAGCCGCTAGTCCGACGCCAACGCGGCAGATGGGAATTTAGCCAAGTGAAACACAGGGGATAATTAAGGTGAGCCATACCAGGCATTTGGGGAAGGCGTATGCGGAGGAAAGAGCGGCAATGGCAAATTCAGCGCAGGTGTCGGAACGGACACAGCAGCAATTGACTGGCGGACGTAAGGAACTCCAGGTGAAAGATCCGGTGCAGGAATCAGAGCAGGCCCCGGTGCGGAAATCAGAGCAGGCTCCGGCGCGGGAGCCTGTGCGGGAGCCGATACCGGAGCGGAGCCTTGAACTGAAGAAAATGCGGGCTCCGCGCAGCAGGAAATACATAAAAGCCATAGAGCAGTCAGCGCCGCTCACCGAAACCGGAGAAGAAATGAAGTCCGCGGTAGAATCCCTGCCGGCGCCTAAAAAATTGCTGGGAATTCTGTCGGAATGCGGAATTCCCGGCTGTGTCATTCATGCAATAGATAAGTGGGGCAATATTCTCCGGCATTACAAAACATTGGAAGAAATACCGCCGGAGCTCAGGGAGGGATATGAGGTCTGGGAAAAGCACTCCGGATGTATTTGCGTTGAAGTGTACACCTTTACGATCTGCATCATTTATGATGACGGGACTGTAAAAATTGCGGAGAGGGAGTTGTGAGGTTACTTTTCACACAGTAGCCACCGAAGCGGCATCTTTGATGCCGCTTCGCTACT
>JAMPHT010000032.1 GCA_023663285.1 Bacillota bacterium
TATATGGTGGCGGAAAGATAGTTAAAATACTGATTTAATCAGCGTTTCCCTAAATTTATGGAAAATCTGGTCATTGATCCAAGTTATTATGAACAGCCGGATCCGTATACTAATGCGCCTTCTTGCCATGTGAATTTACTTGCGCTTTCAAGATATGCGAAGCAATGCGGAAAAAAGCTGGTTGATCTGACACTGGAGGAAGTGAAGAATTTTTCAATTTGACATTTTGGTTTTATAATAATGTTGATTCATTTCAGCCAGACTTGCAACAAATGGACAAAAAGGACATAGGACTATGTCCTTTTCTGTCATATAAGAAAAAATCGGGACAAAAAAGTTTCCCCTCTTGACACAATAGCGGAACCGTCTTTTACACTATGGGCGTCTATTTCCTGGCGGCGAAGGTGACAAAGACCCGGTACACCCTGACGGGAGCCCTGCTGGCCACATTGGCGGGGACGGTAGCCGGCGTGGTGCTGGCGGGGTGGATGGGGTAGGGAAAGGACAAATGGTTTATGCTAACTATGAAAGAAAAATATATTGATATGAAACAGGGAAAAGTATATTATTGGCTTTCGGATTTTTGGGATGAAAAGCAAAAGACCATTGTTTTTTTACATGGATTAACAGCAGATCATACTATGTTTGAGAAACAATGCGACTTTTTTAGTGGCAGTCACAACATAGTGGTATGGGATGCACCGGCTCATGGAAAATCAAGACAATACAAAGAATTTACATATCAAAATACGGTCGAGGTTTTAAAACAAATCCTTCTATGGTTTTAGCGTTTGTAGCAATAGATACTACTCCATATGGAGATATGTATTATTCAAAATCAGATAAATGGTGGCTGCGTCAGATTGAGTGGATGTCGTACCTATACCCGTTTAACGCTATGAAAAAGGCTCTTGCAAAGCAAGTTTCTGTATCAAAGAAGGGGTATGAAAATATGTTATCAATGCTTTCTCCTTATACAAAAAAGGAATTATGTCATTTAATGGGAATTGGATATGCGGGATTTTTGAAGGACAATTCCAATGTTGATAATCCGGAAGCTGTTAATTGTGAGATTGAGAAGTTTATTCAATCCGTTCTTTTTTCACAAACGCCTTTGTAGGCAAATTGGTAAAAAGCAATATCAGAAAGTCCGACAGGCGGATGGATTTGCCGCTTACACCCCCGCCTCTGCCGTTCGCGCCGTTTCCTTCCCTAAACAGGATTTTAAGTTATAATCTATTTGACAATGGGGTCTCCGTCAGCAGAGACCGGAAAAGGGGAGGACAAGCATGATAAAGCTCGGAAGAAGAAAATGGATCGCCGGGGTTCTGGCTTTGGCGCTGGCAGGCGGCCTGGCGGTCACGACGACGGCCTGCGGAGGTGCGGACAGAGAGACCGAACGGAATGAGGGAGTCAGGAAAGAATCGGACAAAGAGCCGGAGGCAGCGTGGAATGGCGGGGAAAGCGATGAAAATCTGTCAGAGGATGCGGGAAACGGCCGGGAAGATGCTGATGATCCGCTTGAGAACGGCGGGGACGGTCAGCAAAACGCAGTAGATCCGTCGGAGAACGCAGCGCAGGATTACGGCGAACTGGCCGCGCGGATAGAGGAAGGAGCGGTGACATATCTTGAGGCGCTGAAGGCGGGAGATATTAAAACAGTGCTTTCTATGACAGACCCGGAGAGTGTGACCTATAAAAAGCTTTCCGGTATTCAGGACTACGAGACAGGGAAAGAATTTGTCAGTGCGCTCTTTGGCCGCGCCGTCTATAAATGGAAGGAAGAACGGAATACAGAGAGATATGTGGAGGAGATCATGGGAGGTGAGCAGGCGGGAAGAGACTTTTATCTGAGTATATATGTGGGGATGCCGAGTACCACTTACTTGAGTATGTTTCTGGTTCTGCCGGGTGTAGTGTTTCAGGACGGGGAGTTGATTCCGGAGGGATATAAGGTAAGCTCAGACGAGGAGGCTCTGGAAATGGTTCGTTCCGCGGCGGCGCTGATCCCGCTGGAGGATACGGCGCTGTCGGTGGAGCTGCAGGAGGACGGAGAGTTCTGGTTTGATATGGTAGGGCCTTTTTTATGCCTGGATGATACCGATTTTGGATCCGGGGAAAACTTTCTGCCGGAATATCTGACGGAACAGATATTCGACGGGAAGATTGTAGGAAAATCGGACGGGGTCTTTGAGGAAGATAACGAGGATTATATGGAGATTTTAGCTCTGTTGAGGCAGAAGGATTTTGACGGGCTGCTCGCGCTGGCAAACGGGAATCCCGACAAGTATATCAAAAAAGTATTTTCCGAACAGACGCCTTACAGGACGCCGGAAGAACTGACGGAAGCCCAGAGAGCCTTTTACGACAGCTATGTGGAGCAGATCGAGGTCTATATAGAAATGACCGCTTATCCCGAATCAAAAGGGATTTCCGCAGCGGTATTGATTGCCGCGCCTGCCAGGGGCTGGCGTGACCGGGAGAGGGAAGAATGGTATGCGGAAAACGGGATAAAGGAATGTACAGTGGCGTTCAGGTTCGGCGATAAAGGACTGATCGACGCGATGAGCACATTACTGCGGCCGTTGAAGCATGGAATCGAATATGCGGAGCAGTACTATTAGAGCTTAAGTCAGAAGATTTTTTGTAAAATATACTTGACATAAAAAGTAAAGCGTACTATACTTTGACGGTAAAGTATGCTTTACTTTTTTTGATGCACAGGGCCGTATATGGAATTGGCCCGCGCGGCGAGTAGTGGAGAAGGACATTCCTCTGCTCGATTTCTATGGAAAAGGCAGGAAAGGTCATGCAGAATCGCATTCAGGAGATGCGTAAGGCCATGCGGATAACCCAGAATGAACTGGCGGACGCGGTGAACGTAAGCCGCCAGACCATTATTTCTCTGGAAAACGGCAGGTATAACGCCTCTCTGCTATTGGCACATAAAATTGCAAAGTATTTCGGCATGGCGATTGAGGAATTGTTTCTTTTTGATGAGGAGGATGAGGAATGAGAAGCTTGTTCTGCCCTGTGTGCAGGGCGAAAAATAATGAGGAATACCGGGCTGTGCTGAAAAAGCGACAGATAAGCTTCTGCCTGTTTGTTCTGGTGGGTGTGGCTACGGAGGCCCTTGTCCTGTTTCTGCATCTATGCACCCGGATCGTGATTCCGGAGTATCGGCTGGGGTATCTGCTGGGGCTGGGCGTGGGACTTGCCTTAAGCGGAGTGGTGGGGCTGGTGCATATACGGCGCAGGATGAAGGACGAGGAGAAGCTGAAAAAATGGCGTCTGAAGGAGACGGACGAGCGGGAGATCGAGGTGGACAGCCTGGCGCTGCGGACAGCGGCAAAAATGCTGCTGGCGGTGATGTATGTAGTGCTGATCGCGGCGGGGATGTTTGCCAGGGAGGAGCTGCTGTGGGTCTGCTGGGGGCTGATTGCATTTTTTCTCTTATGCTATGCTCTGGGTAAAAAATATTATGAAACAAAAATCTGAAGGGAAAGGAAACCATATGGAAAAAATTTTGGAGGTGCAGGGGCTGAAAAAGACCTTCCAGCTTTCTGCAAAGCAGCAGAAGATCGAAAAGACCAAAGAGAAGGTAAAGGTTGCGGTGAACGATCTGTCCTTTACCGCATACCGTGGCGAGGTGTTCGGGCTTCTTGGGCCCAACGGCGCGGGCAAGACCACTACCTTGCGTATGCTTGCCACACTGATAAAGCCGGACGAAGGGGACGCTGTGCTGGACGGCTCCAGCGTGGTAAAGGAACCGGAGGCGGTGCGCAGCAAGATCGGTTTTCTCACAAGTGAGCTGAAGCTGGAGGAATTTTTTACCCCCAATTACCTCTTTGACTTCTTTGCGGATCTGCACGGCGTTCCCGCAGAGGAGAAGAAGCGGCGGAAGGAGGAGCTGTTCGCCCGGTTCGGCATTGATAAGTTCGCGGAGGTAAAGGTGGGGAATCTTTCCACGGGCATGAAGCAGAAAGCGTCCCTGGTGATCTCCATGGTCCATGACCCGGATGTGATCATTTTTGACGAGCCTACAAACGGACTGGATGTGCTGACCGCCAAGGTGGTGACGGATTTCCTGCTGGACTTAAAGTCCCAGGGCAAGACCATTATCGTATCCACCCACATTTTCAGCCTGATCGAGAAGATCTGCGACAGAGTGGGCGTTATCATAGACGGCCGCATGGCGGTATGTGATTCCCTTGAGGCGGTTTGCGGAGGAATGAGCCTGGAGGATAGATTCTTTGAGCTTTACGAGGAAAAGGTGGGTAAAATCGTATGAGAAAAGATATGCTGACAATTATGAAAAAAGAGTTTGCCCGGTTTTTCGGGGACAGGAGAATGGTGTTTACCACGGTCCTCATGCCGGGACTTATGATCTACATACTTTATACCTTTATGGGAAAAGGGATGATGCAGGAATTTTCTACGGATGACGCCTATGTTGCCACGGCTTACATACAGAATATGCCGGAGGAGCTGTCTCCCGCCCTGAAAGGGCTTTCCGCGGATTGGACGGAGCTTGCGGAAGGCGGAGCGGATGCGGCGAAGGACAGGATCACGGCTAAGGAGGCGGAGCTGCTGCTGGTATTTCCGGCGGATTTCTCTGCGGCGGTGGCGGAATACCAGGTGTCCGACGGTCCGGCTCCCAATGTGGAGATTTATTACAACTCCACGGAGGCGGAATCCACAAAGCTGTACAGCATAGTGAAAGGGGTCCTGGACGCTTACGAAGAGGGGATGGCCAACAAGTTTGATGTGAATGCTGGCGGGAGCGCCTACGATCTGGCTTCCGAGAAGGATGCCACGGGACAGATATTTGCCATGCTGCTGCCCCTGTTGATGATGACCTTCCTTTACAGCGGCTGTGTCTCCATAGCGCCGGAGGCTATCGCAGGTGAAAAGGAGAGAGGCACCATTGCCACGCTGCTCGTGACGCCTATGAAGAGAAGCGCCCTTGCTCTGGGAAAGATCGTCAGCCTGAGCGCTATCGCCCTGCTGGCGGGGCTTTCCAGCTTCTTGGGGACCATGCTTTCCCTGCCAAACCTTATGGGCGGTGCGGCCGGCATGGATGCGTCCGTTTATGTGCTGTCCGATTATCTGCTGCTCCTTGGCATCATATTGACCACGGTGCTGGTGCTGGTGGCTCTGATGTCCATCATATCCGCCTGTGCGAAGAACGTAAAGGAAGCAGGCACCGCAAACGCGCCCCTTATGGTGGTGTCCATGGGCGTCAGTCTCAGCACCATGTTCGGCGGGACGGGGGAGAAAAGCCTGGGTCTGTTCTGTATCCCGCTCTATAACAGCGTGCAGTGTATGAACAGTATTTTCTCTTTTCAGTATGCGCCGGGGCAGATAGTGGTGACTATAGTGAGCAATCTGGTGTATGCTTTCCTGCTGACCTTTGTGCTGACAAAGCTGTTCAACAGCGAAAAGGTCATGTTTGCAAAATAGGAGTGAGCCTGTGTATATTGGAATGATCATCGTGGCGGCAGTTCTGGGCGCGTTCATCGTGGCGGCGGTCGTCAGGCGGCGGAGGAACCGGTACTACCCCTCGGACCTGGATCTGATGGAGGGGCATGATTTTGAATATTATTGTGCGGAGCTGCTGCGGCGCAGAGGCTTTCAGGAGGTGGAGGTCACAAAGGGCAGCGGCGACTACGGCATCGACATCCTGGCGGAAAAGGACGGGGTCACCTACGCCATACAGTGCAAGCGGTATACCGCGCCTGTGGGGGTGAAGGCAATACAGGAGGCATACGCCGGGCGGGATTATTATGACCGAATGGTGGGGGCGGTGCTGACAAACCAGTATTTCACCCAGCCCGCAGTGGAAGCGGCTAAAAAGCTGAAGATACTGCTGTGGGACAGAGGGTATTTGGAGGAGGTACTCAGGGAGTAAAGAATTTCTAAAGCTGAGAAGGACTCAGCTTAAGAAATTCTAAGTTACTCCCACAAGAATCCGCTGTGCGGATTCTTGCGACAGAGGGGAAAGCTTGGACTGAGAAATTCTAAGTCACTCCCACAAGAATCCGCTATGCGGATTCTTGCAGCAAAGGAGAAAGCTTGGACTGAGAAGAGCTAAATCACTCCATGGGGATCCGCTGTGCGGATTCTTGCGACAGGTTCATGGGTTCCAGGTTTCCAGCTGCTCTCTGAGGGAGAGGAAGTCGGCGGGACCGTTATCCAGGTAAAAGCAGTGGAAGTCGTAATCTGTGTAGGAGTCGCCCCACTGAATCCGGGCTTTTTCCTGCAGGGACAGAATCTCCAGATAGCCCAGGTAGTATTTCAGATAATTGCAGGGCTCCTGGGCGATATAGGTGTAGATCGCCGTGGCGGAGGCGGCGTCCGTGATGCCAAAGCTTTCAAGCACCTTGGCTATTTTATTGAAAGAGGCGTTCTCATAGTGGATCATAATATCCAGAAGGGAATAAAGGCATAACTGCAGACTGCGGTTATGCTTTTCTATTTGTATCAGCACGGCGTCCTCTTCCAGACCGCTCTCCCGCAGCAGGGCGGAGGCGTGATCATAGGACAGAAACTCCACGTATACCGCCCAGCCCTCAAGATAGCCGCCATACCAGATGAGCTCTCCCGCGGACCGTGCGCCTTGTTCGAGAGAGCGGCGGTTATGGTAAACGGTCTGATACAGATGGCCGGGATAGCCCTCATGGGCAAGGGTGGTGTAAAGTTCCAGGTCAGTGAGGGTCTTTTGGGTGTTGATATAGATCACATTGTCGGAGGTGTCGTCTAAGGGGGCGGTCAGGTAAAAGGCGGGCGCAGTGTAGCTTTCCAGGCTTTCGGAAACAGGCTTGACAGTCACGGACACCGTCTCTCCGGGAACGGCGGGGAAGCTTTCCTTCATGCGCTCCTGCAGGTCCGCCAGCATCTGGGCTGCGCCGGTATAGGGAAAGGCGATGGCGTCGTTGTCTCTGTAGCGCCAGGCTGCGCCGGGACAGCTGTCAAGCAGGCTGCGGATCGCTTCATATTCGTCGGTAAACTGTGCGGTGAGAAGCTCCTGTATCTCAGCCACAGGACGATAGGAGCCGGTCTCAGAGACCAGCAGTGCCTCATAGTACTCCTTCCCCTGGGGCAATGCCCCCAGCCCGGTCAGGGAGAGAGATTCGTCCTCCAGCAGGATCAGCCCGTCCCCAAGGGCAATATAGGCCGGCAGGACAACGGTTTTTAACAGCCGGTCATTGACGGCAAGGTATTTCTGCACCTCGGCTTCCGAGAGAGTTCCCTCTGCTAGCAGGGGCTGCAGCCGCTCCTCGAAGGTAGTCTGCAGAAAGTGTGTTCCCGCCTCCAGGGACTGTTTTGTGACAATGGCGTCACATTGCGCCCGGACGCTTTTCAGGGAGGCCGCAGGAGACAGCAGGCCCGCATCGGAGCGCTCCTGCTCATAGGCAAGCAGGGAGGCAAAGTATTCGTCTGTCTGATCCAGAAGCGCCAGATAGTCCTCCACGTCCCGCCTGCTGCGGAAGGTATATTCCGCCAGCAGAATAGGAAGCTGGGTCTGCATACCGGAGGAAGGAGAGAGGGGCTCGCTGTAATAGGAGAAGCTGTTCAGCTTCAGAGAGTTTTCCAGGTAGCGGGTCAGCCGTCTGTAGAGATAGGCGTCGGAAGGCGTAAGCTTATCCCGGCGGATGGCGCGCAGATCCGCAAGTGTGTTTTCCAGGGCAAGCTTCCCCTGGAGAGAACCCTCCGCGCTGTATCCCGGAAGGGAAGGTTCATAATCGTAAATGCCAAAGTCCTCCGGGTGGGCGACGGTGTAGTGCATATTCAGGGTGCTGCCTGCCAGCTCTTCGGTGAAAAGGCGGGAAGAGATATTGGTAAAGCGTTTTTCATCCTGTTTATATGTAAAGAGAAGGAAGGTCAGCGTACCGAAGGCGCAGACAAAGGCCGCGAGGAATAGAAGCTGCCGCAGAGAGGGGATAGAACGTTTTTTCAATGGAAATCACCTGATTGGATTAAGCGTTGCTAAAATATATGCCGGAGACGGGCAGACAATGCCCCGGAAGCTTCCGCCCCTTCTTGCGTTCTTCAGAGTAAGATGTAAATTCACTTGTCGATAAAGTTGTATGGTGTACAACTTGAAAAAATGTATACAAAAAAGCAAAAAGATGTATTGACTTACCGGGGCAGGACTCCTATACTGGAAGTATGAAAGAGCGGCAGACAAAGTACGGCGATATTGTTCGTTATCTGGAAAACTTAATGGCGTCGGAGGCATTGAAGCCGGGGGATAAGCTGCCTTCGGAGAACGAGCTGGCAGAGCGGTTCGGAGTCAGCCGCCAGACAGTGAGAAAGGCCATCGGCCTGCTGGAGGAAGAGGGAGTGGTCCGCAGGGTCAGGGGCAGCGGCACCTATGTGAGTTTTGACCGCCGGGAGAATCTGGAGCGGCGGAACCGCATTGCTGTGGTGACCACCTATGTGGACAGCTATATTTTTCCAAGGATCATTCAGGGGATCGAGCGGGTCCTGTTCGAGAGAGGCTGTTCCGTCCAGATATCCTTTACCGACAATATGCCGGAGCGGGAAAAGAGTGTGCTGACGGATCTGATCAGCAGAGATGATGTGGCGGGCGTCATTGTGGAGGGGACCAAGAGCGGTCTGCCAAATCCCAATCTACCGCTGTACAGGCAGCTGCTGAACCGGAAGATCCCTATCCTTTTCATCAATACCTTTTATCCGGAGCTGGATGTGCCCCATATTTCACTGAATGACGTGAAGGCGGCGGAGACGGCGGTAAATTACCTGATAGAAAAAGGGCACAGGAACATAGGCGCCATACTGAAGCTGGACGACGGCCAGGGCAGGCTGCGGTATCTGGGCTATCTGAAGGCCATGGAGGCAGCAGGGCTGACAGTCACGGACTCCCGGATGGTCTGGATAGATACGGATGAATCCAAGCAGCTGAATTATTGCAGGGATAAGATATTGAACCGGGTGGAGGAATGCAGCGCTCTGTTCTGTTATAATGACCAGATTGCATTCCAGCTGATCCGTATGCTGACGGAGAGAGGGATACGGGTGCCGGAGGATGTGTCGGTGATCAGCATGGATGATTCCGATCTGGCGCTGCACAGCGAGATACCTATCACCTCGCTGCCCCATCCCAAGGAGAAGCTGGGGGCAAAGGCGGCGGAGGTGCTGCTGGACATGATCAGGGGGCAAAAGGGAGAGCATACCGTGGAGTTTGACACCAGAGTGGTGGAGAGACAGTCGGTGGCAGAGTATACGGGCGGGGGATGAGCCTGCGTGGACTGCTTAGCGAAGAGTCCGCCCGGTTCGAGTGAGCGCCTGCGCGGGTCGCTTATAGGAGAGTCAGAGGGTATGTGTCCGCCTGTTCATCGGAGTGTCCGCCCGGCTGCTGAGAGTCTGTGTCATGTCGTTTAGCGGAGTGTCAGCTTTGTCCGGCGGGTGAGGAGTACGAACAGATATAAATATTTCAGAAAAAATAAATGGAGGAGACTATCATGAAGGAAATGAAGAAGTATCAGTTCTGGTTTTGTACAGGCTCTCAGGATCTGTACGGAGACGAGTGCCTGAGAAAGGTGGCGGCCCATTCCAGGGAGATGGTGGAGGGGCTGAATGCGGCGGGGGTTTTGCCCTACGAGCTGGTCTGGCGGCCCACGCTGATCGACCAGGCGTCCATCCGGCGCACCTTTAACGAGGCCAACAATGATGAAAACTGCGCGGGCGTCATCACCTGGATGCACACCTTTTCCCCTGCGAAAATGTGGATCATTGGCCTGCAGGAGTATCACAAGCCTCTGTGCCATCTCCACACCCAGTTTAACGAGGAGATCCCCTATGACACCATCGACATGGATTTCATGAATGAGAACCAGTCCGCTCACGGCGATCGGGAATACGGACATATTGTGACCCGCATGGGCATTGAGAGAAAGGTGATCGTGGGACACTGGAAGAATCCCGCCGTCATGGAGAAGCTGGCGGGCTGGATGCGCACCGCGGTGGGCGTTATGGAGTCCTCCCATATCAGGGTCTGCCGTATTGGCGACAATATGAACAATGTGGCGGTCACCGAGGGAGACAAGGTGGAGGCCCAGGTGAGATTCGGCTGGGAGATCGACCATTATAACGTCAATGATGCGGTGGCTTATGTAGACGCCGTTTCCAGGGGGGACGTGGACGCTCTGGTGGAGGAGTATTATAATAAATATGAAATTCTCTTAGAGGGCAGAGATCCCGGAGAGTTTAAGGAGCACGTGGCAGTCCAGGCACAGATCGAGCTTGGGCTGGAGAAATTCCTGGAGGAGGGGGACTATCACGCTGTGGTGACCCACTTCGGTATGCTGGGAGGCTTAAAGCAGCTGCCCGGACTTGCCATCCAGAGGCTGATGGAGCGGGGATACGGCTTCGGCGCGGAGGGCGACTGGAAAACAGCGGCTATGGTACGCCTGATGAAGATCATGACTCAGGGCAAGAAGGATGCAAAGGGAACCTCCTTTATGGAGGATTACACCTATAACTTTGTGCCCGGCAAGGAGGGGATCCTTCAGGCTCATATGCTGGAGGTGTGTCCCACCATTTCTGACGGTCCTGTCAGTATAAAGGTACAACCTCTTTCCATGGGTAACCGTGAGGATCCCGCCCGTCTGGTGTTTACCAGCAAGACCGGCCCGGCGGTGGCCACATCCCTGGTGGATATGGGGAACCGATTCCGGCTTCTGGTGAATGCGGTAGATTGTAAAAAGTGTGAGAAGCCCATGCCGAAGCTTCCGGTTGCTACGGCATTCTGGACGCCGGAGCCTTCCCTGGAGGTGGGGGCGGAAGCATGGATCCTTGCGGGCGGCGCTCATCACACTGCCTTTTCCTATGACCTGACCGTACAGCAGATGGTTGACTGGGCGGACGCTATGGGGATCGAGAGCGTGGTCATCGACAAGGATACCACGATCCCGGCTCTGAAGAACGAGTTGAGGTGGAATTCGGTATACTATAAGTAATAAAAAGCGCGTGGCGCAGAAAGGCGGAATATCAACATGAGCGAAATGATCAAGGATGCAGTCAGAAGCGGCAGGACCGCTCTGGGAATTGAGTTTGGCTCCACCCGCATCAAGGCGGTGCTGGTGGATGAAAGCCATGCTCCCATCGCCATGGGAACCCATGACTGGGAGAATCGGCTGGAGAACAACATCTGGACCTACAGCCTGGAGGACATCTGGAGCGGGCTGCAGGGCTGTTACCGCAGTCTGGCGGAGGATGTCAGAGGTAAGTACGGTGAGAGCCTGACCACCATAGGCAGTATCGGGTTTTCCGGCATGATGCACGGGTATATGGCCTTCGACAGGGCAGGAGAGCTGCTGGTGCCTTTCCGCACCTGGCGCAATACCATGACGGAGGAAGCCTGCAAAGAGCTGACGCCCCTGTTCAGCTTTAACATTCCCCAGAGGTGGAGCATTGCCCATCTTTATCAGGCAATCTTAAACGGGGAGGAACACGTGAAGGATATTGCTTTCTTTACCACTCTTGCAGGATATATCCACTGGCAGCTGACCGGGGAAAAGGTGCTGGGCATCGGCGAGGCGTCCGGTATGTTCCCCATTGATTCCACAGCGAAGGATTTCGACGGAAGGATGATTGAACAGTTTGACAAGCTGGTTGCGGGAAAAGGCTTTCCCTGGAAACTGAAGGAGATCCTGCCCGGAGTGCTGTGCGCCGGGGAGAAAGCAGGGAGCCTGACGCCGGAGGGAGCGAAGCTTTTGGATCCCACGGGGACCCTGCAGGCAGGTATCCCCATGTGTCCGCCGGAGGGAGACGCAGGCACCGGCATGGTGGCCACCAACAGCGTCAGGGTGCGCACCGGAAATATTTCCGCAGGGACTTCTATTTTTTCCATGGTGGTTACGGAAAAAGCGCTGGAGAATGTGCATGAGGAGATCGACATGGTGACCACGCCTGATGGAAATCCCGTGGCCATGGTTCACTGCAACAACTGTACCTCCGATCTGAACGCCTGGGTGAACCTCTTCGGCGAGTTTGCGGATAAGTTCGGCATGAAGATAGACAGGAACGAGCTGTACGGCACACTGTACAGGGAGGCGCTGAACGGAGACGCGGACTGCGGCGGGCTGATGGCATACAATTATTTTTCCGGCGAGCCGGTGACAGGCTTGAACGAGGGCAGGCCCATGTTTGTCCGTATGCCGGATGCAAAATTTGATCTGGCCAACTTTATGAGAAGCCATTTATACAGCGCGCTGGCTACATTGAAGATCGGCAATGACATTCTGCTGAAGGAGGAGCACGTGAAGGTGGATTCCCTTATGGGGCACGGCGGCCTGTTCAAGACGCCCGTGGTTGGCCAGCAGCTTATGGCGGCGGCTTTCGATTCGCCCGTCACCGTCATGGATACTGCCAGTGAGGGCGGAGCCTGGGGCATGGCAGTCCTGGCGGCATTTATGAATGAAAGGTCCGGAGACGAGACTTTGCCTGATTACCTGAGTAACAGGATATTCGCAGGGCAGTCCGGAACCACCATTACGCCAAAGGCAGAGGATGTGGCGGGCTTTGACGTTTTTGTGGAGAGATACAAGAGCACTCTGCCTGCGGAGAAGGCAGCCACCCACGGACTAAAAAAGGAGTGAAGATTTTCTAAGGCAGCAAAGTACGCTGCCTAAGAAAATCTAAGTCATTCCGGGAAGAATCCGCAAGCGGATTCTTCCGGCCTTGCGGCAGTTCATGGATTGTTTGTGCCTGCCGCGCAGGCATGACTGGAAATTTGAAAATTAATACAAAGTATAAACGGAGGGGTATCATGCTGGAAGAGTTAAAGCGGTTGGTATATGAAGCAAATATGGATCTGCCAAGATATGGGCTGGTGACCTTTACCTGGGGCAATGTCAGCGCCATCGACAGGGAGAGCGGGCTGTTTGTCATCAAGCCAAGCGGCGTGGAATATGAGAAGCTGACGCCGGAGGATATGGTAGTGATGGATTTAAGCGGTAAAAAGGTGGAGGGACGGTTCAATCCTTCCTCGGATACGGCCACTCACCTTGAACTGTACAAGGCATTTCCGGAAATCGGCGGTATCGTACATACCCATTCCTCCTATGCCACAAGCTGGGCACAGGCGGGACGCAGCATTCCCTGCTACGGCACCACTCATGCGGATTACATCTATGGGGAGGTTCCCTGTGTGAGATGCCTGACGAAGGAAGAGATCGAGGAGGCGTACGAGGAGAATACCGGTCACCTGATCGTGAATGAATTCAAAAGAATGGGCAAGGACCCGGTGGCGGTGCCTGCCGTGCTCTGCAAGAACCACGGTCCCTTTGCCTGGGGCAAGGATGCAAAGGAAGCAGTGCATAACGCGGTGGTGCTGGAGGAAGTGGCAAAGATGGCTTATCGGGCGGAGACGATCGAGCCCCGCATCCAGCCGGCCCCCCAGGAGCTCCAGGATAAGCATTATTACAGGAAACACGGCGCTAACGCTTACTATGGGCAGAGCGAAAAATGACGTAGCAATAACTGATTAGACGTGACGGGATATTGTGTGATATTCTGGACGTAGCTGCTCGGAGGTTATTGGCAGAATTGCCGCTGTATGGCTCCGAACAGATATTATAAAGCAAGAATTGCCGCGAGACGGCAGAATGGAGGAGAAGCATGAATAATTTAGAACTGCGTAAACACGCGAACGATGTGCGGAAGGGCATTGTAACGGCAGTTCACGGCGCAAAGGCAGGACATCCCGGCGGGTCTCTATCAGCCGCGGACATTTTTACCTACCTGTATTTTGAGGAGATGAACATTGACCCGAAGGACCCGAATAAGGAGGACAGAGACCGTTTTGTGCTGTCCAAGGGGCACACGGCGCCAGGACTTTATTCCGCTCTGGCAAACAGGGGGTATTTCCCTGTGGAGGATTTAAAAACGCTGAGGCATCTGGGCTCTTATCTGCAGGGACATCCCTGTATCCATATTCCCGGCGTGGATATGTCCTCCGGCTCTCTGGGGCAGGGCATTTCCGCAGCAGTGGGTATGGCGCTGGGCGGCAGGATGGGCGGAAAGAATTTCCGTGTCTATACGCTGCTGGGCGACGGAGAGATCGAGGAGGGCCAGGTGTGGGAGGCGGCTATGTTCGCAGGCCACCGCAAGCTGGACAACCTCTGCGTCATCGTGGACAATAACAACCTGCAGATCGACGGCCCTATCGACCAGGTCTGCTCCCCTTATCCCATCGACAAGAAGTTTGAGGCATTCAACTTCCATGTGATCAACGTGGACGCACATGATTACGACGCTATCCGCGCGGCATTCAAAGAGGCGCGGGAGACAAAGGGGATGCCCACCTGCATCGTGGCCCACAGTCTGAAGGGCAAGGGCGTTTCCTATATGGAGAACAGCGTCGACTGGCACGGCAAGGCTCCCAACGACGAGGAGTACGCAGTGGCTATGGCCGATCTGGAAAAGATCGGCGCAGAATTAGAGAAAGAAGGTGAAGCATAATGGCAGACCAGAACACGATCAAAAAGATTGCGACCCGTGAAAGCTACGGCAACGCCCTGAAGGAGCTGGCGGAAGAATTTCCCGATCTGGTAGTGCTGGACGCAGACCTGGCGGCAGCTACCAAGACGGGAGTGTTTAAGAAAGCATATCCGGACCGCCATATTGACTGCGGTATTGCGGAGTGTAACATGATGGGCATTGCGGCGGGCCTGTCCCTGACAGGGAAGATTCCCTTTGTCAGTTCCTTCGCCATGTTTGCGGCGGGACGTGCCTTTGAGCAGGTTCGTAATTCCATCGGCTACCCTCATCTGAACGTGAAGATCGGGGCTACCCACGCGGGCATCACCGTGGGCGAGGACGGGGCTACCCATCAGTGTAATGAGGACATTGCCCTGATGAGGACCATTCCCGGCATGGTGGTCATGTGTCCTGCGGACGACGTGGAGGCAAAGGCGGCTGTCCGCGCGGCGCTGGAGTATGAAGGTCCTGTGTACATCCGGTTCGGACGTGCGGCAGTGCCTGTGATCAACGACCGACCCGATTACAAATTTGAGATCGGCAAGGGAAGCATTGTGCGGGAAGGCAGGGATGTGACCATTGTTGCTACAGGTATCTGTGTGGATTCCGCTCTGGGGGCGGCTGAGAAGCTGGCGGCAGAGGGCGTTGAGGCGGAGGTTGTGAGCATCTGCACCATCAAGCCGCTGGATGAGGATATCATCTTAAAGAGTGCGAAAAAGACCGGAAAGGTAGTGACAGTGGAGGAGCATACCGTCATCGGCGGCCTGGGCAGCGCAGTCTGCGACTGTCTGTGCGCGAAGCTGCCCACTCCCGTGAAGAAGCTTGGTATGCAGGACGTGTTCGGCGAGTCCGGCTCCGCTGCTGCCCTGGTGGCAAAGTACGGACTGGACGCAGAGGGCGTTTACAAATCCGTGAAGGAGTTCCTGTAAATTATACTGCAATCGGTAAGATTTGCAGACAGAAAATTCTGGCGGTCTTAAGTATAGCTATTATTGATAGATAGCCGAATCACAGATTATTTTGAAAATGCGGTATGCTGGAGGTAATGGGGCATACCGTGTTTTTATCTTTTTACTTATAGGAATGCAGATTTTTTAAAGCTTGAATATAAGGACAAATCTGGTATAATAAAAGAAAAACAGGCAAAAACTAACCAAAATATCTTTTAGAAGGGAACCGCGAGATGGAAGCAGAGATCAAACGGGATCATTATCTGGAACAGATGATAAAACGCAGAAACAACGGTTTGGTAAAGATCGTGACCGGCATTAGAAGATGTGGGAAGTCATATTTGCTGCGTACATTGTTTAAAAATGCGTTGCTTGCGGACGGAGTGGCGCCTGATCATATTATAGAGATGGCATTTGATTTGTTTGATAATGTGGAATACCGCGATCCGAAGGTGTTCTATCCGTGGGTAAAGGAGCAGATCAAGGGTGACGGGAAATATTATATCCTGTTGGATGAGGTTCAGATGCTGGGAGAATTCGTCAGTGTGCTGAACGGACTTGCAGATAAGAAGAACTGTGACGTTTATGTATCCGGCAGTAATGCAAAATTCCTGTCAAGGGACATTGCTACGGAATTTGGCGGCAGAGGCGATGAGATCCATATGTATCCACTGAGCTTTTCGGAGTTCATGTCCGTGTATGACGGGAATAAATATGATGGGTGGAATGAATATGTCTCATACGGAGGAATCCCGCTGGTTGTCCTTGCGGATACGGAAGAGCAGAAGGCAGCATTGCTTGATAATCTGCTTAAGGAGACCTATATTCGTGACATTGTAAAGCGAAATAAAATCAGAAATGTTGGCGAGTTGGAAGCATTACTCAATATTCTTTCTTCTGCCATCGGTTCCCTCACCAACCCGAACAAACTGAAAAATACCTTTAAGAGCCTGGGTAATTCCAAAATCACGGCGACTACCATTACAAAGTATATTGAGTATCTGGAGGATGTGTTTTTAGTGGAATCAGCCAGAAGATATGACATTAAAGGGAAGTCTTATATCGGAACGCCGTTGAAGTACTATTTTATGGATATGGGACTTCGTAATGCACAAATCAATTTTCGTCAGATGGAAGTGACGCATTCTATGGAAAATGTGATATATAATGAACTTCGTATGCGCGGCTATCGTGTGGATGTGGGCAATCTGACGATCGTTGAAAGCGGAAAGGCTGCAAAGGCAGTAAAGAAGCAATTGGAGGTGGACTTCCTATGTAGTAAGGGATCGAAGAAGTATTATATACAATCTGCATATCTTCTGGGAAACGAAAAAAAGGTAGAACAGGAGCTGCGGCCGCTTTTGAAGATTCATGATTCTTTCAAGAAAATTGTGATCACCTCCAATACGCCAAAGCCTTTCTATAATGAGGATGGGATATTGATGATGAGCGTGTATGATTTCCTGTTAAATGCAGGATCTCTGGAAATATAGATATTTAGCGGGGTATTAAATGACAATGAATAGAATAATAGCAAGTACAGGAGCTTTGATAGTGACGATCTCGGTAGTATTATTTGCTGTCTGTATGTTGATTTCCTTTGGTTTCGGAAGTTATTTTGTCTGTATGCTGCTACCTGTCGGATATATAATGATGACCGCCGGTTTTTGTAATGAAAGTGATGAAAATCATAGAGTGGCAGCTGGTGCCGGAATGACATTTGCTGCGGTTTATGCCGCTTTGGTATTTCTTGTGTATTTTGCGCAAACTACCTCGGTCCGATTGGATCCACTTGATGAGCAGGCGATGAGAATACTTGACTATTCAAGAGGCGGACTTCTTTTTAACTATAATCTGCTCGGATATGGTATGATGGCGCTTTCGACTTTTTTTGTGGGGCTTACGATAGACGCAAGGACAAAAGCAGATAAGTGGTTAAGGTATTTGATGCTGGTACACGGAGCATTCTTCTTTTCCTGTTTTATCATGCCGATGACAGGGATATTCAGCTCTATGTCAGACGGAGAAACCAGTATGGGAGGAGTGATAGCGCTTGAGTTTTGGTGTGCTTATTTTATCCCTGTCGGCGTTTTGTCACTTATACATTTTAGAAAGGGCAATAATTGCTGACATTCCCTTGGCTGTAACGCCACTATACTGCTATCACACAGGATTCATTATAAAATGGTATCTTAGAATCATGTGTAATCAATTTCATACCCTCTGCTTTCGCCTGCGCAATCATAATCCGATCAAAAGGATCATTATGCACCTGATGCTCATTATGGAATACCAATGTTTCTAATGCCGCTATATGCCTGTCTGTTATCGGAAGCATCTGATATCCCATCTTTCTGCACAATTCCGACAATTTAGAACCACAAAGCCGAATTTTATCTGGCTTTGACATATATTTTATTGCTGTTTCCCACACAGATGCGGAACTGTAGTAAATCGAATTTTGGGCATCCATAATCAAAGCCTTTGCCTGTTCCGGCATTTTGGGATTATCATCCAGAGCCCACAAAATAATATGTGTATCTAATAACAGCTTCATTCTGCCACTCCAAACATTTTTGCAATTTCAGGGTTCATCTCATCAAAATCATAATTGTCATCATACAACTTTTGTCCTTTGGCAATACCGATTCTCCGCGCAACTGCCATATCTTTCTTTTCTTCGGTTTCCGATTGCATGAAGCGATTTATTATTTCCAATAAAAACTGCAAATTATCTTCTGAAAGTCCACTGATTTTCTGAACGATCTGTTCCTGTAATGCTGACATAGAAACACCGCCTTTCCACCATAAAATCAACTGCTCTGATCATCTGTCCAATCATATTATACACAAATACAAGTAACTATACAATTGCAAATTATATATAAATGAACTTAGAGAATTACCGGATACCGGCATTTGCAACTTGCACATTTTCAGCGGCTATGATAGGATAAAAACGTTCATGGAGGTTATGAACAAATAAACGAAGGAAAGGAGGCGGTGACAGGTATGGAAACTTTTTTATTGAAGGCTTTATATTTATCGGAGGAATCAGGGAATGAAAAAATACATATTTCAAAACGCAAAGGAGGTGCTTCTGGTTAATCTCCTGGCCGGGGCGTCCGCCGGGTTTGCGGCGTTGCTGCCCTACATAACGGCGGAGCTGGTGGAACAGGCAGGAGCATTTTCCGGCAGGATAGCACTTCGCTTTGCCCTTTACTATATCGGGGCGGTAGCGGGAATACTGGTGTTTGAATATCTGGGCAAGCTGGCGGACGCCATGCTGAGAAGGAAGATGATGTGTCGGTTGAAATGTGATGTGGCCGGCAGATTCCTGTCCATGTCCCAGGCGGCATTCCATGAGCAGGACAGCGCCTATTATATGTCTGTGCTGACGGAGGATATTCCCACGCTGTATCAGGATTATTTCATGTGTGTGTTTGACTTTTTGAACAGCATCGTCAGAGTGGCGGTCTATCTGATATTTATGTTCCTGCTGAATCCTATACTGGCGGCTGTGATCCTGGCGGTCTGCCTGGCAACGGTGGCCATTCCGAATGTGGGAGGAAAGCGGCTGGCAGCGCTGCGGAACACGCAGGTAAAGGAGAACGCTCACTATATAGGCAGGATAAAGGAATTGTTTGAGGGCTTCATTTTGGTGAATCCCATTACCAGGAAGGCCTTTGCCGCGCAGCATGATAAAGCCTGTGAGGGCAGGGAGGAAGCGGCCTGGCGTTATAACAGCTTCAGCTCCTTTGTGGAGGTCTTTGCGGGAATGTCCCTGTATATTATCAACATTGCGGCCTTTGTGTGCGGTCTGATACTGATCCGCTGCGATCTGCTGACATTGGGAAGCTTTGTGGGGCTGATCGCCTTTGTGGATCTGCTGGCGCTGCCGGTGCAGGATATCATGTATCAAATCATAGGCATCCGCTCCGCAGGGGAGATCAGGGAAAAGATTCGGGATATTCTGGCGCTGCCGGACTCCCCGGAGAAAACAAAGAACCGGCTGGAGGACAATATCGTGGTCAGAAATCTATCCTTTCAACGAGAGGAATTTGAACTGAAGGATATTGATCTGACTCTGAAAAAAGGAAGGAAGTACGCAGTGACAGGAAAAAGCGGCGCGGGGAAATCCACGCTTTTAAAGCTGATGCTGGGGTACTATGAGGGCTATGAAGGAACGATCGCCTACGACGGGGTGGCGCAGGATCAGTGCGAGCTGGCGGAGATGATCGCGGAAATCAATCAGGACGCGGTGATCTTCGATGCCGGTGCAAGGGACAACATCACACTGTTTGGCAGTTATCAGTCGGATAAATTTGACGCTTATGTGGAAGCGGTCCAGGCGGAAACATTGATGCGGGAGAGCTTCGGAGAGGCGGGAGCTAATATCAGCGGAGGCGAGAAGAATAAGATCGCGCTGCTCAGGGCATTGAACAGAGAGTGTGAGGTGCTGTTCTGCGACGAGATGTTCTCCGCTCTTGACCGCGGAAGCAGGGAAAAGATTTCCGAATATTTATCCGGACGAAAGGATTTGACGATTCTCTCTGTGACCCACGATATTTCAAGGGAAGCCCTGGCGTTTTATGACGAGGTGATCGTCATGGATTCCGGCCGGATCGTCCGGCAGGGGGAAACGACGGAAATGCTGGATTTTGTAGAGGAATTTTTAGCATAACAGCATAAAGGTGTATGGAAACAGGAAAATGTAAACCATGCACCTTTTTTGTATTTCCGCGGGGTTATTAACTTAAAAGGAGAGGTGTGGGTTGAAGAACATATTGATAATTGATGATGATGTATATATCGGAAATGCACTTGAAGAAACGCTTATAAAGGAGGGATACAGGGTCTTACGCGCCTATTCCGGGACGGAGGCGCTGCTTGTCTTATCCGGGTCAAGGCCGGATCTTGTGCTGCTTGATCTGATGCTGCCGGGACTTAGCGGTGAGGAGGTGCTTCCGCAGATAGAAGGGATACCTGTTATTATATTGAGCGCAAAGGCTGATATTGATAACAAGGTGGGTCTGCTGTTAAGCGGCGCGGCGGATTATGTGACAAAGCCGTTCAACACAAAGGAGCTTCTGGCCAGAATTGCCATACGGCTTCGCAATTCTGCAGTTACTCCTGCCGCTTCTATCCTGACCTATGATGATATCACTCTCGATACAAAGACTCATGCCGTGACCCTCGGAACAAGTAAGATCAAGCTGACCAGGACGGAATACGCTATTTTGAGGCTGCTTATGCAAAATCCCACACAGGTCATTACGAAATCCGGATTGCTGGACCGCATCAGCGAGGACACTCCCGACTGTACAGAAAATTCTTTAAAGACCCATATCAGCCATTTGAGGGCAAAGCTCCGCGAGGTAAACGGCAAAGAGTATATTGAGGCAGTATGGGGAATTGGCTTCAAAATGAAAAAAACTTAAATCTCAACCATTTCTCAACTTTTTTCTTAACCGTTTCCTTAAGCCTTTTGAAGTAGAATGACCGCATCAATTTATAAGGAGGTCAAGCTTATGGAGTACGTTCTTAAAACCAACGCTTTGAGCAAACACTACAAAGGCTTCAAAGCGTTAAACGGATTGTCCATGAATGTCCCTAAAGGGGCGATCTATGGCTTCGTCGGAAAAAACGGCGCCGGCAAGACAACGCTTATCCGGCTGATCTGCGGTCTGCAGGAGCCTACATCCGGCGACTATATGCTGTATGGCAGGAAGAACACGGATCAGGAGATCGTCAAGTCACGCAGGCGGATGGGGGGTATTGTAGAGGCGCCTTCCGTCTATCTTGATATGACGGCGGAGGACAACCTGAAGCAGCAATACCTTATTCTCGGACTTCCGTCTTATGACGGACTTACCGACATTCTGAAATTAGTGGGTCTTGAAAACACAGGGAAAAAGAAAGCGAAAAACTTTTCTCTGGGTATGCGCCAGAGACTGGGCATTGCCGTGGCGCTTGTGGGCGATCCTGATTTTTTGGTGCTGGACGAGCCTGTAAATGGCCTTGACCCACAGGGTATCATTGAAATACGGGAACTGATATTAAAGCTGAACCGTGAACGCCAGATCACTGTTTTGATTTCAAGCCATATCCTCGATGAACTGTCCCGGCTTGCCACACACTACGGCTTTATTGACAGCGGAAGAATGGTAAAGGAGATCAGCGCAGAGGAATTGGAGGCTGCCTGCAGAAAGTGCGTCCGGGTGGAGGTGACCAATGTAAAAGCCCTTGCCCGTGTTTTGGACGGAATGGAGATAGAATATAACATTATCTCCGATGGGGAGGCGGATATATTTGCAAAGGTCAATGTGACCGGCCTTGCCCTTGCATTGTCTAAAGAGGACTGCGAGATCGTTTCCATGCAGGAGAGGGATGAAAGCCTGGAAAGCTATTATGTCAGTCTGGTGGGAGGTGGCAGAGATGAATAAGCTGTTGAAAGCGGGCTTTACAAGATTAAGAAAAAGCAGAATATTTTGGCTGATGACCCTGTTCAGCGTCTGCTGGGCCCTGTTTGTGATCTATACACAATACAGCGATATGAAACGCTATCAGGAAGTGATAGAAACGGAACAGCTTTTTCTGTTTTACGCCACGACAATAGGTATAGTCATTTCCATATTTACAAGCTTGTTTTTAGGTGCGGAATATTCGGATGGAACCATCCGAAATAAAATCATCATAGGCCGCAGGAGGGCGGATATCTACCTGTCTAACCTGCTGCTGACGTCCATTACCGGTTTGTATTCCTATATTTTATACATTCTGGTCGTTGCAGCGATTGGAATCCCTTTATTCGGCGGTATCACAATACCCGTTTCTAGGCTGCTGATGACGCTTGGCTGTGTATTTGCAGTGGTGATCGCCTATTCCGGTATTTTCACATTTGCTGCAATGATGATCTCCAACAAAGCAATCACCGCGATCGTAAGCATCCTGCTGGCGTTCGGAATGATGATGGCTGCTCTCACCTGCTTCAGTATTTTAGAGGCTCCGGAGGTTGTCCCGTCAATGTCGCTTGTTGACGGAGAAATGAAAATTGAAGAAATACAAAATCCCAAATATCCAAGCGAAGAAAAACGGAAGGTCTGTCAGGTATTATTAGACATCAATCCGGCAGGTCAGATGTACCAGCTTGGAGGAAGAGATATTCCAAATTTAAAGGTTTTACCGATATACTCTCTGGGAGAATTTATCGTATTTGCCGGCGCAGGGATACTGTTGTTCAGGAAAAAGGAATTGAAATAAGGAGTTTGCTATGGAAATGTGGTTATGGGCGTTACTCGGCATTATGGCGGCAATCATCCTTGCCCTGCTTATCAAAATCCATCTTCTGCAGAAAGCCGCAAGGGAGATCGAGACCGCCTTTGCCGACAGGCTCATGACCGATACCAATACGCTGATCGATATTTCGACCGGAGATAAGTATATGAGAAGCCTGGCGAATGCCGTCAATGTCCAGCTCCGCAGGCTTCGCGGGGAACGCCGCCGCTTCCGACAGGGAGATAGGGAGCTTAAAAATGCGGTCACAAATATCTCCCACGATCTGCGGACGCCGATCACCGCTATTTGCGGATATTTGGATCTGCTGGAGCAGGAAGA
Organism: Bacillota bacterium; assembly: GCA_023663285.1. Lineage (GTDB taxonomy): Bacteria > Bacillota > Clostridia > Lachnospirales > Lachnospiraceae > Acetatifactor. Next base: position 23,076 of record JAMPHT010000032.1, read on the forward strand.
TAAATCGGAAGCGGTGAAGCGGTATCTGGAGATAATCGGAAACCGGACAGAGATATTAGCGCAGTTGACGGAGGAGCTTTTCAGATACTCCGTTATCGCTTCAAATGAAGAAAACGGGCTAAGGGAGCCGGTGGCGATAGGCAGCATATTGGAAGAAAGCATCGCCGCCTTTTATACCGAGATCAATGAACGGGGTATTGTCCCTGATATAAAAATGCCTCAAAGCAAAGTTATCCGAACCCTTGACCCTTCCGCTTTAGCCCGCGTGTTTTCCAATCTCCTGAGCAATGCCGTCAAGTATAGTGACGGCGATCTGGAGATCACGCTATCCGAAAAAGGAGAAATCACCTTTACCAATACCGCATCAGGATTGAATGAAGTACAGGTTGGTAAGCTGTTTGACCGTTTTTTTACCGTTGAGGCTGCCAGGAGATCCACAGGCTTAGGGCTGTCGATTGCCAGAACGCTGATCGAACAGATGAATGGAACCATCTCGGCAAGGTATGAAAACGGCAGATTAAGTGTCTGTATCGTGCTGCCGGATACGGGAGCAGAGTCCTGATTTCTGCTTTGCAACGTGGTTGTTTTGAGAAAATCAGCATGAAATGCATTGCCTCCGTTGCAATATAGATCTGTAAAAAATATAATTTTATCACAAAGCTTTTACAATGAATAGACTGCTGGAGAGATCGATTGACTTTTTGACCGGATAACTATATGCTTATGTAGGTGCGGATACAAAAAATAGCGAAGGATAAAGGCGGAGGTTTTGACATGAGCGGCATACTGATAAGAAAAGCAGTGGGAATGATGGAGGATGACCCTAAGAGTTTTACAAAAAGTGTGATTCCTGCAATAATGCTGTCTCTTGTAGGGGTGGCGTTGGCATTGTCGGTGCTTTCCCTCAGTATCAGCCCGAAAACCCTGGAAAAGCTTCTGGAGGGAGTGGGGACGCCCTATGCCGTGATAGAGGCATATTATAAATGGTACGGACTGATGGGCACTACCACTGTAGCCTGTATGGTAATTGTTGCGGTGTTCGGTGTGGCGGCCATAGTCACAGGCAGGAAATCCGCAGTGGGGGTGCTGTGCGCCGTGTGCATTTCCGGCGCAGGCTTCCTCATTTCCGGTGTGATGTACCTTGGCGAGGACATTTCGGCGCTGCGGACAAAGGCTGAGGAGGACATGGCGCAGATCGCGGAGGGCAGGGCAGAGTCGGCGGTGGTCAGCTTTGACAAGGACGTGGAGAGGTCGGGACTGCCGGGGCCGTATGCGGACGGGCAGCCGACTATGTTTGCGGTATACAGCGGAATAGGAGAGGATACCGACAACCTCTGGAGAGGATTTTTTATTCTTGACGATCTGGGCTTTGCGCCGGACGAGGACAGAATGTATGACGAAAATAGAAGCATCGAATGGAACGATGAGAATGCCGGGTGGTATGCCGTTACTTATACCACAAACTTTCATGTGGTGCTGTCTGTGGAGCCGTTGAGGGCGGCATCGACGGCAGGGTCTGAAGCGAGAGAACAACAGGCAGTTTCTGGAACGACGGCAAAAGCATTCCTGTCGGATATGGATATTCATCCTTTATATGCAGCATTTTTGAGGAATGAAATAAGTGTTGCTGACCCTTATGTAGAGGAAGGCGCTTTTAGTGAGTTGGCGTTTTTGGATGACGCAGATACTGAGGGAGACGGTTATTCCTGGAGATATTTTTCTCTTTTGGATGTAAATAGCGACGGCGATCCGGAGCTTATCGTTGAGATCAGGGATTTGCCAAGTCAAGTGGTATATATATTAGGTGTTCAGGATAATGAATTGATTTGCTATGACGTATTTGAAACGCATACAAGCCATTTGGCTTTTTATGTATGCGGCAACGGAATCGTCTGGTGGGGACAGGACTACGATGGTGTGGAATCTGTGTACTATACCTTTGATGCCGACGGAAAAGTACATGAATTGATTCATTTTGTCCGGGAGGCAGACTCTGATTCAGAGTTATCTTATGACTACTATTATCTGGACGGGAAGAGGGAAGTCCCAATCAGCTTGCAGAGTGAAGAGGAAATTGTGGATCTGGATTCCCGTTATTGGACGGAGGAACAGCCTGAATGGTTTAAGTGTGAAGATTTCGCAGATATACCGCAAGAGCAATAGATCTGAAGGCCGGCGTTATTCAACCGCCAGCCTTATAAATCCGCCGTCCGCCTTATTGTAGACGTGCTTTCCGACGATTTTCAGCAGAGACTGTATATTCTTGATGTCACTTCCCCTAAATTCCAGATAACACAGGGAATCGCTTTTTGAATTTTCATTTTCATAGAAATCACTGACAGACACACTGAATTTATCCAGAATGTCCTCTAACGGATACTGAGAGATATTACTTGGCGATGTCCCTTCATCAAATTCCGGTTCCTGCACAAAGCTCAATGACGTTACATAATAATCCTCCTTCGTTGAAGCGTCGCAGGTCTTGTAAATATTTTCAGATATCTGGACGTAGCCGGAGGTTTGGTACTTTTCCGGGGAATAAATGCATATGTTTTTCATTTTGTGCCTCCTGTAAACTGTGTTTTTTACTATTTGATTCTAACATAATTGTCTGTGACAGGTCAATAAAAGTGTTGAAGTTTGACCTGAAATCAAGCTTTCTGCTGATTTGCGCAAATTTTGTGAATGGAGCGGATGTTTTGGCAAGTGGGGCTTGACAAGTCTGTCTAACGGTGTTAGACTATGTGTGTCTAATGAAATTAGACAAAGACATTAGACAGAAACGGGGGAACATATGGAACAGTACAGACTGGGAGAAATGGAACAGAAATTTGCGGATCTGATCTGGGAGAGAGCGCCGATATCCACGGGAGAGTTGATAAAGCTGTGTGAAGCGGCATTTCAGTGGAAGCGCACCACTACTTATACCATGCTGAAGCGTCTCTGCGACAGGGGGCTTTTTGCCAATGAAAGCGGCTGTGTCGTGGTAAAGACAGCCAGGGAGGACTTTAGGGGCGCGCAGGGAGAGCAGTTTCTGGAGGCTGCTTTCGAGGGCTCTCTGCCAAAGTTCCTGGCGGCTTTTTCCAGGCGAAGGAAGCTGGGGGATAAGGAGATTGCAGAGCTGAAAAAGCTGATAGAAGAGTACGAAGAGAAACAGGGGGAATGATTATGGGATACGAGTTGTTTTTGGTGCTTCTCAATATGAGCCTCAGTGGAGCGCTGGTTATTTTGGCGGTACTTGTGGTAAGGTTGTTTCTGCGCAGGATGCCTAAACTGATTTCTTATTGTCTGTGGGCGGTGGTGCTGTTCAAGCTGCTGTGCCCGGTATCCTTTTCTCTGCCGGTGTCCCTGCCGGAAACGGAAAACGGCCCTGTGGTGGAGTCGGGAATCGTCTATTATATCCCTAAGGAGATCCTGTATGGGCAGCCATCCCCTACGAAGCCGGATGCCCCTGCTTTTGCGGAGGGAGAAGAAAACGGAGCGTTCTCTTATGGGGCGGGGAGTTCGACTCAGGCAGGTGAAATCGGGAACGTGGTATTATCCGGCGGAAGTAAGGGAGATGTGTCCGGTGAGGGCAGAAATCTGATGAAAGCAGCCATGGCAGTCTGGGGAGTGGGCGTGGCGCTGATGCTTGCCCAAGGAGGCGCTTCCGTGGTAATACTGAAGAGAAAATTAAAGGGCGCACGGGCTGTCTGCTGCAGCTTTGGAGACGGGGATCAGATCACGGTATACGAAAAAGAAAATCTGCCTACGCCTTTCGTGCTGGGACTTTTTTGCCCGAAGATATATCTTCCGGCGGGGTTGAAGGAATCGGAGAGGCAGTACATTCTGCTCCATGAGCAGATCCATATCAGGCGGCGGGATCATATCGTCAAGGCGGTAAGCTTTCTGACGCTCTGCCTTCACTGGTTCAACCCCATGGTGTGGGCGGCGTTTTCTTTAAGCGAACGGGATATGGAAATGTCCTGTGACGAGGCGGTACTGCGGAAACTGGGAAGCGGAGTTAAAAGTGAATATTCCGCCACTCTGCTGAATCTGGCGGCGGGCAGACGTATCATCGGGGGGACGCCGCTGGCATTCGGGGAAGGAACTCCGGGCAGACGTATCAGAAATGTGCTGAAATATAAGAAGCCTCAGGTGGCGGCAGTGTGTGTCGGAATTGTAGTGGCAGTGGCAGCGGCGGTGCTGCTGCTGGCAAATCCCCGGTCGGGGAATTCCGACGGCGGCCAGGAGCCCGGTAACAGGCAGGAAAACGGAAATGAACAGGGCTCCGGCGGAGACGGGGGGCCGTCTCAGGGTCAGGGCGGCGAAGATGCCGGTGCGGGGGCTGATTACACCATTGACGGCGTTACAGGGGCTGTGCTGAGCTTTGAGCAGGAGCCGGATACAGCGGCCTTGGAGGAGAACCGGAAGCTTCGCGCCATGGATCGGGGAGAGGCACTTACATGGGAGACTTTGCAGAAACTGACAGAAGTGTCACTTCCGGAACTGAAGGATTACGCAGGCTATCAGGGGGCCGTCTGGGATGACATGAACGAGTATGCGCTGAACAGATATTTGATCTACGAGCTGCGGGACGAAGAGCAGGGGCAGGATTATCAGCTGCTGGTGAGTTACATGGCGGAGGATAGCCATATCAATATGATATATCTGGCACGGGAAAGCGATAGGGCTGAGCTGCCGCTGTACAGAGAAGATGCAGGCTGGTGGGATGCGGACATTACAGCGTTTCGGGAGCATATTCCCTCACTGGCTGACTGGCTGGCGGAATATCGGCTCCCCAGGGAAGAGATGCTGCAGGCGGACGCCTTTTCCGCCATGGTGGGATATGATGGCGGACAGACCTTTCAATGGCTGGGGAAATACTATCCGATGGCGGAGCCCGGCGAATCCTGCCCGGAGGAATGGAAGGCTGCCGCAGTCATCTATCGGATGGATGGGGAGAACCTTGTCTTTGATGCGGACGGCGTGTTGACGAATGTCATGCTTTGGAGCAACCATTCCGGAATAGAGACGGAGCCTGTGCCTGTGGAGGGCTGTGAGGAGCAGGCGGTTCTCTTTCTATTTGCCTGCGATTTGTTTACTTTACCTGAGCTTGCCGAAGCGGAGGAGGCGGGCACACCGATTTCGGAGGAGGAAAGCACCGGACATTTCTGGTATGTATGCTTTGGCAGGGAAGGCGCGTCCCAGGGGTATATGTTTGGCCTGAATATGCGTTATTTTTCCAAGGAGGATGCAATAGAGCTTGCCCAGAGTATCCGCTTCACGGAGGAGGCGTGGCAGTAGCGCCCCGACCCTATCTTTTTGACTTATAGGAAACCGATACGAGTATAAAAAGTAATACTGTTCAGCAGCAGGCCCGGTGTGGGATAATACCGGAAAAAGAATAGGTCGAGTGAAAAAAGAAAATAATCCTTGCGGATGCTCCGCCGATGTGTTATCATTGATACAAAGCATAACCGTTTCTAATTTTCAGTCAAATTTTTGTCAAATCAATCAGAACGATCGGAAAATCTATGCTTTTAAATTCAAATCTACAAAAAAGCAGGAGATTTTCAAAATACCATCCAAGGGAAAGCCTCCTGTACGCAAAGGAGGAAAAGGATGGAGATAGTATCATTGAAGTACGATTTCAGTTTTAAGCAGCTCATGCTGAACGAAGAGGTGCGAAAATATTTTATCAGCGACGTTCTGGGAATTCCGGCGGGAGAGATTCGTTCCGTCCGTCTGGCGAATCCGTTTCTGTGGAGAAGGTATGCCAAACAGAAGCAGGGGATTCTGGATGTAAGGGTGGAGCTTAATGATAACAGCCGGGTGAACATAGAGCTGCAGATCCGGATGGTGGCGCAATGGGACAAGCGGAGCCTGTTTTATTTAGCGAAGATGTTCACGGAGGACCTGCTGTCAGGGGAGCGCTATCATAAGCTGAAAAAGTGTATCTGCATCAATATCCTGGATTTTGACCTGAACGAGTCTCCGGCATACCACAGGAGGTATAAGCTGCGGGACGAGAACGGGGAAGAATTCTCGGATATGTTCGAGATACACGTGATCGAGCTGAAGAAACAGATAAGCGGAGATAAGCCGTTGGATGACTGGATCCGGCTGTTCAACGCGGAGACGGAGGCGGAATTGGATATGATAAAGACAAAGAATCCGGGGATATTGGAGGCAGTAAAAGAGGTAAAGGTCATGAGTCTGAGGAAGGATCTGCGTGCGTTGTACGAGGGGCATATGAGGGAGATACGGGACAAATATGCCAGGGATGATTATGTCAGGGAGGAAGGAGAAGCCGTTGGAAGGGTCAAGGGAAAGGCGGAAGGAAAAGCCGAGGATGTCCTGCAGCTCCTGTCCTTAAAAGGTCCGGTCCCGGAGGGACTGGAACAGCGGATCCGTGAGCAAAAGGACATGGACACATTGAGCAGCTGGCTGGTCACAGCTGCCAGAGCGGAGAGCGTGGAGGAATTTGAGCAAAAGGAGTTTTAAAAATGAGGAGGGCTTCGCTTCCTTGGGTGATTTCGACGGTTTACCTCCATTTCGACCATAATATATTTCAGAGGGAGTGAAAGCAGAAAATGTTTTCACTCCCTTTAAAATACCCAAATACCGTGATATAATGTGAAATATGGATCATCCGGAAGCGGAGACGGATACTTGTTCCCCGCGGGCAAAATGTCTAATGCTTGCAGCGGGGGTGTCGAATAAGGAGGGCAGCCGCATGGAAAAGCAGTTTGATTACAACGACGGCACGGCGCTGGTGGAGACCGGCAGCGGGAAGGTGCGGGGTTATTTTTATGATGATGCGTACATATTTAAGGGGATACCCTATGCGAAGGCAAAGCGATTTCACGAGCCGGAGCCGGTAGAGCCCTGGGAGGGCGTGCTTGAAGCCACAAGCTATGGCTATGTGTGCCCCCTTTTGGAGCTGCCCAAGCCCACGGGAGAATTGGTGGTGCCCCACCGTTACTGGGTGATGAATGAGGACTGCCTGAACCTGAATATATGGACGCCGGGCCTGGACGGGGAGAAACGTCCTGTGATGGTGTGGCTGCACGGAGGCGGGTTTTCCGCCGGCTCCGCCATTGAGCATATCGCCTATGAAGGCGAAAATATGTGTAAGCTGGGCCAGGTGGTGGTAGTGTCCGTGAACCATCGGCTGAATATACTGGGGTACTGCGACCTTTCCGCCTTTGGGGAGGAGTACGCCGACTCCGGAAATGCAGGGACCAATGATATCATAGCGGCTTTGAAATGGCTCCGTGATAATATTGAAAAATTCGGCGGAGACCCGGAGAACGTGACCCTTTTCGGGCAGTCCGGCGGCGGAGCGAAAATAACCACCCTGCTGCAGACGCCAGGGGCGGACGGGCTTTATGCAAAAGGAATCATTATGAGCGGCGTGATTGGCGGAGCTCTTATGGAGGATGGCGAGGGCTCCGGGGAGAAATTGGGCCGGGCGCTTATGGAGGAATTGAAGGCGGATGACGTGAAGGCCCTTGAAAAGATTCCTTATGACGCGCTGGCCGCAGCTTACAACAGGGTGGCGCCGAGGCTGAAAAAGGCAGGGGAATATATAGGCTGCGTACCCCATCCCAACGCTTTTTATAAAGGGGACCCGTTGAAGGTGGGCTTTCGCAGGGAGACGGCTGAACTGCCGCTGATCGTGGGCAGCGTGTTCGGGGAGTTTGGCTCCTTTGCCCCTGCACCCTATAAGCGCTCCGGGCTGACCATAGAAGAGGGCGTCCGAATCGTAGAACAGGCGGTGGGAAAGAAAAACTCGGAGAAGCTGATCGCTCTGTTTAAAAAGGCTTATCCGGGGCGCAACCCGGCGGACATCATGACGCTGGACTTTCTTTTCAGGGAGCCGGAGATAGATTATATCAGGGAGAGAAGCAAAGGCGGCAGGGTCTGGTCCTATTTATTTGACCTGAACATGAACTATGACGGCGTCCGCACGCCCTGGCACTGTGCGGACATACCTTATTTCTTTCACAATACCTGTTTTACGCCCTATACCCAGGAGAAGGGCGTTACGGAGCGGGTGGAGAAATTGATGTTTGATTTTATCATGGCATTTGCCCGGACAGGAAACCCGGAGAATCCGCTGGCGCCGGATTGGGAGGCCTGCACCCCTGAGAAGGAACCGGTGCTTGTCATCGGCATGGAAACCAGGGTGCGGGATAATTTCGACCATGAACTGATCCCTGTTCTGAAAAGCTGTATGGAGGCATATGCCGATAACAGGGAAGAAACCATGAAGAACGTTCAGCACTGAAAAGGCAGATATTGCCGGGGAGGCAGGGGTATTGCCACGGCAGCAGAGAAATACGCAGGGGGGATCGCAATGGGGAAACTGGGATTTTGGCATGACAATGAAAGCTATATTGATTCGGTGATGAATACGGTGAATATGCTGGCGAAGGATACCTACCTGTATATGTTGCATCTGAAACAGAACAGGGTATGGTTTTCAGAGACCTTCAGGACCTATTTCGGGATACGGGACGCCTGCACCCTGGAGCATTATGAGATCATGCAGGGTCTTGTTCACCCGGAGGACTGGTGGGAGTACGAGGAGGGGCTTCCCCAGAGGATGCGGGGTGAGAAGCTGGATTGGGAGCTGTGCGTCCGGATGAAAGGGGTATCCGGAGAATACCATCTGTTCAGTATCCATACGGATATTGTGGAGGATGAGAAGAATGGGGAAAAATATTTGCTCATCCTGCTGCGCAATGAAAATGTCCAGCCCAGAATCGACGCTTTGACGGATCTGTACTCCCGCGCAAGGTTCACGGATGACGTTGAGGCGGCCATTGGGAGGAAAGAGCCCTTTGCCGTGCTGATGATCAAGCTGGAACGGTTTACCAATCTGAACATTATTTACGGGAGTGATTTCACCAATCAGATCTTAAAGGAAACGGCGCTGCAGTTTATTTACATGATGGATGAAAGCAGCGCGGTCTACCGGCTGGACGGCCCCAAATTCGGACTTATATTAAAGAGCGGCGGCAGGGAGAGGCTGCTTGACTTTGAGCAGAGGATACGGGAAAAGCTGGCTGGAGGGATCCATATCAACAATGTGCGGGTCACGCTGAAGATATGCGCGGGAGCGATCTTGATCGACCGGTACGAGGGAAAAGCGGATTCACTGGTCTCCAAGGTGGCATATGCCCTGGGACATTCGGAGACGGATCATCAGGGCAAGCTGATCATTTTTAATGATGAGGTATGCTTCTCGAAAAATGCGGATCTGGAATTGATGAAGGTGATCCATCAGTCGGTGAGAGAGGGCTGCAGGGGCTTTTATGTGGAATACCAGCCCATTGTGACTTCCGGCACAGGATGTATCGCAGGGGCGGAGGCCCTGGTCAGATGGCGCAGGGAGCCTTACGGAATCGTGCCGCCCGGTATGTTTATCGAATGGATGGAAAAAGATCCGGGAATGTATGAGCTGGGAAACTATGTGCTGCAGACAGCCCTGAGGGAAACGGTGGGACTGCTGGAGCTTTTGCCGGAATTTGTGCTGAATGTCAATGTGTCCGCCAGGCAGCTTGAGCGGGAAGAATTTCGGGAAGAAGTGCTGCGGATCTTAAAGGAGACAGGCTTCCCGGCAAACCATTTGTGCCTGGAGCTGACGGAACGGTGCAGGGATATGCCCATAGAAGTAATAAAGCGGGAAGTGGAGTTTTTCCGGGGACAGGGTATCCGCATGGCAATGGATGATTACGGGACCGGAAGCGCTTCTTCGGGAATCGTACTCAATGCGCCCATGGATGAGATCAAGCTGGACATGAGCTTTATCCGGGGGATCATCGAGGATACGAAGAAGCAGGCCATGGTCCGTTCGATCGTGGAATTCGCCAACAGCTCCGGCATGAATACCTGTCTGGAGGGTGTGGAGACAGAGGAGCTGCAGAATTACCTGCGGGGTTATCAGGCCACCTGGTTTCAGGGGTACTATTACTCGAAGCCTGTTGAGATAGGAAAATTTCGGGATTTGGTACAAAAAGTTAGTATTTATTAAACAACTATGATGCAATTTTAGTTTACATTGTATGACAGAAGGATAAAAAAGCGGACGTTGTCCGCTTGCACGCAGGGCCGACGGCGGCCTGCGCTGCATTAGAATACAATGGGGTGGAAGGAATGCAGGACAACAGGGCAGTGCAAAATTACGAACCGGAATTGATCAATGTCAGGAGAAATCCGTATCTGCTGGATTATGAGGAGCAGAGGCGGGGCGCGGCGCAGGGACAGCGCATGGCGCAGGGACAGCGCATGGCGCAGGGACAGCGCCAGATGCAGGGACAGCGCATGGCGCAGGGACAGCGCCAGATGCAGGGACAGCGCCAGGAGCAGGGGCGACGCATGGTGCAGGATCGGCGAACGGCGCAAGGTCAATATGCTGAGCAGAGTACAAGGAGAGAGTCTACAGGACAGATATACAGGGATGAGGCTGTGGGCAGGCGACAGTCCCGGTCCGGATATGGTCAGGAGACAAGGCGGCCTGCGGAGCGGACAGGCCAGGCTCGTCCCGGATACGGACAGGAGACAAGGCGGCCTGCGGAGCGGACAGGCCAGGCTCGTCCCGGATACGGACAGGAGGCAAGGCGGCCTGCGGAGCGGACAGGCCAGGCTCGTCCCGGATACGGACAGGAGGCAAGGCGGTCTGTGAGAAGGACAGGCGAAGTGCAGCCCATATACGGACAGGGAACGGCGCGCCCGGCAGGCAGGACGAGAGAGGTGCAGCCTATTTACGGCCGGGATATGAGACAGACAGCCGGAAGAAGCAGGACACAGGCAGGAGCGATGAGCCGGGAAGCTATGCTGAGAGAGCGCCGCAGGAGACAGCTGCGCAGGCAGAAAATAGCGGTAGGCATCTGGGCAGTCTGCATTATCGCCATCAGCGGCATACTTCTTTTGAGCCATAATAATGCATCTGCAGCAGAGCCTGCGGGCGCGATCAAGGATACGCAACAGCAGCAGGAGACGCTTCCCTCCAATGAGTCAGGCACTGTGATACAGGGGCTTCCCGTGGAGAAATTTACGGCTCATCCGGAGTGGACGGAGAATTTTCTGACTCCCAATGAATATTCCAGACCGGGAGAGGCGCTGACGGAGGTAAAGGACGTATTTGTACATTACACGGCCAATCCCGGAACCAGCGCGGCTCAGAACCGCAGTTATTTTGAGCAGCAGAAGGATACGCATATGGCCAGCGTCAGCGCCCATTTCATCATTGGCTACGAAGGGGAGATCATTCAGTGTGTGCCTTTGGATGAGATCGCCTATGCAGTGGCAGGCAGGAATTATGATTCTGTTTCCATAGAGTGCTGTTACACGGCAAAGGACGGCTCTTTTACGAAGGAGACCTATGATTCCCTGATATCCCTGCTGGCGTGGCTGACAGACGCCTATGATCTGGATACCGGCCACATCCTGCGCCATTATGACTGCGGCGGCAAGAAATGCCCCATTTATTACACGGAAAATGAGGACGAGTGGGAGCAGCTGAAGCAGAATGTAAAGGCATATAAGTAAAGGAGATCAATAAAAAACATCCTCCAGGCCCGTTTTGGGCGGCATTCCCCGGTATCCGAAGGTAAGGGCGCTGATATTTTCGCCCCGCTGCCAGCGGGTGAACAGCCGGAGCTTGCGTTCATAGCCGGAGACGATTGTTTTTATGCGGCTTTCGGTCATATTCGGGTCTAAGGAGTAAAGCTGTTCAATGAAGGAAGGGTCCGGCAGTCTGGACACATCCACCGAAGAGCGGTCCTTTACCAGAGACAGAAGCCTCAGCTCGGTGGCTTCAAAGCTTTCGGTGCCGATCTTAAGCATATCCCGATCGTTGTCCGGCACAGTGTCATTTACAAACAGGGCTTTTCCGCTGTCATAGACAGGGGCCGGTCTGATGAACCTAAGGCTGTCAGCATCTCTGAGAATGGAAATGTTGGAGAGATGCCGGTCACGGTTGGAAAGTATAAAGTCGGTCATGATCTGGTATTCCAGAAAGGGGCGCAGTTCCTCCTCTGCCAGCCCATGCTCTGCGCAGACAGAGATAAAATGCTCATAGGTGTTCTTGTCTCCGGGCTTCTTCTGGGAATTTTCAATATCATAGGCGGGCACCAGCTCCAGCTTCAGGGATGTGAATAATTCCGAAAAGCAGCCGTAATGGTAGGAGCGGCCATGGATCTCCACCAGCTTATAGGGAGTATGATTTGAAAAGCCCTGAAGCTCATGGAGCTTTGTGGCGATGACTTCATTGAAGCTTTCCGCAGAAAGCGAGTCCCGGTTGCCTTTTATCATACCGCGCTTTCCGTTTCTTATGGTCCAGCATTTATCAAGGGAGCCCTGCAGAGAGCCGTTGGGAGTATAGTGAGGGATCGTATCCGGTGTGTTTTTTTTTTCGTTTGCTATGTTTATGTCATCATGAAAATCATTTTCAAACAGATTTACGTCTTTCCAGCGCAATCCCGAATCAATGGGAGAGATCCAGTAATAGTCCGTCAGCGAGAGCCCCAGATTTTTCACAAGGTAATCCTCCGGGCCCAGAAGCCCTTTATTAAACAGCATCTGCCTGATATGCCCCTGTTCGAGGGGGACTGCCCGCCTGGCCCACCATTTCTTCAGCCAGTCGGTGCTTTTGGAATCGTGAATGGGCGCCAGCTCGGCATTGTGATCAAACAGTCTGTAATTTTCGATGGCGCCGTCCTCCGTAAGGTTTATGACGGCGATCTCACTATCTTGTCTTTTCAGCATAAACGGTCTCATAGGCTTCCTCCATTATGATCTCTGACAGGCGTTCCTCCAGCTTCCACCTTGCAAGCTCGCGAATGACAAGGGTTGCCTCCTGCTTCACGGGAAGGATCAGATCCTCGTATAGTATTCCGCTTTTCTCAAAGGTAAGATAATAGGACTTGTGCTTCACCGTGACCGTGCCGGAAATGCTGTACTTATCTGAATAAACGGTACAGCTGTAGCTGCATAGCTTATAAAATTCGTCCATGGTGATCCCCAGGGCGGCGGACAGGGCATACAGCTGGCCGCATCTTAAGTTTGCCACCGGAAGCTTGTGATTGGCAAGGTCATTGAGGGTGCTGTATGGGATGCCGCTTTTTTGAGAAAGCTGGTATATGGACATTTTATTTTTCTGCAGGTATGTCTTTAACATAATAATAACCACCTCATAATGCATTATACCGCATATGCGGTATAATATCAAGAACGAGTTACATTTTCAATGACTGGCGGTTATAGTCTTTTTTGTCAGGGTAAAATCTGATAGAGTTATACAGGAAGATGTGGTAAAATACACTCAAGAATCCATCCGCTGCGAGTCTGCCGCGCTTCGCGCTTAAATGTTTTTTCGTGTAAAGGGCGTGTGTACGAAAACTGCGGTTTATGTCAAAATTGTACCTGATCGGTGCTATATACATGAGGGATGATATATGGAACGGGTGATGGTCGAGAGCATCTTTAGCTTTTTGGAAATGTTGATATCTTTATTTTTTGCCGCAGGTATTTTCCGAAAAAAGATACGGGGGAAACGGGGATTGCCTGTTCTCTTTTTGTTTGCTGTTTTCGGGGCGGCTCTTTTAACGCTCCGGGAATATGTATTCCGGTGGATACCAGATTTTTTCCCGGCAGTGCTTATTTTTACAGTATATGCCATTGCCGTTTGCAGGGCGAAATGGTGGGCGGCGGTATCCTGGGCCCTAGTAAATTACCTGTTCATAGGCATTGTGACGATAGGCGCCGGCTATATCCTGAGAATGGGTCCGGGGCAGGCTGCAGGAGCGGATGAACGGGAAGTATACTTGTGGCTGGCTGCCCGTATTCTTACACGGACGTGTCAATTCCTTTTGTCGGTCATTATTCTGCGTATATGGAAACGGTTCCCGGAATCCGCAATGGCCCGGCGTGGAAGCCGGAAAATCATGATCGTTTCTTCTGCCAGTACTATTTTACTCTGGATCCTTTTGGGAAAGGGTTCTGATAGGAATGCGGAAGTCCTGTATTCCAACAGCCTGGTCTGCCTGCTGGTATTGGCGGTCAATCTGGCATTCCTTATTTTTGATGAGATCCTTGCGAAAGAGAAATATGTGGAGGAAGAACTAAGGACGCAGAACCAGATGGCGGCTCTGCAGATACGCAGCCAGACAGAAGTGAACCATATGTACCAGGGCATACAGTCCTTAAAGCATGATATGAACAACCATCTGCATACGATATCAGGTTACATACAGATCGGGGAATATGGGAAAGCCCAGGAATATGTGGAAAGGATAGCGGGGGAAATAAGCCGCGTGGAGTCGTTCCACTCAGGGAATCCTACGGTTGACGTACTGATCGGGAGCAAGACGGCGCTGGCCCGGATGAGCGGCATTGTAGTGGAGGCGGAATGCCAGGTGCCTCCTGAACTGAAGATAGCAGACAGGGACCTGACCGTGTTGATTGGCAATCTGTACGACAATGCCATTGACGCAAATCTGAAAATTGCGGATACGGACAGCCGTTTTATCCATATAAGGATTATGTTTGATACAGGGAATCTGTTGCTGTTGTTTGAAAATGCCACGCCAGAGGACAGCAGGATAGGGGAATCTGACAAATGGGCCACGACAAAAGAGGATAATTCCCTGCATGGATTCGGGATAAAAAATATTGACAGGATTTTGCAGGCATATGGGGGATATTGCGAAAGAGAGATAAAAGATCACGTTTTCCGCTGCAGGATAAGGATACCGGACCCGGCATTTCACGTCTGAAATGTGGGAATTCACGTTTAAGATGTGTTTTTGCTGGATACTGCAGTATACTGAAAAGTGTGCACGGAATGAAGATTTTCTAAGGCAGTAAAGTACACTGCCTAAGAAAATCTAAGTCATTCCGGGAAGAATCCGCAAGCGGATTCTTCCGATCTTGCTGCAGTTTATTGATTGTTTGTGCCGCTGAAGCGGCATGATTGGAAGTGTATTTGGAAAAATATCAAAGGAGTGTTGTCAGAGTATGAGGATAGCCATTTGTGAGGACAACAGGGAACAT
>JAMPHT010000033.1 GCA_023663285.1 Bacillota bacterium
AAGTTTGTGAAAAACAAATTTACCTCTTGACAAAAGTCACTTCATAACAGTTGTTTTTTCACGCTTTCCTTATAGAACTAAAGGCATTTTACCCCCCAAAGGGTTTGTCAATATTTTTCTGTCATGAGTGGGAAAATGATACAAAAACTGATTGAATGCATCGGCAAAAATCACTTTGCAAATAAGCCCTTTCAGGGTATAATAAATTTAAACCAGTCAAATTGATTAAAGATAGAAATATGGCAGGCTTCCATCCGAAGCAGGGAGGGATCGCAATGAGCACATTAGACACTACTGTCTCTATGGTTCAGAAATGTACAGAAGATGAATTGCAGGTCGTCCAACAGGTAATCCGGCAGTTTTTTCTGAACAGAGGACCGCACACTACAACAAAAAAACAATTCCTTGATGAACTACAGATTTCCAGAGAGCAGCACCAAAGCGGTCAGAGCCAGGAGGCCAGTGAAGCGCTGGCAGAACTGAGGGAAAAATATGGACTATAAGGTGATATTTTCAGATATTGCCAAGCGGCAGCTTGATGACATTCTTTTTTACATTTATGTAACGCTAGGCAGCGAAGTGGCCGCCGCCCGCGTTTTAGAGGATGCAGAGAATACCGTACAGAAGCTTGCTCAGGTTGGCGGTTCCTTAAAAGTGTGCGAAGAGCCGGAACTTGCCGAATATGGTTACCGGAAGATGCATTTTTTATCGCATCGCTACCTTATGTTGTATACGATAAACGACACCAGCATCCATGTGGATAGAATCTACCATGAACTTGAAGATTATAAAAATCTGCCGGATTAGTCGCATCTCTGTATCATTTCAATATTTGTCACAAGTGGAATCACAGGTGCAGATGCCCGAAGCCGACCGACGCACAAAACGCCCCCTGCTTCCATCCCTGACCGCAGGGGGCGTGATCGTTATCGCTCTTCCTGATCTCCCACCGCCTTCAGCTTCGTTTGCATCAGAGGTCGATTACTCCGTCCGAGCGTTCGGCTTCTTCTGTTGATTCTCTATCTGACCTTGATTCCCTGTCTGACCTTGTTTCCCTGCCGGATGTGGTCCGGCTTCTGGAAGAGTCCCCACAGCCTGCCAAAGACATAAGGAGTATGCTACCTATTGTTATCATTGTCAAAATTTTTCGCTTCATACTTAGTTTCATTTTTTGCACCTCGCTGTTTTAGTTGTCTTTTCTCACTTTTCTTTTAAAACTAAAAGCATATTACCCCCCCAAAGGGTTTGTCTATATTTTTTTGTCACGAGTGGGAAAATGAAATTTTTTTATGATTGCCTGGAGATGCAAGGATATGAAAAACGAGAAGAGATATTCTTTTTGCGCTCTATTTGCCAGATACTGTGCTGCGATATGAATGATTTGTTTGGAATGTAACTCATTTCTCTAATTGTTTTTGACAATATCTTTCAACCATCTGAATAAATTCACCTGCCACAGCAATCTGTCGCTCAGCTTCTTCACGACTGGCTATATAAAAATCATCATAATCACTGGCATGGCGGACTTCCACCGCTTCACTGATTTTTCTTCCTATTTCCCTGGAAAATATTTCAGTTTTCACATAATCTTTATTGAAGTTACCTATTGCATCTTTATGTCGCTTATATGCCTTTCCCCCTAGAGCATGTATTGCATTAACGGCATGAAAAATAGCATAGTAGGAACGATTATTAGCTCCTTTATATTCTTCCGCAGCAAATAGGATCTCTGCTGATTTTAATGTATCCTTAGCTGTCTGTATCCGATAACAAACAAGATCCTTCTTTGTCCCTGCTTCCTCTTTATGCTGCTCCATACAATACTATCCCCTCCTTCTGAATATTGGCATAAAACGGATAGTTTACCACCCACTTTTTAAAAAAGGCTTCACTCTTAACAATAGGTTTTATATCAATGTCATTATCCAAATTAAAATCATACGTCATATAAGAAACCTGCTGACTATACTTTTTTAATTCCAAATCGGATATGTCCAGTAAAATCATTATATCTACGTCCGAGTCCGCCCTATAATCTCCTCTTGCATAAGAACCATATAATATAATTTGTCTGAGATGATCTCCATATATCTTTTTTATTTCAACAATATACTGTTCCATCAAGCACTGTATTACCTGTATCATTTCGTATCCTCCTAATAACATATTATATTCTTTCTTCTATCTATGCGCAAGCCCCTTTCATAAAAGTTTAAATGCAATTTGCTTCAAAAGTTGCAATATTTCAAAATCCCCTGCCTTTCCGTCGGGAAAAACAGGGGTTTTTTGGAAAAATTTGCAAGTTATCCTGCAATTTTCCTGCATATTCGACTTTTTACCGGTATTTCACACCCCAGACACTTTCATTACTGCCCACGGCGCTGAAGGTCATGACCTGGGTCCCCGCTTCATCATTCATCTGACAGAACACGCCGCTGTAGCTCTTCTCACCATAGGTAAGCTTCATATAACAGCTGCCTTCCTTTGCTTCCCAGTTGCCCCGGACGCCGTCTCCCCGCACTGTGCCGTCCTCTTCCAGATACAGGATAAAGGGCTGGGCGATCTGAGCATCAATGGACGTGCCCTGGTTTATCACATAATACTTTCCCGTCAGTTCCCCGTTTTCGTATCCGGTCTCGCTGACCGTCTCGCCATCCGTAGCGTAAGGCAGCATACAGGGCCAGCCCTCCTCATTGACGATGAACTGATGTACGCGGGGCTCGTGGAATTCGGAATTATTGTCAAACCTGGTGTGGTTTACAATATACTTTCTTCCATCCTCATCAATAAACGCCGAATTGTGTCCCGTCGCCATATAAGCCATTGATAAGCTGGGCAGATAATAATTGCCGGACAGCTTCAGGCCGTAAGGGCTCTGCTTCAGATTTCCCGTATCCAGAGGGTATTTCCCGTTCATATCCACATAATCGCCGTCAATGGTCTCGGAACGGAACACCCGGATCTGATAGCCGCCCGTCCTTGCAAGGCCGCCATAGGACACAAACAGATAATAATAGCCGCTCTCCGCATCATACAGGATGTAGGGCCCCTCTATGGAAGTATGCAGTCCCCCCATCAGACGCTTTCCGAAGTAAGCATCCACACGGTTCGCCTCATCCGCCTCCGGATGGATCACCTCTCCCGTGTCCTTATCCAGCTCCAAAAGGTACATTCCGCCGGACCAGGAGCCGTACACCATCCACAGTCTCCCATCCTCATCATAGAGCACCGTCGGGTCGATGGCATTGGGGTATCTGTCAAAATTGTACTCACCGTTTGCCTTGATATACCGCGCTTTTGCCTCGTCCCTGTCCACATACTCCGTCACATCGGTGGCGCCTAAGGACCCTTCCGTGAAGCCGGAATAGATCATGGCCCCTTTCCACTCATAAGGCCCCTCTATGCTTTCGCTGGTGGCATAGCACAGATTGGAGGCATTCCATGTGGAGGACATACAAAAATAAAGATAATACAGCCCCGCGGACTCATTATAAATTATATCCGGCGCCCACACGTGCCAGCCGCCGTCATCCGTGGGGATCACACTGTTCTTGCTTCCCGTATAGGCAAATGCCGTCTTATTCTCCATCAGCCCATAGTAAATGGGATTGCTGTTTTTATAGCCGTCCCCCACCGAGGTCCAGCTTCGCAGATCCTCGGATACCGCCGTGGACATATGGGAACCGAAAATATAATATTTCCCGTCCGCCCTGATAACAGAAGGGTCATGGACGCTGACTCCCGCCCTGATCTCCGCCGTGGCAATGCCGTCAAAGCTCACTATGTAATCTGAATCCGCCCCTGTCTCTCCCATGGCTTCTCCGCTGCCTTCCCCGTTTTCTTTTGTGTTTCCTGCGCCGCCTTCTCCGGTTTGTCCTGCGCCAGCATTGTCGGCGTCGTCAACGTCTCCGTTCTCTCCCGTTCCGCCGCTCTGCCCCTGCGTCCCTGCATCTGAACAGGCAGGCAGTGAGAAGGTCAGAACTGCGCCCAGTATACAGACAAGTATGATTTTTCTTTTCACTCCGTCACCCTCCATTTTGGCTCTTCTGATCTTTACTATATCAGAACCGCAGAGCAGTTGCAACAAAATAAGCTTTTACCTGAATCGTTTTACCTGGATTCCCCCATAAAGAACAGGGCAATGGTGCCGGGGCCTGAATGAGCGCCGATAACGGGACCCACGTTATTTATCAGGAAATGCTCCATGCCGAAGCGCTCCTGTATCTTACTTTTCACATACTCCGCATCCTCCAGCGAGTCCCCGTGGCTGATAAATACATAGTCCTCCTGATTTTCCTGCTTAAAGGAGCCCATTTTCTCCTCCATATAATCCACTAGGGAATCCAGGGATTTTCTTCGTCCCCTGACCTTGCCGATGAGAATCAGATGCCCCTCATTATCCACGTGCAGCTTGGGCTTAATGGAGACCAGTGTGCCCAGAATGGCGGCCGTCCTGCTGACCCGCCCGCCTCTGTGGAGATGAAACAGGTCGTCTACCGTGAACGCATGGACCAGATTCAGCTTGTGGCTTTCCAGCCACTCTGCCGCTTCCTCCAGAGTTTTTCCCTGATCCCGCAGCTGCACCGCCTTATGTACCAGCAGCCCCTCCCCCAGGGAAGCCGCCAGGCTGTCGATCACCGCGATCTTCACATCCGGATGCTCTTCCATGACTTCCCCGGCTGCTATCCTCCCGCTGTTGCAGGTGCCGCTCAGGCCGGAAGAAAAGGCAATATACAGCAGCTGAGGATTCTCCTTGATGCATTCCTCAAAAAAAACTTTTGCCTCATCCGGGTTCACCTGGGAGGTGGTAGGCATCTTGCCGTTTCTCATCATTCCGTAAAAGTCCTTATAGTCCAGTTCCTTTTCCTTACCGTATTCCTCTCCGTCCAGTATATAGCGCAGAGCCATAAAATCCACATCATGCTCCCGCAGGTAATCCAAAGGCAGATCCGCCACATTATCCGTCACCAGCTTAAACATAGGCACCTCCATTATCAGCAGCACGTCATTTTGATGTGCCGATTTTGCTTACTACATTATATCATCCGGTAAACCTTGTTGTAAAGTGCCTTATCCGGCGGGCGCCTTTCATGGCCACGGTCCCTGCGCTAAGTGACGGCAAGATAGCTGCTGACGGGTGCCTCATCACTTCCGGGACTCCGGCAGCCGCCTGCGCACCAGCCGGTTCTTCAGCTTCTTCCAGTCCAGAGGGATCAGCGGGTAGATATAGCTGCTCCTGGACACCGTCCTGTTGAAGCAGATGGAAAGCACCGCCAGCAGAACGCCTCCTATATAGCCCCACAGCCCAAACCACTGGGTCAGGAGCAGGGTAAGGATACGCAGGAATTTCAAGGCATAGCCCAGCTCATAATTCTGCTGGGTATAATTTGCAATGGCCACAAATGCCATATACAGCATGACCTCAGAATTGAACCAGCCGCTGTTCACCGAGAATTCCCCCAGCACCAGGGCCGCCATCACACTCAAAGGGGTGCTCAGCATATTGGGCGTGTTCACCGCCGCCAGCTTCAGTCCGTCTATGGCAAGCTCCAGAATAAGGAACTGCCATATCAGAGGGATGTTGGGCTCCTCCTGCAGCAGGATAAAGGAAAAGCTTTCCGGCACCCACTCCGTATGGTTCATCAGCAGCAGAAAGGTGGGGGTCATAAAAAAGGTAAACAGCGTGATCAACAGCCTTGTAAGCCGCAGATAGGTCCCCGTGATAGGCGGGAAATAATAATCGTCCGCCTCCTCCACCACGTCAAAGATGGTGGTGGGAAGTATCATGGCGGATGGCGAGTTGTCCACCAGAATGACGATATTCCCCTCCAACACCTGGGCTGCCGCCGTATCCGGACGCTCTGTATACTTGAATTTCGGAAAGGGATTATACCACCGTCTCTTATAGAGGCATTCCGCCAGAGACTCCTGGTTCATGGTCAGGGAGTCCACTTGGATATTTTCGATTTTCCTTTTGATATCCTCCAGGAAAGCCTGATCCACCCTGTCGTTCATATAGCAGAGCACAATATCCGTCTTTGAGCTTTTTCCCGCATTCATCATCTCCATGCAAAGATCCGCGCTGCGGATCCTGCGGCGGATCAGCGCCGTGTTGAACACAATAGTCTCCACAAACCCGTCCTTGGAGCCGCGCAGGACCTTATCCTTTTCCGGCTCCTCCACTCCTCTGGCGGGATAGGTCCTGGAATCTATCATCAGGGCCTTATCATATCCGTCTATCAGCAGCAGAAACATTCCTGACAGCAGAGAGTCGATCAGCTTGCTGAAGCTCCCCTCCACATCCACCTCCACATAGGGCATAAGCTGTTTGGAGATCCCGTGCATATCCTCCGGCATATCCTCCGGCTTCTGATCCATAAGGTACTGCAGCAGCTTTTGGATCAAATCATCCTTACAAAAGCCGTCCACAAGGTACATACAGGCTTCCTTTCCGCCGATACGGACGACCCTGTAAATGACATCAAAATTTTTCTCCACCGCCAACGCTTGATTCAGGTACTGCATATCGCTCTGCAGACGCCCGGATATATATTCTTTTTCCAAAATAAAAACTCCTTTTCCGGTATTTGACATACTTCCTGTCAACCTTAGTATGCCGGAAAAGGAGCCGATTATTCTTATGTCATGCGGCCTGTGTGGTACTGCCTATATGATGCTGCCTATGTGGTGCTGCCGAAGCCGCCGTTGCGCACACCCTCTGCTGCGTCGTTCACGGTAATGCCGTACTCCAGAAAAATCCCCTGGGCAAATCCACTGCCCCGCTCCACCTCCAGAGTCTTTCCCTCATTGGAGTCGTTTGTCAGCTTGATAAAAATATGGCCTTCGTTGTCTGAGTCGTAATAATCACTGTCAATGATCCCCACGGTATTGTTCAGCTGCAGGCGATACTTGAAGCCCAGTCCGCTTCTGGGATAAATATGCAGTACCCATCCCTCTTCCATTTTTACCCGAATCCCCGTAGGGATCTTTATGGTTGCGCCGGGAGCGAGGCTGAAAGAAAAGGGCGCCTGAAAATCATAGCCTGCGCTGCCCTTTGTTGCCCGCTCCGGCAATGTCAGAGACTCATACATATCCCGAATAGCTTCCTCCGTGTACTGTGGAAATTCTTCCCTTACAGAGCTTATGAAATTCTCCCTGCTCACCTTAAAAAACTGTGCGATCCTTTTCATTGTTTTCCCTTTCAACTTCCGTTCCGCCAATCTCTACTCATTTAAATTCCGTCTATCCGTTTTAGCCACTCCCTGTCTTATACGTTTTTACGTTTATCCATCTTCCGTACAAAGCTTCTGATTATTATCCGGAACACTTTCTTCCCGCGGACAAAATATGCCCTTCAGACACATAAGCCAAGTCAGCGAATGCCGCCAGGGTCAATATGGCAGCTTTCACGAGCAGTCACAGGTATTTTCCGGCTTGCGGGTCAACTCATAGGAATCTGCGTAATCGCTGCAATGCAGTACGGGAATCAGGGGATCCGGCTGGGCAAGCGTCTTTCGGACGTCAATGACTCTCTGATTGGCGCTTCCTTTCCAGAGCAGCTTTGCATCTTTTTCTTCCTCATGGAACTCTCCGTCCACCACCACATCCACAAACCGCATCATGGGGTAATACAAAATATTCTCCCAGGAATCTCCCGTATACAGCCAGATGGTTTTCTGCGGGTACTTTTCCCTGATCTCGGCCATCAACTCCCGCACCCCGATCCTGTTGGCAGGATGCAGAGGATCTCCCCCTGAAAATGTAATGCCGGAAATATAAGGTTTTTCCAACTGTTCAAAAATTTCCTCTTTGGCGCTGTCGTCAAAAATAAGCCCGCCGTCCGGATCCCAGGTGACAGGGTTCTGGCAGTTCTTGCAGCAATGACCGCAGCCCGCCACCCACAGCACCACCCGCAGTCCGTCGCCGTTCTTCATATCATCTTTCGTTATATCATGATACCTCATACCATATCTTATTCCTTCCAATTATTCTTCCATGCAAAATCTTCCGTGAAACTCCCCGCCCAGAAACTGATTTCGGCTGGCACTTTCCACAGAGTCTGACAACTCCCAAAAAACGCTCCTTCCACGGGAAAAATCCGCTCTACCGGTCTTTCGGAGACTGATTTCGGCTGACGCCTTTCACAGAGTCTGACGACTCCGGGAAGAACGCCCCTTCCACGGAAAGAATCCGCTCTGCCGGTCCTTCGGAGACTGATTTCGGCTGACGCCTTTCACAGAATCTGACGACTCCGGGAAGAACACCCCTTCCACGAAAAGAATCCGCTCTGCCGGTCCTTCGGAGACTGATTTCGGCTGAAGCCTTTCATAGAGTCTGCCAACTCCGGGAAGAACGCCCCCCTCCACGGAAAGAATCCGCTCTGCCGGTCCTTCGGAGACTGATTTCGGCTGACACTTTCCACGGAGTCTAACGACTCCGGGAAGAACGCCTCTAAAGAGGCGTTGTTCAGTGTGAGATTTAGAATTTCTCCGCGAAACAGCCTATGCTGTGAGCGAAAATTGCCGAAGGCAATTAGAAATTCTTCTCACACTTTACATGGACTTCCTCTCCGCGATCTCCGCCATCTTTGCATCATTCAGCCTGGTATCCCCATGCACACGGGAATAGGACAGGTAGCCGTTCATACGGTCGATCTTTGTCAGATTCCGGCTGCCGCACTTGGGACACACATCCATCTCCAGCTCCTGGTGGCCGCAGTCGTCACAATATGCCAGGGACAGGTTCACTCCCTCATAGAATCCCATATCCATAGCCCGGTGGATCAGAGTCTTGATGGCATCTATATTATAATCGATAGGATATTTCACATACTGTATCTTGCCGCCGTTGCAGAGATTCCAGAAGCGGTCCTCCTTGTCCTGCTTTTCGATGGGCGTGATATCCTCGGACACATGGCAGTGGAAGCTGTTGCTCACATACTCCCTGTCGGACACCCCTTCCACAATGCCGTACTTTTTCCTGAACTGCTTTACCTGCACGCCGCAGAGATTCTCCGCAGGGGTCCCGTATATGGCATAGAGGTTCCCGTCCTCCTCCTTGAATTCGTTTACCTTTGCATTGATGTACTCCATGACCTCCAGCGCGAACTCGCCGTCCTCCACCAGAGACTTTCCGTTGTAAAGCTCCTGCAGTTCATTCAGAGCCGTGATACCGAAGCTGGCGGTAGCAGACTTAAGCAAAGGCTTGATCTTGTCATGGAGTCCCAGATGCCCTCCAAGGAAGCCGCCCTCGCAGTATGCCAGAGGATTGGTGGAGGCCCGCATCTCCCCCAGATAAGCATAGGTTCTGATATGCAGCTGGCGGATCAGGTTCAGATAGTAATCCAGCACCTCATAAAAGTCTCTGCTTTCCTTCCGCGCCTTTGCCAGGATCATGGGCAAATGCAGGGACACCGCGCCGATATTGAAACGCCCTACAAATACAGGCACATCTTTATCATCCGCCGGATGCATACCGCCTCTCTCATACCAGGGAGACAGGAACGCCCGGCAGCCCATGGGCGAAATGATCTTTCCGTACTGCTTGTATATGCCTGCCACATAGCCTTTTCCGGTCAGGCTCAGCCAGTCGGGGTACATGGTCTTGGCGGAACACTTTACCCCCGCTTCAAACACATCCTCCAGGGGCTTTCCCGGCCCGTGAAGATTCTCGTCATATAAAAATACGATCTTAGGAAAAAGAACGGGCTTCTTACAGTCCTTCTTGCCCTGTCCCCGCCTTCTCACATTCAGCATGGTGATGGTAGCCAGCTTTGCGAATCTTCCGGTGCCCGTCCCCGCCGTAACGGTGATAAAGGGATAGTCTCCCCGGCTGCTTCCTACGGTGTTGAACTTGTACTCCCAGCCCTGAAAGCCCTGCTCAAACTCCCGCACCACATCCGCGTAAGCCTCCGCCTCCGCCGTGTCCCTGTCGATCCCCAGACGGATGTATTTGTCCACGTATTTATCATAGGACTTTTCCGCATAGGGCTCCAGGATCAGATCCACGCTGGGTACGGTGAATCCGCCGTACTGCTGGCTGGCGGCGCTTAAGACGATATCTCCGATCACGTCAAAGGCCACATCCAGAGACTTGGGCTCGTTGTACCACACATTTCCCATCTCGAAGCCGCCCTCCAGCACGTGCTGCACATCGAAAAGGCAGCAGTTCATGGTATCCCTTCTGGCGGACATATCATGTACATAAATATAACCGTCCCGGCAGGCCTGGATCTCCTCCGTGGTCAGGAAAAACTTCTGGTACAGCTCCTTGTTCAGCTGATTAAAGATCAGGCTCCGTTTGGTAGCCACCAGGGCGGAATCCGTATTGGCATTCTCCTTGTCCCCGATGTACATGATGGACTGGCTCTTCTTGTACACATCATCCAGCATCCGCACAAAATCCTGCTTATAGTTGCGGTAATCCCTGTAGCTTTTTGCCACCACAGGCTTTACCTGCTCCAAGGCGCTCTCCACGATATTATGCATGACGGGAATGGGGATCTCATCCACATCCATCTCGTCCACCTTTTCGACCACATACCGGCAGATATTGCTTTCCTCCTCGCCGGTGAATTTCGTCAGCGCCCGGTAGGCGCTCTTTGCCACCGCGTTGATGACCTTCTGCACGTTAAAGATCTCCCGGCTGCCATCCTTTTTGATCACATACACATCTCTCTTGGGCTTAAACGCCTCGCCATAATCAATATCTCCGGTAGCCGCCTGGTCAAAATTACTGCTCATTCTTTCCATCCCTTCTGATTTTATTTCTTCAAAACACCGCGAAATTTTCCTGTCCGACACACGCTTCCGGACCATCTGCGCTGCAGAACATCGGGCCGTTTTGTTCCGCATAACCGGAACCCCTGCACTATATGGCATCGGGTCCCCCATCCTACGGGCCCTCCTGCACCGCAGAACATCGGGCCGTCTTTCGGCCGCCTGCTTCGCAGATTCCCCCTCAAGGGCCGCATACAAAATATTGTTTTTCACATTTCGCCCGACCCCTATATATTGTGTCGTCATCTAACAGTATAAGGAAGAATTTATCTCTTGTCAAGGAACATGATAAAAAAATGTGTACAAAAAAGGCACCTGAATTTTAGAAATAAATTCAGATACCTGATTCAATCCCCCGCTTTTTCCGGATTCCGCACCGGCAATTCCGGCAGCTCCGCCGTCAGCTGCATGGTGGTCACAATGTCGGTAAGCCAGCTCCTGTACTGCTCCTTCACCGAAGAGGGACCAAGCACCACCGCTTCTCTGCCAATGCCTGCCAGCCATCCGAAGAACTGGCCGCTGACCGCTACCCTTACCCGAATGCGGAAAATTCTATCTGTCATGGGGCGGATATCCGCATCCCGGCCAAAGCGATCCAGCACCACTCCCACCAGTCTGTTGGGGAACTGCAGCGTCACCGTCTCCAGATCGCCGCTGAACATCCCGAAGGTCTGGTTGGTATAGACCGCCGGATCTATCTCCGAGAACTGCTCCATTCCTTCTCTGGGTTCCTTCAGCACCTTCACCTGGCCCATTTTGTCCACCCGGTAGTGCTTCATGATGCCGTCCGCTCCGTCATATGCTGCCAGATAGTAATTTTCTTCCTTCCATATCAACGCCCAGGGACTGGCCTGCTTTCTGCTCCCCACCCGCGGCGCAAGTTCTTTCTTCATATTCCAGTCCAGATACTGGAACTCGATCTGCCGGTTCCCCTGTATCGCCTTATGGATCGTATCAATGCTATAGTAGATACTCTCATTCTCTGTCTTGATACGGCCTGCCACATAGACCTGCCTCTGCAGCTTTCCGGCGTCATGCTTTCCCGCCATATGCTCCAGCTTCTTGATCAGGCTTCTGGACTTCCTGGTGGTAATGAATCGGGAGGATTGCACTGCGTCTACCAGCAGCTTTAACTCAGCCAGTTCAAACTCTCTGCTTGCCAGATAGTAGCCGCCTCCAAGCCTGTTGTGCACCTGGATGATGTCATAGCCGAAATCGCAAAGCTTCTCTATGTCATCATAAATACTCTTCCGCTCCGAATGAATGTCCTGAGCTTCCAGATACGCAATGATTTCCGCCGTACTCACCGGATGGTTCTCATCTGTATTTTCCGTCAGAAGCTTTATGATATATAAAAGCTTCAGCTTTTGCCCCGCCGACTTTGCCATATCAAAAAACCCCCGGAATTATGCCTCCTGCTTTTCCTCCGAAACCTCAAGAGCCGCATTCTTCGCGTTCTTTTTCTTGGCCATGGTGATACCGATAAATATTGCCACTGCGCATACCGCTGCAATGATCAGCATCAGCAGTCCGTAAGACAAAAACATTCTACCAAATTCAATCAGTTTTCCCATAATTTAAGACCTCGCTTCTGTTTCTGATATAATTACAGTATAACAAGCCTGTCCGTTTCCGTCAAGTGCGGCGCCGCGTTTATTTCCGGTCTCGTGATCGTCTCCGTCTCGTACTATTCGTTACTTATTTTCAAGCTAAGGCTTTCGATTTTGATTCCCGCGAACAATGAGCCAAGTGTCATGCCTGCATCGGGGTTGATGTGTCAAACAACTCCCCAGCTTCCTGTGGCAAGGAACTGCTCCGCCTGCCGGAAGGCGCAGTCCGTGATCTTACTGTCATAGCCCATCAGCTCCAACAGCCTGATAGCGTTCCTGCCGGATGCCTTTCCTGCCTGCAGACGATAATTAAAGCTGATATCGCCGTCCCGCACATCCTCCTCAAAGTGATAATTGTCAAAATCCTCCTGCAAAAGCTCCGTCAGTTCAATATCGTGGGTGGCTGCAAAGCAGAATATCCCCCCCAGAGACTTTAATATCTGAGTGGACGCCGCGATCCGCTCCACCGTATTGGTCCCCCGCAGCACCTCATCCACCACGCACAAAACAGGCCCATCCCCCGACGCCGCCGCATCCAGGATCCGCTTGAGGGCCTTGATCTCTACGATATAATAGCTCTCTCCCCCCGCCAGGTCATCCCGCAGAGCCATGGAGGTGTAGACCCGGAAAAAGGGCGCCCGGTAGCCCTCTGCCGCACAGGTATTTATGGATTGGGCCAATATGGCGTTGACTGCCACCGTCTTTAAAAATGTGGACTTGCCGGAAGCATTGGAGCCGGTGAGCAGCACCCCCCGCCCGGCAGAAATGCTGTTTTTCACAGGCTGTTCCAGCATGGGATGATACCCTTCCCGCAGGGTCACTCCACAGTCCTCTCCAAATTCCGGTCGGCACCAGCCGTTTTTCAGGGACTCCCTGAATATCCACACGGAAACGGCCGCTTCCAGATACCCAAGGGTACTGATAAGGCTGTCCACATCCTCCACATACTGCCGCAGCACACGGAGCATCTGGTTAAACTTGATCAGATCCACATGAAAAACCATGCGGATATAGTCCATAAAGATCCCGATAATATCCCCGGAAGCATTTCCGCCCCTGGCGGAGCTGGAATTCATGACCCAGAAGCTGTTCCGTCTCAATGCCTGAAGCCGTTTCTTATGAAAGCGGATCGCTTCCAACTCCTCCCTGCATCCCGAAAGCCCTGTTTTTTCCAGCTCGTCACAGACCCCCAGCAGGCGTATGACATAGGCAAAGCTGATGATATAGGGGTCGATCTCGCCCTTCTCCTTAAAGTAGGACGCAATATTGTAACACATCAGCATAATGATCCCGGTGATTCCCAGAGGGAACTGTATCCAGCACAGAGCGATCAGCGGCAGAAAGAGAAGATCCAGAAACAGATGTTTTCTGCTGCTACGCTCCCCCAGGTAATCCAGGTTATCTATGTAATCATAGAGAGAATATTTTCCCGTATGACCCAGCTTGTCCATACAGAACTGAAACCGCACCCGCTCCTTAGGGTTTTCGCCGAAAAAGCTGACCTTCCGCTCAAAGCGTTCCAGCTCTTCCTTTTTCCGGCTCAAAGTCCGCAGCCTGTAATACAGATACTCCTCCCCGGTGGCGGAAAGGGTATAGTTCATCCGCTTGAAGATCTCATCCATCCCAAGATCGTTCCAGGTGATATCGTCGATCTGCCCCTCTTCCTGATGCCGCCTGTAAAAGCTGTCCAGCTTTTCAAAGCGTTCCGCGGCATATTTTTTATCTGCAAGCTTCAAATAATCCTTCTGCAGCCTGGCAATAAAATCTTTTTTTTCTTTTTTGGCGCGGCGGACCTCCAGGGCAAATACCAGGATCACAAACGCCCCCAGGGCCGCCGCCAGCAAAACATACTCCATCCAAACCTCCACGCCGTCGTAAAAGCAGAACTTATTCTGATTTTGTGCCATTACACGGCTTATTGGAATCACAATATGCTTTCAGCAAGTACATGATTCCGAAAAGGGACTGAATTAATGACTTTGGGAAGAATCGCGCAGCGATTCTTCGAGGCGAAACTTAGATTTTCTTAGGCATAAAATGCCTTAGAAAATCTTTTCGCCTTAGGCGACCAGGAAAAACTTCACCAGGAAAATCGCCGACAGCACATAGGTCAGCACGGAGACATCCTTTGCCTTGCCTGTAAACAGCTTGATGACCGTGTAGGAGATCAGGCCGATACCGATGGCGTGTCCGATGGAGCCGGACACCGGCATGGCGATCAGCATCAGCGCCGTGGGCACAGACTGGCAGATGTCGCTGAAATCAATATTTTTCAGCCCCGTGATCATCAGCACACCCACATAGATCAGAGCGGCCGAAGTAGCTGCGGGGGGAATCACTGCCGCCACGGGAGCCAGGAAAATGCAGGCCAGGAACACAATGCCCGTAGTCAGAGCCGTAAGTCCCGTCCGTCCGCCAGCTTCCACACCGGAGGCAGACTCCACAAAAGTGGTCACGGTGGAGGTGCCGGTTGCGGAGCCTACCACAGTACCTACCGCATCCGCCAGCAGAGCTTCCTTCATCTGGGGCATCTTTCCATCTTTGTCCAGCATACCTGCACGGCTTGCGGTGCCCACCAGGGTCCCGATGGTATCAAACATATCAATGATACAAAAGGTAACGATCAGCGTGATCACCGTGAACCAGCCGATCTGGGCAAAACCGCTGAAATTGAACTTAAACAGGGTTGTCTCCGCCATATCCTTAAAGGGCGGCAGGAAAGACGCGCCTGCCAGACCTGCAAAGGGATTGGTATGCAGGAATATAGCCTGTCCGGCCCAGTTGATAACGCTGGCCGCCAGCATTCCTAAGATCACTGCAGCCTTGACGCCCTTCTGGGAAAGGATAATGATAACAAACAGGCCGATAAACATGGTCACAACAGTCAGAACCATTGCCGCATAGCTGTCTCCCATACTTGTCTTTGCAATGCTGGGAGTCAGCGCCCCGAAGAAATCCCGCATAACATAAAAGGAACTGGCGGGGCCTACACCGGCGTTGGAGCCCAGACCGATATTCAACAGCATCATGCCGATAGCAGGCGCAATCCCCAGACGGACTCCCAGGGGAATGGCATCCACGATCTTCTCCCGCACATTCAGCACAGAGAGCACCAGAAATACCAGCCCTTCCACCAGGATGATACAGAGAGCAGCCTGGAAGGAATCCAGATATGACATACCTGTCAGTCCCGCTATATTTGCCACCACCACTGCAAAAAAGCTGTTCAGCCCCATGCCCGGCGCCATGGCAAAGGGTTTGTTTGCCACAAAGGCCATGACGAACATACCCACCGCTGAAGCGATACAGGTTGCCAGGAAAACGCCGTTCCACAGGCTTGTCCCCCGCTCCCCAAAGCCAACCAACAGATTGGGATTCAGGGCGATGATGTACGCCATCGTCATAAAGGTGGTCAGCCCGGCAATGATCTCCGTCCTGACTGTGGTTTTGTTCTCCTTCAGTTTAAAAACCTTTTCCAACATTACTCGATCTCCTCCTCTTTCCTTCAGGTATTTATAATGCGCTTAACGATCCTGTCGCATTTTGCATATATGTCCTCCACGCTCTCGCCAATGTTAAACTCGCCGTTCCGATACAGGATCCTGCCGTTTATCATGGTCATGAGCACATTGGACTTACTGCCGCTGTACACCAGGTTCTTAGGAATATTGTGAATAGGCTGCATATTGGGCTGATGCAGATCCAGCAGGATCAGATCCGCCAGCTTGCCCTTGGCCAGCACATCCGCCTTTGGCAGCCGCATTGCCTTTGCGCCGTTTACGGTAGCCATCCTCAGCACCCGCATGGCGTCCAGGCTGGCGGCGTCCTCCTCCCGCAGCTTGCTCAAGCCGGTCACCAGGAACATTTCCCGGAACATATCCAGACAATTGTTGCTGGCAGGCCCGTCCGTGCCGATAGCCACAGGGATCTTCCTCTTTTCAAACTCCGCCACCGGCGCGATCCCGCTGGCAAGCTTCATATTGGAAGCCGGATTGGTGACTGCGAACAGCCTGCGTCTGCGGAACAGCTCCATATCCTCCTCCGTCATGTGGACACAGTGATACCCGCCGCCCCCGTATTCAAATATCCCCATATTATCCAGAAACATGGCCGGGGTCACGCCATATCTCTCCTTACACTCCTCCACTTCCTTTTTCGTCTCCGCCAGATGGGTATAGACAGGAGCATGATATCTGTGGGCAAGCTGTGCCACCCGGTAGATCAGCTCCTTGGAGCAGGTGTATTCCGCATGAAAGCCCAGTTGATAACTGATCAGGGGATCAGCCTTATTCCATTTCAGATACTCCTCCTCCATCTGCTCCAGGGAGGAACTGAAATCATTCAGCCCGCTGGTGAGCACACAGCGCATCCCCATGTCGATACAAGCCTCTGCAGACGCTCCGGGACTTAAATACATCTCAAAGATGGAAGTGATGCCAGAGGTGAGATACTCCAGAACAGCCAGCCTGGTCAGATGATAAATGTCCTCCGCCGTCAGCTTTGCCTCCATGGGAAATATCTTCTCATTCAGCCACTGTTTAAGGGGCACATCATCCGCATAGGACCGCAGAAAGGTCATTGCGGAATGGGTGTGGGCATTCTTAAATCCCGGCATCAGCAGATTCTCCTTACAGTCCACCTCTACATCCCAGGTGATTCTGGGCACATTGCTGTCCCATTCGCTTTGCAGCTCCTCCCGGTCCGCCACATAGGCGATCTTGTCATTTTTTACCCAGACCTCACCCCTGAAAACCGGCCGGTTCTTCTCCATAGTCAAGATCCTTGCATTGTAAAGCCTGATGTTCACCTGATCGATTCACCTCCAAATCCAAAGGGTTGGAGTTCCTCCAGCCGGTACTCCTGAAAATCCTCCGCGCTCTTTGCCACGATCACTTTAAAATCACTCCCGCAGAACTCCCGCATCACCTGCCTGCAGACGCCGCAGGGATAGGCGTAATCCACCGGCTCTTCCCCTTCCATGCCGCCTGCAATGGCAATAGCGGCAAAGCCTCTTTCCCCCTGGCTCACCGCCCGGAAAAAGGCTGTCCGCTCCGCGCAGTTTGTTGCGCCATAGGAGGCGTTTTCAATATTGCAGCCGGAAAAGATCTCTCCCCCCTTCGTCAAAAGCGCCGCTCCCACAGCGTAGTGGGAATATGGCACATAGGCGTTTTTTCTGGCTTCCAGCGCCGCCTGCACCAGCGCCGCCGCATCCGTCTTACTTTGTTTTTCCATCCTCTTCTCCTGTTTCATAAACCTGTAACCAATGAACCGCCGCAGGCACAAACCAATCCCACGGAGTCTGCGACTCCGAGAAGAATCGCTTTCCTTGCGATTCTTCAGTGTGAGATTAGAATTCCTTTGTATGCGGATTTATCCGCATTATGCCCTCTGGCATGAGCATTAGAAATTCTTCTCACGCTTCGCACGGACTCCGTCACCAGCTTCTTGAAATTCGGCGCCGCCGCATCCGCTGCCGCCTGCACCTCCTCATGGCTCAAAGGTGTGGCCGTCATCCCCGCCGCAAGATTGCAGATACAGGAAATACCGCATATTTTCATACCCATATGATTTGCCGCAATGGCTTCCACCACGGTGCTCATCCCCACTGCATCGCAGCCTAAGGTCCGCAGCAGGCGGATCTCCGCAGGAGACTCGAAAGATGGCCCCGTCAGCTGAGCGTATACCCCCTCCTGGAGGAAAATGCCGTTCTCTCTGGCTGTACTGCGGATGACCTGCTGCAACTCCTCGTCATACACCCGGCTCATGTCGGGAAATCTGACGCCCAGCTCGTCTATATTCGGCCCGATCAGCGGGTTGGGCGCGAAGACAGATATCTGATCCCTGATCAGCATCAGATCCCCTGCATGGAAGGAGGTGTTCACCCCGCCTGCCGCATTGGTGAGAAACAGTATCCTCGCTCCCATCAGCTTCATCAGCCTTGTGGGAAGCACCACATCGCTGACAGGATACCCTTCATAATAATGCACTCTGCCCTTCATGCAGACCACAGGCGTTTCGTCCACATATCCGAAAATAAATCTGCCAGCGTGTCCCGGCACCGTGGATACAGGAAATCCGTCTATTTCACCGTAGGGCAGTTCATACTCCACCCGTATGCTTTCCGCGTAGTCTCCCAGACCTGACCCCAGGACAATGGCGGCCTCCGGCACAAAATCCGTCTTTTTCCGCACACAGTCGTAACATCTCATAAGCTTATCATACACTTCACCCATTTTGCAGCACCCCCTCGTTTTTAAATACCGCCTCGTCAACCTTGTCTGCACAGCTTTTCAGGATCCGCACAGACAAGCCGCTCTAACTTCATTATACAGAAATCATTGAAAAAAGCAACGGTGGCAGACTGTAGAATTTCTCTACAGCTGCCACCTCTCCCAGTCCACCTTATTTTCCAGCAGATCCACAATGCCCTGCAGTCCTGCACGATCCGCCTCTGTGAATCTGCTCTTCACAGGGCTGTCCAGATCCAGGACCCCTATCACCTGCCCGCCATAATGAATGGGCAGAACCAGCTCCGCGCTGGAATTGCTGTCGCAGGCGATATGCCCCGGAAACTGATGGACATCCTCCACCAAAACAGCCCGATCAAGGGCTGCCGCAGTCCCACAGACCCCCTTTCCCACAGGGATCCGGATGCACGCAGCTTTCCCCTGAAAGGGCCCCAGCATCAATGAACCGCTCTCCAACAGGTAAAAGCCCGCCCAATTCAAGGCTTCCATATTTTCAAATAGTAGAGCCGCCGTGTTGGCAAGCGCCGGAAGCGGATGAGCTTCCCCCTCCAGCAGGCTGCTGCACTGCTTTACCAGCATATTATAATCCATGAGCGCCTCCTTACTCCTGGTATGACTCTCCCTATGCTTCACTTGGCTAAATTCCCATCTGCTGCGTTGGTGTCGGCAGGCGTAATAGCTTTAACTTTATTGTACCCCAAAAGCAGCCTGCTTTCAACCAAAACCGCTGCCGGCCCGTTAATTTCTCTCCGCCAGATACAGCCCTACACGGCTCTCCAGATGTTCGATAAGCATATCCTCCGTGATCGCGTCGGCAAAGTACAATTCCAATTCCTCACTGAGGATGTTCCGCAGCTCTATCGGGAAATACCTCTTGGGCTTTGCCTTATCGATCAGGTCATGCAGGGTTTCACCGTCCAATTCCCTGTTCAGGCTGTCCCCGATTACGACCTGGCCAAACCCCTCCTTCGCAACGGATGTATTTTTATTCATGGCGGCAATCTGCTCCTCCAGCACATCCCTGCGCACGCTTAGCAGGAAATTGATATCCCACCTTGCCCTTGACTGACATTCATAGGAAAGACACATTTGGATAAATGCGCAGGCTATTTCCTTATCCTCCTTGGATGCCGTTCTGCGGACTGCCAGCGGAAAGTCATTACGTATATAATGAGCGGCTCCGTCCTTTGTGGGATAACCGATATAATTGACGTCCGGCCCATAACAAATGCGGTACAGCGTAATATGCTCCGGCTTGGAAACAGACAGCTCATTACAGAACACTCTCCCCGCCAGCATAGATCTGCCCGGATCTACCCTGTCATTGCGGACACAGTATTTTTTCGCCATCTCCAGCACTCTGCGAAACTCATCGCTGTCAAAATTTGTAGTTCCTGCTTCCGCATCCAGAAAATAGCTGTCTTCTATGCCATGGCTCAAAAAATTCATGATAAAATAGGTGCCGTAATCTCCCCCGTAAAGATTGAATATGGCCTCCAGCTCCGGTCTGTCGTCAACACCCTGTAAAAAGGTATCGTAATTCCAGTCCTTCAGATCGGTGTCTCCGGTCACTACCGTATCCAGTTCAAAATCCATCACAACGCCGTACAATGTCCCGTTGATCTTTCCCAGCTCCAGAGTGGAGGTCTCCAGCTCATCCAGGATGCCCATCTGCTCCATCACCGCATCCAGCGGCTCCCACAGCTTTTCCTGTTCCTCAAAGCCTACCAGAAAGCCGTCGATCAGCACCGGACCCTTACCCGCGATCAGCTCCGTCAGCAGCGCTGTCTTATCGTAGTCGCTCTTCAGTTCAATATGACAGGTTGGATATTTTCTGTTAAACATTGCCGCCGCTGTCTGGTAAAACTCTAAATCCGCACCCTGCGACAGCGCAATTGTGACCTGATGGATCTCCACCTCCTCCGTAACAGGCTCCAGCCGCAGATAGTACGCATCCTTTGCGTCCTCATAGACAAGTGAAATATTTCCCGCCTCATCCGCCTGTATGACAGGTACCCCCGTCAGCAGGATCCCATGATTGCGCCAGAGATAGAGCGGCTCTATTTCATTTCCGGACAAATCGCTTCGATACACGCCCTCCCCGTCCGCGTAGACCAGGGTATTGTCATCGAAAAGGGTATAACAATAAACCTCCTTTTTAGGCGCCGCCAGCGTCACCGTTCTGCCGCTTTCCCTGTCTGTACGCTGCAGAATCGTCGCCAGATCCGCCATATCTTCCACGGTACGCCAGGCAATGCTGCCGTCATACAGAGGGACAAATCCTCGAAACAGCTGGACGTTCCCGGAATATTCCGCCAGGATCTCCCCCTCCGCCGAAATGAACAAATAGCGCCACTCTTCTTCCTCCTTCTGCGCCAGATGGATCACTCCCTCGCCGTCTACTGCAAGACTGCAGTCCCAATAAAGATCGTATTGGCTGCTTCCGTTTAAAAAGTCCAGCGGAACCTCCCTCACCGTTTCATTGTTTTCATCTTTTTCTGTGAGGAAAAAGCGGTAAATGTCTTCCTCTCCCTCCTGCGATTCCTGCAGTACACACTCTAACGCAGCATAATGATCCGTGCCGCAGACCGGTCCTGCTCCCCACAGCAGGTCTTCTCCTTCCAGCCTTATCGCATTTTTCCCGCCTTCTAACGTCGAAAAGGCAAGCTCATCCCAGTTCAGCTCCTGCTTAGCCAAAAAAGATTTATTATAATAATACGCTCTTGTGTTCCCCAGGAAAAACTGGCCCTTTATTCCTCCGCCCGGCGCTGCCGCCGCTATTTCTATCTGCTGCGGACCGTTTACCCAGGAATAGGCGTCCAATGAATTATCCTTTCCGGCCAGCTTAGAGATCGCAGACAGATCCAAAACACTTTCCGGCCGGACGGGTTCATCCGTCCCATCCGTCTCACCCGTCCCGCTGACGTCTTGGACATCCTCCGTATCTACAGCTTCCGGGGAAGCTTTCCGTTCCGTACCGCACCCGCATAGCTGCGGGACAAGCATAACTGTTATCAGAATGCAGCTGATTATCTTTTTCATGGGATCTCCTTGAATTCTGGAATGGTTTATTTATGGCTGACACTATGCGTAGTCAATGCCAAATGTGTATGCGGCTCCAAATCACTATGAGTACTGCAGTATCGACATATGAATCTGCAATAATTGTAATACTGGACTACGCGGCAGTCATTTTTGTATATCAGTTGATTCAAATGATCATACCCATATAAATACTGATGCGTCCCCAAATCCTTGCTGTATCCTACGCCTGTTTTTAAGCATCTGTCAAAATGATGAACCCCATCCGGAGCATTCGCACAGACAGCGGCTGACGCAGGCAATGAACTGCATACAAAAACCGACAATGCGATGCAAAATGCAAAAATTGTTTTTTTCACTATGATTTCCTCCTTCTCTAACCATTACTATTTTGTTCCCGCTTTTTCGATTCCACTATCTCCTGCTGTTTCCAATCTGCCTGCGGCATGAACAATTTCATTACATATCATACCTCAGCAAAGCAGTACAGTTTACTTACTATGCGGTGCACACCTATTATATATCAGCACAATATCAGCGTCAATAGTTTGTTGTATTAAGCTATCGTTAATGCTTGATTTAACCATAACAACATTATATTGTATCTGCAGGCGCACAAAACAGCACCCGGTCTGTAAACAAACAGACCGGGTGCCGTGCCTGCACGAGCATAAAGTCATGTAGTTATATGATGATACACACCATGCCGCCGTTGCTGTCGTTGACGATCTTCTGCATGGTGTCCTGCAGCTTCATCTGGCTCTCTTCCCCGATAACGGCCACCTTGGCGGTGATGCCGTCGTTCACCAGCTGTTCCACCGTCTTGCCGAATATGTTCGTGCCCCAGATGCCGTTCTGGGCGTCCGTCTGGTTGATGAAGGATATCAGATCCTCCGCCTGCTCCTGGGTGCCTACAATGGGGGCGATCTCCGTCTCAATGTTGGCGCGGATCATGTGGATGGAGGGGCTGGACGCCTTGATCTTCACACCGAATTTATTGCCGTGCTTGATCAGCTCCGGCCGCTCCAGCACGATCTCGTCTTTGTCCGGCGTGACCACGCCATAGCCCTTGATGCGGACCATGTTCACCGCGTCAAGCACCTTGTTGTATTCATGCTTCATGGCCGCAAAGCTCTTCAGCTTGCCGATAAGCTGGTATTCGTCGGCAATACTCTCCCCCACCATCTCCGTCAGCATCTCATAATAATAGGAATCCTCCACATCCAAAGTGATCCTGATACATCCGTCCGACAGAGAAACCGTGTCCGTCTTGCAGCGCCTTATGTACTCGCTCTCCAGAGCCACCGGCTTTTCCAGCGCATCCCTGATGGCGGAATAATCCTTCATAAGCAGCTTTACTCTCTCGATCAGGTCCTGCTTCATCCTGTTGTCATCTGAAAGCATCTCCACCCATTTAGGCATATAAAACTCCATTGCCGAGATGGGGAATTCATAGAGCACATTTTCCAGGATCATATTGATATCGTCCTTTTTCAGCTGCTCGCAGTTCACAGCCATAGCCGACACCCCGTATTTTTCCCCCAGCTCCGCCACGGTATTCTTCGCGTCCTCAGAGTATGGCCTCTGGCTGTTGACCAGCACCAGGAAAGGCTTGCGCAGCTTTTTTAAAGCAAGGATCGTCCGCTCCTCCGCCTCCAGATAATTCGCTCTGGGGATCTCCCCGAAGCTGCCGTCCGTGGTAATGACCAGCCCGATGGTGGAATGGTCGTTCATCACCTTGTCGGTGCCCACCTCCGCCGCCTGGGTAAAGGGTATCTCATGATCGAACCAGGGTGTTTTCACCATCCGTTCCGCATCTTCCTCCATATGTCCGGCAGCGCCTTCCACCATGTACCCCACACAGTCGATGAGCCTCACCGATACGGCAATGTCGCCGTTTAACTGTATCTGCGCCGCTTCATTGGGAATAAACTTGGGCTCCGTGGTGGTGATGGTCTTTCCACCTGCACTCTGAGGCAGTTCATCCTGCGCCCGCTCCCTTGCGTGTTCATCCTCCATATTAGGGAGTACCATCTCCTCCATAAACCTCTTGATGAAGGTGGACTTTCCGGTGCGCACCGGTCCCAGCACCCCTATGTAGATTTCTCCTCCCGTGCGTTGCTGTATATCGTGATACAAGTCGTATGTAGTCGATACGTGTTCCATAGCAAAAGCCTCCTGTCATATCCTATAACAGGATATGCGGAGGCCGGGAGACATATGCAAAGGGAGCACCATTGTTTTTGCCGTCACCAAACCGGAAGAATCCGCGCCGGGCGCAGACGAAATCTGCAGCGGAAACAACCGTCAACGCAGCACCTGATCCAGCATTTCCATCAAAATATTGATATCAATAGGCTTGGCAATATGTCCGTCCATACCGCTCTTTAAGGCTTCCTGCTTATCTTCTTCAAAAGCATTTGCCGTCATTGCCAGGATCGGAATAGATGCAAGCTTTTTGTTTTTCAGCTTACGGATCTTCTTTGTGGCCTCATAGCCGTTCATTTCAGGCATCTGGACGTCCATCAGTATGACCTGATAATATCCGGGTTCAGCGCCTGTCAGCATTTCCACGGCGATTCGGCCGTTGGATGCAACATCCACGGAAAAGCCCGCCTCTTCCAGAATGGCTACCGCGATTTCCTGATTCAGCTCATTATCCTCCGTCAGAAGGATACGCCCGGTGCGAAGAGGTTCCTTAGCTGCCTCTTCCGCCTTCTGCATTTTATTATCCGTATCCACAATGGAATACAGACAACCCCTAAGCTCCGAGAAAAACAGCGGCTTGCTGCAGAATGCGGTGACGCCCGCCTCTCTTGCCTCTTCCTCGATATCGGTCCAGTCATAGGCTGTCAGTACAATGATCGGAACATCTTTCCCTGACTCCTGACGGATCCTGCGGGCAACCTCAACTCCGTTCATATCAGGCAGAAGCCAGTCGATAATGTGAACACAGTAAGGGTCGTTCCGGGACAGCGCCTGTCTGGTACGAAGCACCGCTTCCTTTCCGGACAGAGTCCACTCCGCCCGCAGGCCGATCTGCTGAAGCATACCGGACACGTTGTCACAGGTGTTGAAATCATCATCCACCACCAGCGCCCGCAGACCCGTCAGCTCCGGAATATCTTGGGGCGCCTTTTTCTCAGCGTTTATCCGCAGCGGCAGGCAGACCACGCATTCCGTGCCCACACCCCGCCTGCTGTTCACCTCGATAGTACCGTTCATCATGTCCACGATATTTTTCGTGATAGCCATTCCCAGCCCTGTTCCCTGGATGCCGCTGATAGTTGAATTCTGCTCCCGCTCAAAGGGCTCGAAAATGTGAGCTGTAAATTCCTCGCTCATGCCGATGCCCGTATCCTTGATGCGGAACTCATAGATCGCATAGCCTGCGGAGGTCCCCGGCTTCTCGATCACCTTCATGCTGACCATGCCGCCTGCGCCGGTATATTTTACCGCGTTGCTCAGCAGGTTCAGCAATACCTGGTTCAGGCGCAGTCTGTCGCAGTAGATCTCTTCATTCAGAATATCCACCGCATCCATATACAGATCCAGCTGCTTGGAGTTGATATCCGCCTGGATGATATTCCGCAGCTCGTGCATGATGTCAGGCAGGCTGCAGGCATCCTCCTCCAGATGTATCTTCCCGCTCTCAATATGGCTCATGTCCAGCACGTCGTTGATCAGGCTCAGCAGATGATTGCCGGAGGTCATGATCTTCTTGAGATATTCCTGCACGTGCTCCCTGTTGTCAATGTGAGTAAGCGCAAGGGTGGTAAAGCCGATGATGGCATTCATGGGCGTACGGATATCGTGGGACATATTGGAAAGGAAGGTACTCTTTGCCTTGTTCGCACGGTTTGCCTGGGAAAGGGCATTCTCCAGCAAAGTCTTTTGCTCCCGCTCGCTGCGGGTCTCCTCGTCCACACTGCGGAAGCCCAGCACCACTCCATGGCTCTTGCTCCACTCTCCGGCACGCACCGCCTTCATCTGGAAATAGCGCAGCTCGCCGCAGCAGGTCATCCGGTAACCCAGATGGAAAACAGCTTTCTCTGACAGCTGCTTCTCCATCTGTTCTCTGGAAAGCGCCCGCCGCACCTCATCCTTATCCTGTTCATACACCCCTGCTTCTATGT
This sequence comes from Bacillota bacterium, assembly GCA_023663285.1. GTDB lineage: Bacteria > Bacillota > Clostridia > Lachnospirales > Lachnospiraceae > Acetatifactor. Next base: position 25,815 of record JAMPHT010000033.1, read on the forward strand.
AACGTTCCATGGCTTCGTCAAAGGAAAAATCTCCGTTGAAGATGGGACCCAGCACATTCTTTCTGCACTCCCCGATCCTAAGCGCCCTTGCCGCTCCCGTATTCAGGTCCACAATGCACACAAGGTTATAGTCGATGCTCAGCGCGTGGATCAACTCCACCTGCCTGCGCTCTTCCCGCCGCCGTTCTTCCTCCTCCTGAAGCTTCTGGGCGGTGCGGTCCACCAGGAAACGCTGATAATACTGTTCGCCGTTTTCCTCCACCAGCTTGATGCTGCCCAGCACATGGACAAGCTCACCGTCCTTGTGGAGTACGCGGTATTCCACACTGATACTGTCTCCCGGATTTTTTATGGACTGAATGCTCTTCTGCAGCTTGGGTTTGTCCTCATCCAGCACGGAAAAAGCAATCAGGGAAAAACCGTCCTGTTTCATCTCTTCCATGGATTCATAGCCTAAAATGCGCAGCGCTGCCTGGTTGATGCTGATGATTCCGGTGCCGTCCAGGGTATGGCATATCATGCCGCAGTCCATGGTGGTAAACAGCATCTCCAGGGTCTGGTTCTTCTTCAGCAGCTCTCTGGCATACTTATGCTCATTCGTCACATCGATCCCCACGCCAACGGTTCCCATGACGCTGCCATCCAAATCATACAGCGGGGATTTGTAGGTGGTCAACTCCCGTTTGCCCTCGCCGGTCTCTATGATCTCCTCAGCCACGCAGGTCTGCCTGCTCTCCATAACGATCCGCTCTGACTCGATACAGGCAGGGTCATCCTGCTCCACATCCCATATGTATGCGTGCCCCCGCCCCTGGACCTGCTCCTTTGTCTTATTGACCGTCTTGCAGAAGCTGTCGTTCACCTTCTCGTGGATGCCGTTTTTATCCTTATACCAGATCAGATCCGGCGTGCTGTTGATGGTGCTTTCCAGATACTGGCTGGTCTGCCAGAAATCCCTCCGCATTTTGCAGGACCTCTGCCAGCGCAGGAACCGGAACCGAAGCTCCGCCTCCGTCATGGGCAGCGTCCACACATCCGCGACCTCAGACAGACTCTCCGAAAACTCCGCAAACTGCTCCTGCTCCGCCAGCAGGATAAGCTCCGCCTCCGGCTTCTTCCACCGGATCAGATTCTGTACTGCTTTTGCTGCATCTGCCCCCCGCAGGTCCGCCAGGATCACATCGGCCTTTGCCGCCAGCGCCTCTTCAAGATCGTCACTTTCGGTAAATTCATGGATAAAGGCCTCCAGAGGGGGCATCTTACTGATCGTGTCTGACAGCAGACTCTGCCTCCCTGCAATATAAAAACGCACATGACAATGATACATAACTTATCCTCCTGGTTCAGAACTGATTCTGTAAAACTCGGAATAGTTATATTTTATCAATAATATAAATCAATGTCAATGATGCCGAATATTGTCTGTGAAGCTTTATTTTTGTCTTTATACGGCAAATTAACATAAAAGCGCCTCTGACTGCTTTGTCAGAGGCGTGCCTGTGATCCTATATTTCCGCTTTACTCCCGTACAAATACATAATAATCAGTGTCATATCCGCCCCAGCGGTAATCCCCGCTCTTCCACTCAACGATCATATAATCCGTATCGTCCACGGTCACGATCTCATAAGCACAGGCGGTATGATTATAATGCTTCAGCACATACCCTTTTGTCCAACTCTGAAGATCCCTGCCGGAAATCGTCTGATCCTGGTAAACACTGACGAACCCCCCGCCCTCCCCAAAGTGCATATGCTTATAGTACAGTCTGTCCTGCGGAAAATGATTCTCTCCCGGCGAAAATTCCTCCTTCGTGCGGATGAAATCAACGGCTCTCCAATCTCCCAGAACCTTTTCGTCATTTACAAAGGGCAGGTTCGTGTCCTCTTCCCTGGCTATTTCCCGCCTGGTATACCTCTTGCTGTCCACCTGCTCCAGCACCAGCACAGTGGGCATTCCGCCCCGAAGGTATTCGTAGGATTTGTTTTCCACAAACATATAGCGGCGGCCCTCGTGATCCTCCACCTGATAACGGCACAGGCAGGACTCCCCGCCGCCGTTCAGCTTCAGATATCCCCTGGTCCAGCTGTATACCCAGTAATCCTCCCCACCCGGCAGGAAATAGATCTCCTTGTCCTTATTTCCATATGGGGACTCTCTTCGTTCCGCCGTCTGGCTGTAAAAATCCTCCTTTACGGCATATTCGCCTACGACCTTCCATTTGCCCACTACCTGCTCATCCTCCTGAAACAGGAGATTGATATCCTCGTGCAGCTCCCCGATCTCATCCCTAAGCTTTACTACTCTGGCAGCCACCTGAAGCTCGGCCTTATCCTGTTCCCCATAGGTCAAAAATCCTGAAATTCTCTGGTAATTATTTTTCTGAATTTCCTCCTCCAGACTGCGGCACGCTGCCTTAAAGTCCTCTGCATCCAGAGGCAGGGGCAGGACCTTTCCTTTAAAAGTCATTTCTCCCAGTTCATTCTCTTCCACTACCGGCTGATTCTCCTGTCCCGGCTTCGTTCCTTCCTTTTCCCGCTCATACGTCATACGCTTGACCTCCTCGATGGCAGCAAGCATTTCTGTATACTGAGATTCCCGTGACAGCAGAATGTCCTTTATCATTTCTTCGTTGTGGGCATTTTTCAGAATATCCCTGATCTCCTTCAGGGAAAGGCCGCACCGTTTCAGAAGCTCGATCCGCTGTACCTGCTCTATCTGTCCGGCCGAATAATAACGGTAGCCGGAAAAGCGGTCAACATAATCCGGACGCAGCAGTCCCTCCCTGTCATAATGCCTGAGTACCGATATGGGCATCCCCGCCATTCGGGCAAATTCTCCTATTTTCATGCCTGTACCTCTTTCAATAACGATTAACAGTTACCTTTGAAGCGCTTCATGAACATAGTATAAACCTGATGTATGGTTGAGAGTCAATACGGTTTTATTTTATGCCGCTGCGTTATAATCCATAATAAAAATCTTACTGGCAACTTTTTCGACTTTTTCTAACAATTCATCAATTTTTTCCAACACAGATGCCTTGTAAAACACTTCTCCGCACTGCTTACATTTATAGCAGGGAACATTTTCAATAATAACATAGCAATTATTTAACTGGATAAAATATGCATTTGTTGATTCTGTCATTTCTTCCATTTTGCAGTTTAAACATACCATACTATTATTTTACCTGCCTTTCCTTGTTTTCAAATCCTTACACCATTTATCTTCATCAGGATAGTATGCCGTGATAATTCTACTCATCATTCCCTCATCACTCATCACTATATGGATATACCTATTCTCCAATGTTTTTCCCAGAATCAATCTTCTTCATAACATTTCCTCAGCTTTTCAATTTCAATCAATTTTGGTTCTCCCCATACTTTTGCTATCCCTTATCGCTTCATTTTGATTCTATTATATACGCATTTGCAGGCATTATCAATAAAATAATACCGTCCAGTCCGACGGGTCCAGTCTCTGGTCCGTGACCAGCTCCTTCAGCAGCCTTTCAAATTCCTGCTTGTCCACTTCCCTTCCATCTACCTCATAGTAGGGGCAGGGATCCGTGCTGCTCTCGTCCCACAGCTCCGTCCGGGCAAACAGGCTGCATACTGTCACCTCGTCGCCGTCGCTCTGATAGCGGAAAAGATTGTATATATTCGTGCCGTTGGTGTCATACTGGCGGACCATGGTCCCATCTTTAAGAGGATAATCCCGGCAGGTCATCTCCACAGCGTCATGCTGCCAGCAGTACAGCCTGCCGTCCGCATAGTGAAATACTCCGTTATAGCTTTCCGGGCTGTTAATATACTGCAGCAGCAGCTCCTCCACACCGTCTCCGTCCAGATCCATATAGACATACTCATAGACATACTCCAATTCTCCCCCGAAAGCAAAGGCAGGAAAATAATTATTCATCCAGGTGTTTAAGCCCCAGGTCTTTATATCCTCGGTATCAAAGAAAAAAAGATGTCCCGACAGAAAGGAGCGGTATGCCGACCGGACAGGATCCGATGAGAAACCTTCGGACAATTTGCCGCCTTCAATATACCAGTCCCTGACATAGGAGCTTCCTGAATCGTCCCAGTCGATCACGAAAACCGCATCCCCCACATACTCCGCAATACCGCCCGCATAGAGATATTCATACCCCAAAAGCACCGTATCCCCCTGATATTCTCCTAATTTCAGGGAATAATACCCTCTGCAGTTCCCGCCCCTTGAATCGTCCACCGTCCTGCCTGCGGCAAATGCAAAAGTCTGGTCAAGCTCCCCGCAATATGCGGTATACTTTTTCCGTTCAGGGTCTCCTATGACGGAAACCTCGATCCCGCAGTCAACTCCATCAGATTCATTCGTGAGATTATTTGGAAGCTCCATCCGCCGAATGCCCGGAGCTTCATATTTCATCGCAAAAATACAGGAATCCCCCGGACCTCCGTTTCCTATCCCGCCCACCAGAAACAGGATCTCCGTTTTGCCGTCCCCGTCAATATCCGCCCCGAAATCATCCCTGATCGATCCAAGCCCATAGCAGCAGGCTTCCTCATAGATGCGATATGGCTCATCCTCATTCATAAACAGGTACAGGCAGCCGTCTCCGTAATAATCCGCATTTTCCTCCAGGGAATACAAACAGACAACCATATCCGTATGTCCGTTCCCGTCGTAATCTCCGGCAGCCATGCCCGTAACAAGCATCCCCTCAAGCTCCATCACTCCGCTTTCCAAAAGCCGTCTGTAAAGATTCTCTGTCTCTTCCCCGGAAAGCCCCCTGTTCTCCGCGCAAGCGTTAAAGGCGTCCCTGCCCTGCTGAAGGACTGCCTCTGTGATGACGTTCCCGCCGCTTGCGCCGGGCTTGTCCGCATCCGCCAGACTGCCTGTGGTCTTTTCATCCGCCGAATCGTCTGCACCCCCGCTTTCCGCTGTGGAATCGCTCCCACCTTCACGCTCCGGGCTGTTTTCGCCCGCTGTGCCGGCAGACTGCTCCTCCTGATTCCTTAAGCCATCCCCCTGCGCCCCTTCCTCTCCTGTATCCTTTGCCCCGCACCCGGACAGCAATACCAGCACAAGACCGAATATTATCGCCAAACCGCCTTTTTTCCTGTTTTTCATACTATATTGTCCCCTCACCTTTCTTCGAGCCATCCGAGCATTTCCTCCGCAGAAACCGCATTTTCCAGACAGGGCATGGAGCTTTCCCCTGTAACTCCCCAGGATTCCAACGTTTTATCGTACATTACCGCATCAACCTCATTGCTCATATAAAAATACTGAGTGACGCCCTCCCCTGTGTAAACGCCGTTCTCATCATAAACCGCATTATAGCTGTAGCTTAAGACAGGCATAAAGCCGTCCGCAATGGTCTCATGATAATATGTCCAGCCATAGCCTCCCTCATCACCGCCGCCGTTCCACCTGTCAAAGGTTGCAATGACTCCCTTCCGCTCATAATAAGTAAACTCCACAGTTGACAATGAATTGATCAAACAGACCGCCTGGCCGTCCCTTGCGGTATAGACAGAATAAAAATCGTTGCCCCGATCCCCCGCCACCAGCTCCGGAATATCGTCGTCATCCAGATAGATCAGGGAAAAGACCGTGGCGTCCGTGCTTTCCCTCACAACCTGCTCGTATACCGCCGCGGCGCTCACAGGCGCTTTTGATGCATCCACAGGTTCTTTTGATGCACCAGGACCCGCGTCAGAGGTATCCGCAGGCTCTTTTGATTCACTCGAATTTGTTCCGGCTGCATCTTTGACAGTACCGGCGGCACTTGGAGCATCCTGGCCCGTGCCGGAAGCATCTGCTGTATCCGCCCCGGCATCAGACCCATCGAGCGTTTCCGATAAGGGTTCCCCCTCCAGCGGAGCCACAGAATACGGATTTTCCTCCCACATTCCGCAACCGGAAAGCAGTGTCGGCACAAGAAAGAATATTACTGCCAAACTGATTTTTCTCATGTTAATTTAATCCTCCATGCCGCCGCTCTACGGCTGCTCAATTTCTCCTCAGATTTCCTGCAACAAAGTCAGCGCATTGGTATTAATCCTCGTGGGAATAATTTTCCTGAATATAGACCGCCGTCCGATTCTGGATGAGCTGTATCGCTTCCTCCATGGTTTTATCCCCGGCAAAGAAGGTCTCCGCCTCTTCCTCTACGATCTTCCAGATATTTTTATCATAGATCTGCGAAGATTTTGTATTATATATTACCTCATAAAGCGCATCACAGTCCGCCTGCGTAAATTTTTCTTCCTCTGACCCGCCTTCCGCAGCTCCGGTCAGGGCTTTCTCCAGCAGCCTCCGCAGGGAATCCCGGCGCAGGGGAAAATTGAATCGGATATGCTTCTCCTGAAATTCTTTTCCCAGCAGGGATCTCACGAACTCCCATGCCGCCTTCTGCTTCTCTCCCCGACAGATCCCCACGGGCAGATAGGGCGTTATCAGCGCACCGCCTCCCTCAGATGAGGGAAATCCGACGCATGATACCTCTTCCCCCTGGAATAAAGCCGCCGACGCCAGATATTCCTCCGGTTCGGAAAGATACAGTCTGTTTGCCAGCAGCTTCCCCTGGGCAATAGCCTGCTCCTCATCGTCAAACGAAGGAAAGGTATCCATAACGGCGGCAAGGCATAGCAGTTCTCTGAAAGCATCGCTGTCAAAGGAGCATGATCCCGCCTCCCAGTCCACATATTCGTTCATTCCCCGGTTCAGCACGATTCGCAGAAAGCCTATAGCACCCAGATAGTTGATAAAGCTGCTGTCCTCCGGCAGCCCCTCTACAAGCCCGCACATCTTTTCAACCGTCCATTCCTGCGAATCTCCCAATACGGATCGTCTGCCCATCACCGTCTCCAGCCGGTATCCCGGAGAAATTCCGTATAAATGCCCCTCCGCCTCATACAGCTTCAGCCCGCCGGGCATAAAGGTATCCTGAGACAACTCAGAATCAGCCTCCAGAAAAGGATATATGTCCGTCAATATCCCCAGGGAGATATAGGGGGCCGTGTCAATATCGCTAAGATCCAGCAGATCCGGCCCTTCTCCCTTCATAAGCTCCGCATTCAGCCGAAGCAGCCCTTCCTCCGTGCCGCCCTGCCCATAATCCCGCACTTCGATCTGACAATCCTGATGAGCAAGATTAAATTCAGCGATCCAGCTGTCCATCTCCTGCTCCAGATGCAGGGTGCCATAGACTAATATCACCGGTTCCCCTTCTCCTGACTTGTCCCCGTCCGCGCCGCAGGCCGTCAGCAGGGCCGCCAGTATCAATATTGCCGGAATCATCCGTTTTTTCCACTTATCAGGCATATTGCTTTCCTCTCATTTCCGGTCTCTGTCATAACGTCGACCGCCTTTAAGCCCATCTTTAGGAGTCATGCAAACCTTATTATATATAATAAGCCTGATTTGCATCTTACTTGTATCTTAATGTCTCATTTGACCCTCGCGGCATTCGTCAATCTGTCCAAGCCAACCACAAGTTGACTTGGCTTATGTGTCTGAAAGACAAAAATATGTCAAAAAGACATATTGGGCTCGCGGGAGTAAAATCAGAGCTTGGAATCCCTGCGCCGCCAGGTATATATAATAGTGGGCCGACATGAATTTCTTTCCATGTCAGCCCACTGTCAGGATTCTCTTTTGATCCAGGCCGTCAAATAATTGTTCAAATTCGTTGTTAATGGATGAGCCAACCGTAATCCTTACGGCAATCAGGGATATACTCCACATATACCGTACCGTCTTGGATTTGATAGATGACCAAATACCACTTTTCTATAAACATCTTATGATATTTATTAGGGGTGATGTATAGTTCTTCAAAAAACGGAAAACGCTGCGGCATCTGGGACAATGAACGCATAGCGGTCATGATTTCTTTCTTTTTGGCAGCTGCCGCTTCTTTGTTGACCTGTGCCATAAATCGAATGTGCGTTCCCAACATTCTTTTTGCCCTGTCGGAGACAATTACTTTATATTTTTTATTTTCTGCCATACGCTATGCCTCTGCAATCACATCATCAAGATATGCATCCAGTTCATCAAGAGTACAGCCATTCCTTCCTGCAATCCTGTCCTCCTGTGCAGCAAGAAGCTCTTCACGCAGCTTCAGCATTTTTTCCCGCCTGTTATAAGTTTCAATGTCCATAACCACCAAATCCCCCTCGCCATTTTTGGTAAGGAAAACTGGCTCCGCGGTCTTTCTGCACTGCTCCGCGATCTCATTATAATTCTGTCTGATTGCTGCTGATGGGCGAATATTCATAGCGGCACCTCCTCGAATCGACGGTAGTAATATTCTGCCCATATTATACTCGTTTCATGCAATGAAGTCAACACGAGCATAACATTTTCACCACTTTTCACCACTTCAGCGGTTCTCGCAGTTCTCATCCACATAAAGCTGAACACGGTTTTGTATGAGGTCTGCCACAGCCTCCGCGCTCTTCTGCCCGCTGTAACAGGCTGCGGCCTCTTCGCTGATGATCCTGATGATCTCATCGTCCTCTACGGAAAAGAAGGGCGTTGCATCCGGCACCAGGTCAAGCGCCACATTGACATCATCCCAGGTAAACCAATCTCTTGCTATGGCAGTCTCTACTCTCTCATCCAATGTCTTTTTCAATACAGGATAGGTAAGCCATAGATCTGCATAGAGTTCACTTTTCTCCCGTGTCAGAGAATCCTCAATAAAGTCCCAGGCACTCTCCTTATGCTCCGACACGGCTGCAATGGCATACGCATCGCTGCCGATCAGAAGATGGCCTCCCCTGCCGTCCGCAGTGGGAAAGCCTACACAGACAGCGTCCCCTTCAAACATTTTTCGATAATCCCATAGCATATAGGGAGATGCCTCCTCTACGGCAAACAGTACCTCCGGGCTCCTTTCTCCCCCGCCCGCAAAAGCAGTTCCTGCGGAAGCCGCTTTTGTATCCGGGAATTGACTCACATACTCCAGCAGCGCCTTAAAATCTTCCGAATCAAAATGACAGACGCCGTTATCCCAATCAATAAAGGTATCCTCGTTGAACATCAGACAATACTGCATCATAGCCTCCCTGGTCACACCGTCGAAGGCTTTCACACCCGGATAACGGTCTGCCATGGAATACAGCTCCTCCAATGTCAGCCCCGCTTTATTCTCCAAATACGCACTGCTTCCCACTACAGTCTGAATCATGAATTCCGCCGGAATTCCCACCAGAATATTGTCACAGGTATATACGTCCAATATTCCATCCACAAAATCCGATCGCTCAAACACCTCCGACTGCTCCACATAAGGAGTCAGATCCTCCAGGAGCCCCCTTGCAGCCAGTCTTTCCACATTGACGCCGGACAGATCGATCAGATCCATGGGTTTCCTTGTCAATATGGCATTGTACAGATCCGTCAGGGATTCGTAAGTTTGCACGGTTAGGTGATACCGGCTGTTTCCCCTGTTGAACTTTACCGCCATTGCCGCCAGGTCGCTCCCTCCGTCCACGGTGACAAGCACAAGTTCTTCCCTTTGGGGCGCCTGCTCAGCCTTTGTCCTTTCCAGCGCCACGATCACCCTGTCATCGTTCATCCAATCTGTCACTGTAGCGCACAGTCTGCCATCCTCCAGCAGATAAAGGCCGGTAACACAATATCCGTTGATGTCGCTGTCCATCCAGTCAAACAGTTCTTCCCCGGCTGACCCTGAATCGCTTTTCTGTGTGTCAAAACGATATCCATAGACAGCTCTGTCATCATATAGCAGCAGGTCATATCGCTCTTTCCCTGATGCAAGACCGTTGATGCCAGGAAGATTCTCTGCGACCTCCTGCAGTCGTGCATTCTCAAAATCAATTTCCAACAGAGAGCAGCGGATATTATCTGTCCCTTTCGTATTTCCCCCTGCCATGTTCATGCCTTCCTGACTGACGCAGACATAAAACTTTCCGTCAGCGCCTTCGCAGGCTCCCTTTATCCGAACAGAGTCCTGATTCTCCGGAGAATTATACCTGACAGAGCCATGATACTCCCCGTCCCCTGTGTACAGCAGTATCTCCCCGTTGTCGAGAAAAACACAGAGCCTCCCCTGCCCATCCGCAGTCAGCCCGCAGAGAGAGACACTTCCCCCGGCCTGCTCCGTAATATCCCTGGAAAGCAGACAGTTTCCTTCCAGGTCAAACCTGCACAAAAACCGTCTCATGGAGCCGGAATCAGGATAGACATTCGCAGTCATATACAATCCAAGATCCTGCGTAAAAAAACGATAGCCCACATCCCAATCATTCCCGCCCTCCGGCCAGTTGATGGGGACATTCGTCAGCTTCCCGTCTGTCAGGGAATACCGACAGATATTTTTGGTGCTGTTTGCTGCTTCTGCCGCCCGTGACACATAAAAGAAGCTATCGCCCACAGGCTGCATTCTTTCATAGTCCGCATATTCATCCTCCACCGTGAACACCTCCGGCACATAGACCCACTCCCGATCCTGTTTCCAATTCTGTCCCGGCTTCTGCTCCCCGCTCTGTCCCTGTTCCGTTCCCTGCGCCGCGCCGCTCAAGCCGCTCTCCCCGGATAAGTTATTCCCGTAGGACGTGTCATTCCTGCCGCAGGCCGTCATAAAAATAGCGCCACACAGCATCATACCGCATACAAATCTTTTTACATTATCTCTTCCCATAAAACATAGCCGCCTTTCCTCTTATTTCATTGCTAAATTTCATTTTATACGGCTATGTATATAAGTTGTATACTATCCAGATTTAAAATTCATTTTGTTCAAATTCCCTCACACTCTTTGCCGCAGATGCCGCAGCCAGCCAGGTACTCAATATGTCCATATCCTTCTGACTGCGGATCCTCTGCTCCAGTTCTTCAGAAATTTCTCCCTTTACGGCTAATAGATCCAGTACCGCTTCCGCCTTTCCTTCAGTTCTTCCCTCTGCTCTTCCTTCAACCCTTCCCTCTTCTCTAACGTAATCATCTCTGGCATATTTGTCCCGTATCTCCCTCATATGCCCTTCGTACAATGCCCGCAGATCCTTCCTCAGACTCATGACCTTTACCTCTTTGACTGCCTCCAGTATGCCCGGATTCCCTGTCTTTGCCTTTATCATATCCAGCTCCGCCTCCGTCTCCGCGTTGAACAGCCGGATCCAGTCGTCCAACGGCTTCTCTCCGCTTATCTGCTTCTTCAGCTCGATCACGTGTATCTCGAACATATCCGAGAATTCTTCCCCATTCTCGTCCCGCAGCCTATACCTCCTGTGGTATGCCGGGGACTCGTTCAGGTCAAAGTCCAGAATATTGATGCAGATACACTTTTTCAGCTTATGATAGCGCTCCCCTGACAGCAGGTCCTCCGTGAACATCTTCGCCAGATAAAACAGGCTCCGCTTGTCCCATTGCGCCACCATCCGGATCTGCAGCTCTATGTTCACCCGGCTGTCGTCGTTCAGCTCCA
>JAMPHT010000034.1 GCA_023663285.1 Bacillota bacterium
CACTTTTGATATAAGACCTTATCACTTCTTCCTCGTCAAATAAACTCATCATAATTGACACAACCTCCTTTTCCCTGTCAAGCAGATACTCTCTTAACACATTTTTGAAGCTGCTCACATTGCTTAATTATCATTTGAAATCGCCGATATTTCATCCGATACCACATCATTTGCAACAGTAGACATATGATTATTGGTATCCTGTCTTAAATTTTCATACGCTGCTTCTGTCGGTTTAGAAATTTCCAAACTCATTGTGGTTTCCATACCTCCAACAGACATTGTAACCATCAGGACTCTTGAGCCGTCCGGCTTCACCACGATTTCTGATCGCGTTTGTTCTTCCTGCAGCCTCTCCATATCCTCTTCCGTTGTGGTCAGTTCAAAATCAATATCCTTTTCCGTCAACCACTCAACCCAATTTTTGTAATCGCCGGTCATATTTCCCGTGATTGCACCGCTCTCGAAAGCTTCTTTGATCTTTGAGTATATGGTGCTGTCATATCCGGAATATAATATACCCCAGCCTTTTGCTGGATCTTGAGCATTGTAATATACCATTCCGCCTATCCCAATCGACAAAACTCCTGTCTCATCTCTCACTTTAGTACCCATGATCTCACCTATTGCGAAGTTCAGAGCCATCTCCTTAGTCTTTACTAAAGAAGGATATTTTTCTAAATAAATATTTGCCAACTCATCCAGTTTTTTGGCCTGTTCTTCATCCTCAATGATCATGCTGCCGCCATTCCCTTCGGCTCCTTTCTTTTTTATGGCTACAATGCCGGTTGTCTTATCCCGCTCCAGCGTAAAATTCTCATTGACGTCCGTGTACTGCAATTCGTCTACGCCCATAAATTCCTCAAGCAGTTCTTCCAGCGAAGCATCCACTCCCCATGCGCCCATGAATCCGCCAAATTGATCCGTTTCCGTCAAATACTTTTTCCCTGTTTCGGGATCGATCTGCGAGGATGTAAGCTTGGGATCAAAACTCATAGTTTCTCCCGTTTCCTTGTTGTAGATGCGCCAATGCCCCTTAACTCCTTCTTCGGTATATATTGATGCAGCGTACTTATCATTTTGCACAGCCGCAAGATTACCGGATACTTGTACGCCAAGGTTAGCAAGAGAAATTTTATTGTTCGTTCTGGAACTCATGCTTCGATATGCCCCATATGCGGTCAGCCTATTTTGATCTGATACTATATGGAAATCTGATGCAGTTGCAGCTCCAACCCGGTCAAATAATGCAGCGCCTTTATTCCGGTTATTGTTTTGATTTCTGCTTATATAAGTATATGTATCCGCACGTCCCATCCTACTAATATCCATTTTTTATGTCCTCCAAATTATCTTCATCTCTCTGAGAGAGGTATATACAACAGTTCTTCATAACGCTTCACAGCTTTCTGATGGATAGAACCGGGAACACCTACCTTATTACCGACTTCCTCCACCCTCCCATTCCTTACTTCGCACACGGTATCATTGATCATGAACTCCTTATCAGTATCCACACCTAGTTCTTTCAGAAACCCTAACATCATAGATGTGCTGATTGTTGCACGGTGCAATGCAGAAAATGCCTGTTGGTCGCCAAAATGGATTAATGCACTCAATCCAAATGCAAATGTACCTGCATTTTCATAATCCTTTGCCGTACCATTGCCGTAGCTGTCGACCCTTACCCTGTCGCTCTCCACCGTAAATCTGTACCCGTTGCCAAATTCAAATGTGTCACCTACGCCAATGCTGAGACGGTTTCTTAAGGGATCATAACCCGTCGGATGTGTGGTCTTATATGGCTGTGTTATTGTTCCAAAAATGTTTATTTCTTCTTGTGTGTACTCTACCGCCGCATTCGCAGTAAAAACTTTCTCTCCATTGACATAATAGACAGAGGTGGTCGCATCCAACGTCTCCGATGTTATCTCAATCTCATCTTCCTGAAGGTTTTCCAGAACATTTTTCCCAAACATCCCCTCTTCCATCAAATGGAGCATCTTTTTGACACTGCCCTTGCGCTGTTGGTCAAAACCATTTAAAGCAGCAGAGTCCTTTCCGTCCAGTTCATCATTAAAGTAATCCACGAATTCGTCTTCTTTACCATCTTTTGTCGATAATTTCCCCGTCTTCATGTTATAAATGTAAGAGTTAACACTCCCGATTCCACTAATACTCATTTTTGACCTTCTCCTCCTTTTCCGTTTCTGCTACAATTCTTCTGTCATTCAGAATTGTGTCGCTCTCCCGATAAGGACCAAGCGAACCGCCATGATGGCTGCAATGAATCATTACTCCAAGGCACTCCCCCTTTCTGATAATGCTCTTCTGTAAATAACATCGCAATCTCTATGACATTTAGTATCTGGAGGATCTTTCCTTTGAGGCGAGTTCCTTTCATTCCGTATACGGAAGAGCCACAGGACATACACAAAAAAGACAGCGGAAACCTAAAATGTTCAACGCTGTCCTTAGCCTTTTCCTTTTACGGAAATCCACATCCTTGTATTTACAGAATACTGAATTAATTATCGGATGATTGTGGAATTTCCTTTAGTCTTTATAAGACAAATCGACAAATAACACAGTGATACCTAACCTTTTTATTAAAGATTGATTGCAGTTACATTTTGGCGTTGTTTTGCATTTTTTTCCCGTTAATTGCCAGTGGTTGGATTGCAGAATATTTTGGATGGATATTTCTCTGCTTTAGGCAATACCCTTTTATTTCATACGGCAATTACCGCAAATTTTGTTCCTAAATTGAAAAAGCTATAACATTCAATCATGAGGCTGAGCCAGATTGAAATCCAAAACGGACTGCGTTATAATCAAAGCAGGATCTAAGATATGAGAGGAGCGAATTATCTTGAAAGGATCGTCATACTTTTTGGGCATAGCAGTCACGAAAAGCATACGGGCTGTTTTGTTTGCATTTCAGCCCGGAAAAGACAGAGACAGAGTCACTCTGAAGTCCTGTACCGGATGGGTCAGGCACAGAGGCAGATTTTATGAAGGCAGGACCTATACGTTTGTTTTGGATGCGCAACTGCAGTCGGGAGATGCAGAAGTATCTTTGCTGGATAGGAATAAGCAGCCCCTGCTTAAGCTGAACAGGCAGTTTCCATCCCAATCAATAGATTTAGATGGGAAAAGCAGATACTATCTGCGCTGGGAATTTAAAAACGCTTCCGGAAAGTGTGAATTACGCTGGTAAAAAAGTGCCGCAAGCGGCACTTCAAAGAATGCTTCGCATTCTTTCCCGGCTGCGGCGGAGATTCACATAAGGCTGACAGAGCAGTGATTTAAGCTATTGCAGCACCTCCAGCAAATGTCGGAAATACTCCGGCAGCGGAGCCTCTATTTCTATATATTCTCCTGTAGAGGGATGGCGGAAGCCCAGGGTCCCTGCATGGAGAGTCTGTCCTGTCAGGCGAAAAGGGCATTTCCGGCCGCCGCAGTACAGCTCGTCTCCCAGCAGAGGATGCCCGATACTGGCCATATGGACGCGAATCTGGTGGGTCCGTCCCGTCTCCAGCGCGCACTCGATATGGGTAAAGTCCCGAAAACGCTTAAGCACCCTGTAATGGGTCACCGCCCGTTTCCCGTTCCGTTCATTTACAGCCATTCTTTTTCGCTCTGTGGGGTGTCTGCCGATGGGCCTGTCCACAGTTCCCTCGTCCTCCTTCAACACGCCGTAACAGACAGCCTCATAGCGTCTGGTAACTGTATGGGCTTTCAGCTGCTCCGCAATGCAACTGTGAGCGGCGTCATTTTTGCACACAATGACGCTGCCTGTGGTATCCATATCAATGCGATGGACAATGCCGGGACGCATCACTCCGTTGATGCCGGAAAGCCCGTCGCCGCAGTGATACATCAGAGCGTTTACCAGGGTGCCGCTATAATGACCTGCCGCCGGATGCACCACCATTCCCTTGGGCTTGTTGACCACGATCACGTCTCCATCCTCATACAGGATGTCCAGAGGGATGTTTTCCGGCGCGATCTTGGGCTCCACTGCCTCAGGCAGCTCGAACTCCACCAGATCCTCCAGACGCACCCGATAGCTTGCCTTTGCGGCGGCGCCGTTTACCCTGACGTTTCCGGCCTGGATCATTTTCTGAATAAAAGAACGCGACAAAGAATCCATAAGCAGCGCAAGGCACTTATCGATTCTTTCGTCCTCTTCTCTCTCTGTGATTTCAAAGCAAAATCTGTCCATATCCATCAACCGTGCTTTTTCCGGTCCTCTGCTTCACCTGATTCTCCGCTTCACCCGGTCCTCTACTTCATTTCCCGATATCTGTTCTGCTTGAAATTTAAAAACTCCAGGTCTTTTTCCTGAAACACAAACAGAAACAGGATAAACAGTCCGATAACGGAAACCACGATATAGCAGTCTGCCACGTTAAAAATGGGGAAATTGATCAGTACAAAGGAGATAAAATCCACCACATAATCAAACCGGAAGCGGTCTATCATGTTTCCAATCCCGCCGGCAATGACAGCCGCCAGTAAAATATGCACGATCCGGAATTTCTTTTCCCCCGGAAGCTTAAACAGAAAGAACAGGATAACCGCCAGGAAAACAAACCCTACAAACAGGATAAAAAACTTTTGATTCTGCAGCATACCGAAGGCGGAACCCCTGTTCTCCAGATAGTCCAGCTCCAGCACATCCTGTATCAAGACCACCGCCGGATTATTTTTCAATCTTGTGATCGCCAGGTATTTCGTAAACTGATCCAATAACAGCAGCAGCGCCGTCACCACCATGTCGATCAGCAGCATGATCACTTTTGCACGCTTTTGACTCTTTTTATTCATGTGCATCCTCTTCACTGAAATAAATTTCGTTGATTGCCGCCAGAAGCTCCTCATCCGTCACCGTGCTGTCCAGCACAGCCTTCCCTATCTTCTTCAGCAGCACAAATTTGATCTTTCCGGATTCCATTTTCTTGTCTGACTTCGTCAGTCTCAAGATTTCCTCCGGGTCGATGTCCTCCACCGAAATGGGCAGATTAAAAGGTACAAACATATCCCGGATCTCGTAGTATTCCTCCATGGAAAGCAGTTCCTTTTTCCAGGAAATATAAGCTGCAGCCACTGCCCCCAGCGCGACACATTCGCCGTGGAACAGTTCAAAGTTCTTTGCCTTTTCAATGGCGTGTCCCACAGTATGTCCAAAGTTCAGCAGCGCCCTCTCGCCCTGCTCCGTAGGGTCCTTTTCCACCACCAGCTTTTTTACGGTACAGCTGCGAAGCAGCATTTCCTCAAGCACATCCATGTCCCGCTCACAGATTTCATACATATTCTCAATCAGCCATTCGTAAAACCCGGCGTCTTTGATCAATCCGTGCTTCATCACCTCTGCGAAGCCGGCAAAGAACTGCCTGTCGTCCAAAGTCTTAAGCGTTTCCAGATTCATGTACACAAGGCGGGGCATTTTGAAAGCGCCTACCATATTTTTATAGCCGTCAAAGTCCACGCCGGTCTTGCCGCCGATACTGCTGTCCGCCTGGGCAAGCAGCGTGGTGGGCACCTGGACAAAATCGACTCCCCGCAGATAGGTCGCTGCAATAAAGCCTGTGGTATCTCCCACGACGCCTCCTCCTAAGGCCAGCAGCAAATCCTTCCGGTCAAAGCCCTCTCTGATCAGAAATTGATAGGCGTCCCTGACAGTATCCAGGGTTTTATTTTCTTCGCCGTCCGGGAAGGTATACTTTACCGCCTTCAGGCACTTTCCCTGCAGCAGTGCAAGAACACTGTCCCCGTAGATCTCATCCACCTTTGAATCTGTGACGATGCAGACTCTCCTGTTTCCTGCTCCCAGATTCTCCAGCTCAGGTACAAGCTCCTGAAACCCTTTGGTGAATACAATATCATAACAGGGCTTTTTATTATACAAAATCTGTAATCTCTGTGACATACCTTTATCCTCTCTCACCTTGAAGTCTTTCCCGCCTGTCTCAAAATTTTCTACCTGTGCGGTTGCAATCCAATAGTTTTCCTCTTCCTATTCAATAAAGGAAAGAGTCCGCAAGGCGCGGACTCGCACGTTTTTTCTCTGATAATGTTTCAGTTTCAGCCGACCTGTTTTAAAAAGCTGTAGTTATCGGCTGTTGATCGGCATCTCAAAGGAACCGCCGAATATATCCTGGAAATCGCCTGAAATATCCACGCTTGCAGGTGTGATGATAAAAATGTAATGAGAGATCTTCTGCAGGTTGCCGGAGATAGCATAGCAGGAACCACTGGTGAAATCAATGATCCTCTGCGCCACATCCACGTCCAGACCTTCCAGATTCAACACCACGGTCCTGTTTGCAAGAAGGGTCTCCGTGATCTCTCTTGCATCCTCGACGGAAGTGGGCTTGATCACACACACCTCCATACCGGTGCCGCCTGCCGACCTTCTCGCCGCAGGCTGCTTGATAGGAGTGATCTTACTGGCGGGAGCAGTCCTTCTTGGAGCCCTGTCATCCGCCTCATCCTCATCTTTCAGCTTCTGTGCCTGTGCTTTACGGGAGGGAGCCGGTTCTACTTCTTCATCATCATCCAGGTAATCCTCATCAAAATATTCATCATCATCCTCACCGTTCAGCTTCATGTAATTCAAAAACTTGTCCATTACCCCCATATTTACATTACCATACCTTTCCGCTCACCAAAGATTCCGGTTCCGACTCTCACATACGTGGCGCCCTCCTCTACAGCGACGGAGTAATCACCTGTCATCCCCATGGATAGAACATTCATATTAATATTATCAATGTTTTTATTGTATATGTCAACAGACAATTGCTTCAACTTTTTAAAATAGGTACGATTTTCTTCCGGATCCTCCACAAAAGGGGCAATGGTCATCAGTCCCTGGACCTGTATCCCCGGCAGCTTCGCAACGGCTTCCGCCAGGGAATAAGCCTCCCGGACGCTCACTCCGAATTTGCTTTCCTCCTCCGCCACATTCACCTCCAGCAGGATCCTGACGGTCACCTGACGCTTTACAGCCTCCCTGCTGATCTCCTGCGCCAGCGCAAAAGAATCTACGCTGTGGATCATCCAGACCTTACCGACGATATATTTTACCTTATTTCGCTGCAGATGCCCAATCATATGCCATCGCACATCCTCCGGCATGGCGGGTATCTTTTCCATAAGCTCCTGGACCCTGTTCTCTCCAAAGTCCCGCGCTCCTGCTTCATATGCCGCCCTAAGCATCTCAACAGGCTTGGTCTTGCTGACCGCTATCAGGGCCACTTCCTCTTTCTCACGCCCGGTTCTTTGGCAGGCTTCTGCAATTTTTATTTTTACGGCCTCCATATTTTCTCGAATCATTCTTATATCCTTCTGCCCGCTTCAGCGGGCATCAATTCTTCTCACACTTCATGAGGCGCCTCATCCAACGTGTGTCCTTCCTGACATAAGCGCAGGATCTCCGCGCCGTCTCTCTCTAATATATACATTTTGCCGTCACAGACGATCTCCTGGCCGCGAAGGACGTTGGGATTGCGGCGGCACAGCTCCTGCATGAGCTCATTATAGAGCGCTTTTTTTCTCTGGGTTTCCGTAAAAAGTCCGATGCTCTCCGCTTTTTTGTCCGATTTTGACAGAATCGTCATACACCAGATATCCGTGCTGTCGGAAAATGCCACTGCTATGACGTCCTCCAGCCGCCGGACATAAGGCTCCATACCGTTCATGACCATATAATTCTCCGTGAAGAAGCAAGCAATATGATTATCCACCGCAGCATTCGGCGTCCGGCAGAGTACCAGCGTAGTAGATGAAGAAGCAAGCTCACGGTCGATCTGCTGCAGCTCGCCCTCTGAAAAGTTAGTATGCTCCTGATAATAAGAGATCCAGGAAGCCGATCTCTTTCGCTTCATGAGAATTCCAAATATGATCAACAGCACGCCTGGCACAGACAGGAGAATGGATATGGCGTCCCCCGCATCCGCCATCAAACCGATGACCGAAATGGGCAGCGTAAAGACCAGAAGAATGATTCCTCCGGCTATCATGCCCTTTCCCGCGCCCACACCGCTTCGGATGGCCTTTAAGATGCTCCCCTTCCCCTTCTTCATCATCTGCTTGTAGATTTTGTTTTCTGTAGATGTGATCATAACTGTTTTCTGCTCCTTTCTTATTTCCTCTGTATGAATTCTTTTCGCAATTTTTCGCAAAGCTCTGCCATTTCACGCATATCATCCTCTGAGCACATTTCGGATAGATCGTAAGCAAGCGGATCGGATACAAAATCCATCAAAGCCGCATTCATTTGTCCCTGCTCCTCTTCTGTGGCAATAATGCGGACTTCAGGAAACTCGGTTTCTAAGCTGCCTCCAAATAATTCACACAGATTCACCCGCCCGCACATTTTACACTCAAGCATCAATGCAGATAAGTCCGTAATCAGGTCAATGGCATAGTAAAATGGATATTCTCTGCCCTCCGCATCTCTGTATTCCAGCATTTGATCTGTCTGCCGGAATTTCCAACACAGCTTATCCAGCCCTGTGTCAGAAAAAATTTCTGTTAAGGTAATTTCCTCTTTCTGCTTGCAGGCCAAATATTCCAACAGGGTCAAGCTATCATCTGTTCCGCCAATATAGCCATCCCAATATTTTCCTATGATGTACATTTTCATCCCTCCAGATATCGGTAAAAATACTTTTCTTTTCTATACAACTCTACAACTGCGAATTTAATAATTATAAATATGACGTTTCAATTATTTTTCAATTTGATGACATACCTCTGTATGATCTCGCCATAAGTATCACTTAAAAATTCTGCTTCAAGTTCTCCGTTGCAATTCTTGATAACGCTTGCAGAACCAATATTGGCTTTGTCGCAGGTAACGATTACATTCTTGATCCCGATTGTCCTGCAGACCTGCAAGGCATCTTTGAGCATAGAAGTTGCGTAGTGCTTTTTGCGTTCGGTCGGTCTAACTGAATAACCGATATGACCACCTTCCCTTTCTAAAAAGTCGTTTAACGCCAGACGGATGTTTACCATGCCGACGATTTTATCGTCTGATTCCCTTACATAAAAATAAGTAAGTGCAGGCACTTTACCTTCGAGGATATTTGCTATATCAATGTCCCCTAAAACTTTCCCCAGCCATTCTTCATAAGTCGATTTCCTCAAATACCTGTCCAGGCTACCGCTTCCGTTAATCTCAGAACCATATGTATAGAATTCATTTATATACTCAATTGCTTTGCTTTTATAAACTATACTGGGAAACACCATTTTCATATTGATTCTCTCCAAATTGCCTTCTTAGCAGGGCGGTTTTTGACGAATGCAATACCGCCGAGAACGATACTAATCACTGAAGCCACTAAGCTTCCCAGCGGAATGCCGGGACGCAGAAGCACCTCCTGCATATAATTACCGCCTGTATCGCACAGAAATTTTGCATTCAGCTCCAGCATATTCCCGCCCTCGGCATCCGCGTATTTTCTTCCGTATACGGAATGAAAGGAACTCGCCTCAAAGGAAAGGTCCTCCAGATACTGCATTTGAAAATAGCCGCTCACCTTCAGGTCGGGACCATCCGGAAAATACTTTGACAATTCGATATCCTCTTTCAAATGTTCACTGTTTCCCGGTGTTAAGGAAATGATCCATTCCTTTTGGTCGCAGTCAGTGATTTTTGCGACACAGTATATCTCACCATCCTTGGTATCCGTTTTTGTCTCTAAGATCTGCAGATTTTTTATCTTATAAACTTTTATGGGATAATATACCTTTCCGCCTTTTATATCCTCCCCGTGCATCGTGCTTACATCGCCTGCCTGAAACGGAAGGATCCACAAAAGATATACTCCAAAAACCAGACCCAGCAAAAACTGCATCCTTCCCCGTTTAAAGTCGCCGCTTTTCTTTTCTTCCCGTGAAAAATTTCTTTTGTACTCATCATAACTGTTTTCGTTCATAAAAACGCCCCTCATAATCCGTCAAAAATTATAATAAGGTAATCCGGCGTATTCCGCAGATAAATTATCCCCAACACACACATCTGTAAGCGTTGAAATCAGAATGGAGCGTTCATCACATACATATTGATTCAAGTAATCAATGAAATCCTTTTCGGTATAACGCACTCCAATCGTATCGCCCACCCTGAACCGGTATTTTTCTGCATCAGGGCTATTGTGCAGCCAGTTACCGCTAAATTCCAGACAGTATTGCGTAAGCTTTTCGGCCACCCTGTCAGGAACGGCATACACACTTATTGCGCCGTCTGCGCTCAACAACACATTTTTCATGATCAGCGCCCTCCCTCTTACTTACGATATACGCATCCTGTTCATCCAATCCCGTAAATCGACACTTTTACAATTTCCAAATAACATACTTACATATATCCCTCACAGAAAGCGCATCCGCCGCATTGCAGGCATCCAGGCGGCGGCCACGGCATGGGAAAATTTTGACCGTGCGGAACGCCGGCGCTTAGGCTGCGTACTGTGCAGCCTTACGCGTCCGCTGCGTGGAGCCATCGAGCGCAAGCGTGTCAAAATTTTTCTATGCCGTGACCGTCGCCGGAGGGGTATGCCTGCGTGCAGCCCTCTCACTGCGCAATATACTGAATAAACTGATCGTCCGTCACCGCCGCCGCATCCAGCACTATGTAATCATACACATTCAGCCCGTATTTCGTATTGGACTTCACAATGGCGTACTCATCATTCTGATACAAAATATTGATCTGCTTAAAATCCGCATACCCCTTGTTCATGTTGTAGACCCCGATCAACGTGGCCCGCTTGCTGACCACATACGTCTCCTGCCCGTCCAGCTTATACAGAATATCACCCGCATTCAAAAGAGAACTATCCAGATAATACTCCTGTGTATCGCTGGAATAATTATAGACCTCCACCTCCAGCCGCTCACTGGAAATGGTTCCGTCCTCCAGATAACACTGACGCATAATGCTGTCCCCGCCGTTATTTCCGCCGGGGATCAGGAAATCCTCCGGTATCAGAAAGAAATCCTTCTGCACAATAGAGGAAAGGGGTATCTTTAAGCCCGTCTCATCCTCCACGATCAGTTCAATGTCCAGAAACCTGTCGCCTATAAAGGTGATCATGGAGTTGTTAAAATCCAACTTCAGATAGCTGTTCCCGTCCGCGTTGGTGAGCATGGACACCTGCCCCCAGGATTCATACTGATTCTTAAGGAAACGCACCCTCACATACTCTTCCTGCAGCAGCTGAGCGCCTCTCGCCGCGTCCACCGGAATCACCAGGGACCAGTTCTCGCTGGTGCAAAGCTTATATACAGGATCGTTCACAGCCATCAGAGAATTACTGAGAAACTGCTTCTTTTCATAATCGCTGTCCCTGGTGTCAAAGGTAGCCGCCGTCACATCCTGCGCTTTTAAGTCCTCGTACCCGTCCACCCAATAGGAAACGATCCCCGTAAACGGCGCATAGACATAATTGATAATGCCCACGCCGCTGTTCAGGTCGCCTATATTATCCAGCATATTGGCATTTGCAAGCTTCAGCACCGTATTCTTAAGGGCATACTTAAAATCATAAACATTGTCATAATATGCGCCGTCATAGCTGTGGACAAAATTAACGATCTCACTGCGAAATTCCGAAAGCTCTTTATTGCTCAGAGTATTTTCCTCGCTGTTTGCAGCCTCAAAGACCTCGCTCAGCCTCCCTGTCTCGTCAACGACGTAAACCAGGGAATTCTTTGCCAGCCGTTCCCCCTCTCTGGCATAATAGTTCACATAGCCGGCGGATTGATTGTACATTACGGTCTCATCCCTGATAATGACCCCCCGATATACATTGTCAACGGCAAGGGAGCCCTCCTGCACCTCATAACGCACGATATGACTGGTTTGAAAATACATAATGACACAGACCATGACATAGATAAAAATGACACCAAATATGATCATTCCAATATTCAGATTTAAAGGCTTTCTATATTTTCTGATCTTACTTTCCTTCGCCAACCCTTTACCCGCCTCTACGCAAAAGCCCCGGAATCACCGGGGCCTTCATTACTTTGCTGTCGAAACCTTCATCCCGCTGCTTCCAACCATATGCCCTGCTTACAGGGAAACAATGATCTTTTCCTTCATACCTGCGGGAAGTTCGGACTCATCCATGGAAATACTCAAAATAAAATTCACTTCAAATTTCCTGCTCAGGGCTTCCAACTTTTCAACGGCTGCGGTAATATCTTTACCCTCCAGACACGCGATTTTCAGAAAACTGTCAAAATACATCTGCTGCAGATCATGGTCCTGAGAAACGACCCCACAGACAAATCCAATGAATTCACTGTCATTCTCGATCATATACTGGGATACATCAATAAGGCGCACTTTGTTGTTCAGCTCGTACATATGCTTCGTGCTCTTGTCGAGATATACGATATTTCCGGAAATCTCCTTTATTTCGTTATTCACTTTATCCAATAACTGCTTTGTCTTGCCCTTTCCCTTCCTGCCTACAATTAATTGAACCATTGGAAACCCTCCTGTCGTAGTATGATACTTTAATTATAAGGGATAAGCCCCTAAAAAACAACCCTATTTCTGAATCTCCTCAAGTAAATCTGCCATGGCCACGTACAATTCCTGTGTGGAGGGGACTCCCATGGTGACCGCTATGTATGGCGCTCCGTTCACATCCCGGACCAGAAGCATCAGACAGTGCCCCGCCGCCTTGGTGGTTCCGGTCTTTCCGCCGATGACGGTGATGCCGGAAGGAGCATGATAATCAGATCCCATCTTGAGAAACTGGTTGGTGGTGGAACGGTCAAATTCCTTTTCCTTACCGTTCTTGTCATAATAAACGGTCTGATAGCTTGCCATATGAATGATCTCATTGAAGGTCTCATACTTGATGGCCTCATTGAAAATCAGGTACAGATCGTAAGCCGTGGTATAGTGCTCCTGATCGGTCAGACCGTGAGGATTGGTAAAATGAGTATTGGTGGCTCCCAGACGTGCCGCCTCCTCATTCATCATGGCCACAAAATTGTCCACACTGCCTCCCACGCCCTCCGCGATCAGCATGGCGGCGTCATTTGCCGAATAGATCAGCAGAATGCGCAGCGCCTGATCCATAGTCATGGTATCTCCCGCTTTCAGGCCGCACAGCGTAGCCCCCGCCTCCGTTATATTCACCGCGCTGCTCGCGGTAAGCTTCTGATCCATGCTTCCGTATTTCAGCACCACAAGCGCCGTCATTACCTTCGTCAGGCTTGCAGGATTTAATCTGGTATGGGCATTTTTTGCATAAACAACCCTATTGTCATTCGGAGAAAACAGAAGCGCTGCCGTAGCCTTGGATAAGTCTGCGTCCGTTCCCTCGGCCACATCATCCGTCACTACGCAGAGATCAGCCGAAAACGGCGTTGCCGTCCCCGTATCCTGTCCGGAAATGACATTAAAGCTGCTGATATTTGAATCGGCGCTGTAAGCCATGTCATAGGCCAGATCACCGCATCCTGAAAGCACGCAGGACATGACTGCCAGCAGGCAGAAAATCGCTGCCATATATCTTCTACTTGTACATTTCACGCCACTCTAAATCTCCTCTGTCAAGGGACTTGATCAACAGTTCCGCGCTTGCCAGGTTCGTGGCCAGCGGAATATTATGCATATCGCAAAGCCGCAGTACATTGTTTACATCCGGTTCATGGACCTTCGGCGTCAGCGGATCCCGCAGAAAGATCACCAGATCTATCTGGTTGTGCTCGATCTGGGCTCCTATCTGCTGTTCGCCGCCCAAGTGGCCCGCCAGAAATTTATGGATATTCAGGTTCGTTACCTCCTCGATCAGGCGGCCCGTAGTACCTGTGGCATACAAATCATTCTTACTTAAGATCCCCCTGTAGGCAATACAGAAGTTCTGCATCAGTTTTTTCTTTGAATCATGTGCAATCAGCGCAATATTCATAACTAGTCCCCCCTATTTTGTCTTTTAGCCTGAAGCCTTATGTTCAAAACAAACCCCATTCCCATAAATAAACTCATCAATGATGTCAGCCCATAGCTGACAAAAGGAAGCGTCAAACCCGTATTCGGGAGGATAAAGGTAGCGACGCCGATGTTCAGAAACCCCTGAAATGCAATCAGCCCTCCCATACTGGCGGCGATGATCGTCCCTGCAAGATCCTTTGCCCGTCTGGCAATCGAAATACATTCCAGCGAGATCCCGAATATCAGCACAATGACCACCACGCTGCCCCTGAAACCGAATTCTTCCCCGATCACCGCAAATATAAAGTCCGTCTGCGCTTCCGAGATGAAATTGCCGTTTTTCACCGAAGTGATCTCGTTATTTTTGTATCCTTTCCCGTCCAACTGCCCCGATGCGATGGCCGTCACGGAGTTTAGCTGCTGGTATGCCTCCGCGTCCTTATATTCCTCCGGCTTGAAAAAAGCCATGATACGGTTCTGCTGAAACCCGGCCAGGATCTTGCTGTCCGGCTGCAGCGCAAGAGAGATCAGAAGCGCCACTGCGGGTATGGCTACCACCAGTACGCCGATCACCACCTTCCAACTGATCCCGCCCGCAAACATGATCACGCAGAAAACCACGATAAGGACTACACTGGTAGACAGATCCGGCTGGTCGTAAACCAGATACCAGGGCACTGCCACCAGCAGAACACAGCTTCCGATGATCCTGACTGTGTTCAGCTTCTCCTTATATTTCATAATAAACTGTGCAAAGAATAAAATCAACAAAATTTTCGCAGTTTCTGACGGCTGAAAGCGAAGTCCGCCTATCTCAAGCCACCGCTGGGCGCCCAGATGGCCCTCGTCCCCCAAAAACTTTACCGACAAAAGCAGGGCAAGGTTCAGCGCATACAGAAACCAGTTCAGTCTTATTATCCATGTGTAGTTAAAAAAGGAAATGATGATCATCAGTACAGCGCCGGCCACCACTCCCGCCAGCTGCCTGGTCTGGAGGGATGGCTCAGCGCTTCCGATCGCCATGATGCCTATGATCGACAGCGCCAGCACCATAAGCGCCAATTTGAAATCATAATCCCGCAATCTGAATCTTGTAAACATACCTACCTCAAATATTATCTCAGCCTGTGTAAGTTCAATGAAGGATAGTCTCCTTTGCGCCGTTTTGCATATCCACAATGGGTATGCTTGCGTAAAGACTGGGCTTTGCAGACCTTTCCGTCTTGTTCCCCTTTGTATTTATCTGGATCTCCATGTTTTCCGCATCTATCTTCATGTATTTGGATATCACCCTGGCAATATCCGTCTTGATCAGCTCCAGCATCTCCGGAGAGCAGCTTACCCTGTCGGAGATCAACAGGATCTTCAGCCTGTCCTTGGCGATCTGGCGGGAGCTTTTTCTGTGAAAAAAATTCCTCATTTTGCTCCTCCCTATATTTTGTGAAAGATGCCCGTCACCCTGGTCCAGAAAGAAATCCCTTTTTCAAAGTTTAAGAAAGGCACTTCCTTTCCCGCTACCCGCTGTACCACATTTGCATATGCCTGTCCCGCCGGACTTGCGCCCCCCACCAGAGGCTCGCCCTGGTTCGTGGAGATCACCACATTCTCATCATCCGGTATGATACCGATCAGAGGCACCGCCAGAATATCCACCACATCCTGGGCGGACATCATATCTCCCCGCCGCACCATATCCATGCGCAGTCTGTTGATGATCAGATCCATCTGCTTGAAGCCGTTTGCCTCCAGCAGCCCGATGATCCTGTCCGCATCCCGGATGGCGGATACCTCCGGCGTAGTCACCACAAGGGCTCTGTCCGCCCCTGCAATGGCGTTCTGAAAGCCCTGCTCGATCCCCGCAGGACAGTCCAGGATGATGTAATCAAACTCCTCCTTCAGATGCTCGATCACCTTCACCATCTGTCCGGGGGTCACTGCGGACTTATCCCTGCTCTGGGCGGAGGGCATGAGATACAGCCCCGGATGGCGCTTGTCCCGTATCAGCGCCTGCTTCACCCGACAGTTTCCCTCCACCACATCCACCAGATTGTAAACAATGCGGTTTTCCAGCCCCATGACCACATCCAGATTCCGAAGGCCGATATCCGTGTCGATGAGACAAACCTTTTTCCCCTGCTTTGCAAGACCTGTTCCTACGTTTGCAGATGTGGTGGTCTTACCCACACCGCCTTTACCTGAAGTGACGACAATGACTTCTGAGCTCTTCTGCTCCTGGGAAAACTGATTTTCCATATACTGTCCCTCCATATTATTTTGTCGTCATTCTGCCGAAACGCTTTAGAAGCCTTCCAGCAAATCCTTGGTAAGCATTTCAAACGTTATCTTATCGTTCTTCACATAGGCGATCTTCGGCTGTACCTTCGGGCGTATGCCCCATTTCGACTGCTTTGCAGCCGGTCTGTATTTGAAATCGCCGATCTTTAATTTCTCCGGCTCCATTTCAAGCGCTGCGATAAAGGCGTCCGGCTGTCCGTTGCCGCCGGCGTATGCCTCCCCGTACAATCCACCCAGAATGATAATGTTCTTTGCGCTGATGATCGCGCTTCCGGGATAGACGTCACCCAATATGATAATACTGTTCTCCGTCTCCAGGATCTCTTTATTTTTCAGGCTCCCCTTAAAGAACTGCCCGTCCTCATCCTTGGACAGCTTTTTCTCCGTGTGGGCCAGGGCCTTGATATATTTCTTGTTGGTAGCGTCGTCCTTACCCACGATACAGATAATGGTCAGGCTGCTGTTTTTCCGGATGGTGTCCAGGATCATGATCTCCTCGGCTCCGGACACCTGCCGGTCTTCAATGGACAGCGCCATGGACGCATCTCCGAAAAAGGCCCTCGCCTCGGAAAACTTGTAGGCAATTTCCTCCAGCAGCTCATCAAAAGGCGCCTCCTTATCCAGATGCAGCGATATTCCGTTTGGAAAGCTCTTGATCAATACCAAATCCTTCATCTGTTCACCACTCCCTTACTCATACCCGTATTACAATTCATTGGAAATACCCTCCTCCGGCGCGTCAGCCTCGCCGGTGATCAGTTCGTCCTCCTCCGCCAGCCCGTAATAATACATGATGATATTCCTGGTGGCCTGAGCGGCATGATCGGAGGAATATCCGAAAGGAATCCTGGTAGCTATGGCTATTTCCGGCTGCTCATAGGGTGCATAGCACACAAACAACGCATGGCTGGGCCTGGAGCTGACCTGCTCCGCCGTACCTGTCTTTCCTGCCACCTCCACCGCCAGATTTCCAAAGTAGACCTTGTTCTGAACCACCTGCCGCATACCGCTGTGAATGACGTCCCAGTATTCCTTCGGCATCTCGATTACATTTCTCACATCCGGCTCCGGCTGCCGGATCAGGTTTCCCTCCCGATCCGTCACCTTGTCCAGCAGCGTCAGATTAAAGCAGGTGCCGCTGTTGGCGATGGTGGTCACATATCTTGCGATCCCCACTGTAGTATAGCTGTTGGACCCCTGGCCGATAGCGGAACGAACTGCATCCAGCGTGGACACGTTTGGCGAAGCCTCCGCGATCTCGATTCCGGACTTTTCCGTAAGACCGTACAGATCCGCATACTCATACAGGGTGTTCAGCCCTTCCGTATCATTGTAGGCGCCGTTTCTCGTGGACAGCCTGTAACCCACGTTATAAAAATAAAAGTTGCAGGAATCCCGGATGGCTGTGGTCAGCGTCTCATTTCCGTGACCGCTCCGCCGCCAGCACCTGGGAGAAGGCTCGATCTCCGTAAAGGTTCCCACACAGGTAAACCTGCTCCGCAGGTCGATGACTCCTTCCATCAGGCCGGCAGTAGCCGTCACCATCTTAAAGGTAGACCCCGGCGCCAGCGCTGACTGAGTGGCGTAATTCCACTGGGGATTGGACTTGTCCGCATTCAGCTTTGCAAAATATTCTGCATCCACGGAGTTTGCCATCTTATTGTTGTCATAGCCCGGATAGGAAACCATGGCGAGTATGTCTCCGGTGCTTGTGTCTGTGATGATACAGGACGCATTACAGGGATCCAGGGCCAGCTGGGCCGGCGTGATGTCAATGCCGTCTATCCTGTTTTTCATAAAATTATAGGCGGAAAGCCTGCCGCCATACAGAGCGCTCTCCTCGTCAGGGGGGATCTCTATAAGCCGCTGCTCGCAGAGTATCATGCAGACCTGCTTTCCGCTTATCATATCCGAGAGCAGCATATATTTATAAAACCGCTTCTGAAACTCCGTATTCCTGTCCACCATGGCTATAATGTAGTCCAAAAGCACATCATAGATCTCCGCGGAATCCGAGTATTTGTCGTCAATACTCAGCTTGCTCACATCGATCCAGTTTTTGGAAATACAATACTTCAGATATTCGTTCAGGCTGATGACCTCATCCGTGGCCCATGCGATCTGGGTGGCGTCGTTGGCGTCCACCGCCTCAGTCATGATGACCCCGTTTCGATTCAGCAGCGTCACGATATTGCTCTCGTAGGTCTGATATTCCTTCGACAGCTTTTTATAGGGGGTCCTGCCTTCCGTCAGTTCCTGTTCCAGCTTCTCATAGACCTGTTCCTTATAGTCAAGATATGCCTGGTAGACAGCCGTTTCCGTCTCCCCCGCATTTTCCGACGCCATATGCTTCACATCAATGATGGAATTGTTGAACATGGCGAAATACACATCATAGATGGGTATTTTGATATCCGAGCTGCTGGCGTTGGCTGCCGCCTTATATTCCTTTGCATTGATGATTTTTTCTGACACAAGTCCGGCCAGCTTCTGCTCCAGAATATTGTATACTGCCTTTGTGAGATCCATGTCGATGGTAAGGTAAACATCCTGCCCCGCCTGAGCTTCCCGCCGTTCCTCAATGGAGATCACCTTTCCCATATTGTCAACTACTACCTTTTCATAACCCTTGACGCCCTGAAGGGTGGTCTCAAAGGCTGCCTCAATGCCGCCCTTTCCCACCACGTCGTTGATATTGTATACGTCGCTGCCCTTGCCCTGCTCCTCCATTTCCGCATTTAATGCGGCAAGCTCATCCGAGGATATCTTGCCGGTATAGCCCAGCAGATGAGCGAAATACTTGCTGTCCACATATTTGCGCACCGTGTCCTCAACAATGGTGACGCCGGGCAGCTCCCCGGAATTTTCCATAATGACGGCCACCGTCTTTTCACTGACGTCCGTTGCCACCGTAGTACCTATATATTTGCGGTAAGATGTAAGATCCATAGCATAGCGGATGGTGACAAGCTTCAGCCAGTCCTCCCTGCTGTATCCCTTTCCCGGAATAAAATCACTCTTGGTATCCTCCGGATCCTCGTACGCACCGATAGCGAACTTTTCCTCTGAGAGGAATTCCAGCACCTCCTCCGCAGTGGCGACCCTCATTTCATCATCCAACTCTCCCACTGTCTTTTTCCCGTAGACGTCCGCCAGAAAGCGCAAGAGAGCTGTCCCCTCCACCGAAAACGCAAACTCGTTGTTCTCGTCCAGTACGATCTTGAAATCCGTGATCACATGATCCCCATTCCTCTCGATCATGTGGATCAGTTTCAGAACAGTCTCATTTAAGTTTGCATTTTTGCTCCTGCCGGACTCAAACACATCCTCGATCTTCACCGAGTAGGCAAGTTCATTGTAGGCAAGAACATTTCCGTTCCTGTCGTAAATATTGCCTCTGGTGCTGGCTATGTCTCTGGTCTTTTCCGTTTCCAGCACAAAATTCTCCAGATACTCCTCCCCGTGGACGATCTGCAGGTCGAAGCAGCGGTAAATCAATACGCCGCCCAATATGAAAAAGACAAGGGTAAAAATTGTCAGACGGCTGGTAAAAAAATTGATGATCTTTTCCTTAAATTCGTCAAACATATCTCTGGGCCTTCTTCCTTTCCCGGAGCTCCAGCTTTCCGTTTACCTTTAAAATAAGGGGGTAGAGAAAAAGCGTCACCACAATGGTGTAAAGCATCTCCGGTAGAATGACATGGTTAAAATAGTAGGTAAACTGAAATTTACCGCGCAGCATAAACAAAAGTATGTAGCAGATCGTACCGTAAGACAGATCGCTGGTCACGATCAGCGCTATGGGAAGCTTTATGTCCTCAGGATAAAATATGCGGCTGAACTTACCGTTCAGATAACCTATGTACATCAACACCAGAGCATAGAATCCGAGGAAGCTTCCGAAAAAAATATCGTTTAGCAGGCCGCAGAAAAAGCCAATCACCAGCCCTTCCTTCTCCCCCCTCATAAAGCCGAAGGACGCCGTCAGTACGATCATCATGTTGGGAATGATGCCGGCAAAGGCAATATGATTGAACACACTGCACTGTAAAATAAAGCTGGCCAGCACGAATAGCGTTACAACAAATTTTCTGAGCATACTGCCTTCCTTTCGTTTATGTTCGTATCAGGTTCAGGGAACCTGTTTTACATCCGTGATCACAAGGACCTCTCCCAGATGCTCAAAATCCACCGCAGGCGTGATCAGGCCGGATTTTGTCAGGTTGTTGGCGTCCTTTTCAATAGAAGTGATATATCCGATCAGAATATTTGGCAAAAACTTGTCGCTGATATTGGAGGTCACCACCTTGTCTCCCTCCACCACCAGATTTCTGCTGTCTACCAGCTGGCTGAAGCTGATACAGTTATCCGCCATCAACTGCAGATCTCCGGCTACCATCATATTATCCTCCGTGGAAAGAGTCATGCCGCTGACATAACTGTTGTCTGAAATAATGGAGGTCACCCTGGCCCAGTTTGGCCCCACCGACGTGATGCGCCCCACCAGACCCCCGCCGGCGATAACGTTCATGTCCAATGCAAGCCCGTCTTCGCTGCCTTTGTCGATCAGAAAGGAAGAATACCAGTTTCCCGCATCTCTGCCTATAATACGAGCGCCAACCTTATTGTACTCTCCGTATTGTTCGCTTAAGTTTACCAGATCCCGCAGGCTGTTCAATTCGTATTTATCCTGCTGAAGCAGAATATTTTCTTCTGTCAGCGCGGCGATCTCTTCCTTCAGCCGGGCATTTTCCTCCAAAAGCGACCGTATCTGCACCAGCTCCTCCGAACGGTTGGAAAGCCAGCTCCCAAGCTTCCCGATTCCCTGCTGAAAAGGCACTACCACATATCCCACCACCGAATTCAGCGGCCTGTTGAACACATCCGTACCGAAAGTAACCAGCATCAGCAGAGTGCAGAGTATGGTTAAAATTAAAAGGAGATATTTACTCGGCAAAGTAAATCTCTCCCCTTTTCTTTTTATTACTGGGCTCATTTACTCATCCCTTCAATTACATAAGCTACGGATTTATAGTTGTCATCCTTGATGATCTTTGCAAGTCCCATGACCACACTGGTTGAGGGACTTTCCGCCACGTTCACCTTCAGTCCCGTGCCCATTGCCATCCTCTCCGCCAGATGATTTACCTGGGATGCTCCTCCGGTGAGGTAAATACCATGGCGGTAAATATCCGCCGCAAGCTCAGGAGGCGTCCTCTCCAAAATCACCTTCACATTGTCTATGATTGTATTAAAATGCTCTTCCAGACAGTCATCCACAAGCTTTGTAGGTATCTCCCGCTCCACGGGAAGCCCTGTCACAATGTCCCTGCCGTAGACCACCGCTCCTGCACCGTTCTCCTCCAGCTCCCGCAGTGAGATCTTGACGGATTCCGCCGTCTTTCCCCCGATGATCAGGCTGAACTCCTTCCTGACCGCAGCCCGGATCGCCTCGTCAAACTTTAAGCCTCCCGTCTTGATCAGACGGCTCAGCACAATGCCTCCCAGAGACAGAATGGAGATCTCCGTGGTCTCGTAGCCTACATTCACTACCAGGACGCCCTGGGAATTCTTAACGTCGATTTCCAGCCCCAATCCGTCCGCAACGGCTTTTTCCACCACCATGATCCGCTTTGCCTTTACCCCCGCATCCTTCACCAGATCATAGAAAGCTCTCTTCTCCACCTCGGTCACATCCGTGGGCACTGCGATATAAAAATCCGCCGGCTTGCTGTTCCCTTTCTGAAGATCCGCCACAAAATAGCGGACCAGAATCTCCATATTCTTGATATCTGCAATGACTCCGTTAGACAGCGGATAAGATATATGAATATTACCGGGGGCTTTCTCATACATTTCAAATGCAGAGTCCCCGTAAGCAAAGAGCGTATTCTTGTTCTCGATGGCGATCATGTTCTTTTCTATCAGAACACTGTCATCACTCCTGCTGTAAATTTTAATGTTGTTAGTACCCAGGTCGATACCAAATGCGTTGTTTGCCAAAATGACAACCCCTTTCTTATCGTAACTATCATTTTTTGTCTGCGAACCAGGCAGCTTCCCGAAAACTGACATATCGGTTATCGCCTATCACAATATGATCCAGCAGCGGAATATCCATTGTATCTCCCAGCTTTCTGACCGCGTCTGTGATTTCTCTGTCGCTTCTGCTGGGGGTGGGGTCTCCGCTGGGATGATTGTGTACCAGCAGTATATTCACCGCCCTTGCATCCAGGGCCTCCAGAAAGATCTCTCTGGGGGAGATCAGCGCCACCTTCACGCTGCCCTCCGACAGCTTCTTTTCGCGGATGAGCTGTCCCTTTGCATCCAGGCTCGCCAGAAACACGCATTCCGTGTCCCTGTGCCGCAGCTTTTCCATGAAATAGGCGGCTGCCTGGCCGGAGCTGGTAAACTGCGTCCCCGCCTTTGCCGAGGCTGCGCTGATGCGCACGGACAACTCCGCGATACACTTCAGCTTCACCGCCTTGACCTGGCCGATGCCCTTGATACTTTCCAGCTCTTCCAAGCTCACGTCGTGAAGTCCCAGAAGCCCCTCCTTTGGGTATCTTGCCAGTCCCAGCACCTGCTCTGCCAGCTGAATGGCGCTCTTTTCCCTGGTGCCTGTCCTGATAATGATTGCCAGAAGCTCTGCTTCCGTCAGATTCTCCGGTCCGAAGCGCAGGAATCTTTCATAGGGAAGCTCCTGCACTGCATCTGCCTTTCTCCGAGGCATATATGACTCCTTCTACCTTCTTTCTCTTTAGGCTTTGTCAGCAGGGTTATTGACTTAGCGGATAAAGCGATATACCACCAGCGCTATGACCACACCGATGACGCTCGCAATGGTAATGTGAATCGTCAGTCCAAAGGTCAGAACGAAGAATCCAAGGTCAAGAACAATGGGCGAACTCAGCCCGAAGGACTGTCCGTAATTTAAAAAGCTGCCCTGAAAGTACGAGCCGATAAACCGTCCTATGACAAATCCCACAAGCACCAGCAGCACCGGCAGCCAATTCCCTTTTTTCAAAATGCTTCCTCACCTTTCTTTTGTACTGTCTGTGTCCGCTCTCCCCGCTGCCCGTGCGGAAGATCCCGGTCCGGACGCCCCTTCGGGCATTCCCTGCTCCACATTAAAATTTATTTTACCATAAAATGAAAAAGCTGTACACAAAAATCAAATAATTAATTTTTATCTTTTTCGACTCGTTTTTTCCACGAGCCCTCTGTCCATCAGGAATTGCAGGGATTTTAAGATTCCCAGCTTTGCGTGGGCCCAGGTCAGTCCCCCCTGGAAATACACCGCATAGGGCGGTTTGATGGGACCGTCTGCGGAAAGCTCTATGGATGAGCCTGACACAAAAGCCCCCGCCGCCATGATGACCTTTGCGTCATAGCCCGGCATATCCCAGGGCTGTGGCGTCACATGACTGTCCACGGAAGCCGCCGCCTGGATGCCCTGGCAAAAGGCGATCACTCCCTCCGGGGTGCCAAAGGTGATTGCCTGGATAATGTCGTGGCGGCTCTCCACACTGTCCGGCGCCACCGGAAAACCTAAGGGCTCGTACAGGTTTGCCGCAAAAATCGCTCCTTTCAGGGCGGATGCGGTCACAGTAGGCGACAGGAACAAGCCCTGATAAAAGTCCTTTAAGATCCCTAAGGAAGCGCCAACCTCCTTCCCCAATCCGGGGGAGGTAAGCCGGAAAGCAGCGTTTTCCACGCACTCCCGCTTTCCTGCGATATAGCCCCCGATGGGGGCAAGCCCGCCGCCGGGGTTTTTGATGAGGGAGCCAACCACCATGTCCGCCCCCACGTCGCTTGGTTCCTTTGTTTCCACAAACTCGCCGTAGCAGTTATCCACCATGCAGATAACATCCGGCTTGATACCCTTCACAAAGGCGATCAGCTCCCCTATTCCTTCCACCGACAAAGTGGGCCTGGTCTGATAGCCCTTGGAACGCTGAATGGTCACAAGCCTGGTGCGTTCATTCACGGCCCTGCGGATATTTTCATAGTCAAAGCTGCCGTCGGGCAGCAGATCCACCTGACGGTAAGTGATCCCATACTCTGCAAGGGATCCCCTGGAGGGACGGATGCCTATGACCTCTTCTAAGGTATCATAGGGCTTTCCTACCGGAGAAAGCAGTTCGTCGCCGGGGCGCAGATTGCTCATCAGGGCAAGCGCCAGGGCATGGGTGCCGCAGGTGATCTGGGGACGCACCAGAGCATCCTCCGTGTGGAAAACGCCGGCGTACACCGCCTCCAGCGTATCCCTGCCAAGGTCATTGTAGCCATAGCCCGTAGTGCCCAGCAGACAGGCTTCGCTGACCCGGCAGTCCTGCATGGCTTTCACTACCTTCATCTGGTTGTACTCTGCGGTCTCGTCGATCCTCCGAAACCGGGATGACAGTTTATCCAAAACCGACTCCCCATATTCATAGACCTGTTTTCCTATGCCCATTCGGGCGTACATTTCCTCTAATTCAGCCATGATATCCTCCCCTGCTTATCCTGCCTGCAGGAAGCCCCGCGTCCCGCAGCACCCGCTCCGGCAAGCCGCTCTTTCGGCTGTCCAAGCCCTTCCTGCCATCCGGGATCTTCGGCCGTCCGGGACCTTCCTGCTATCCGAGACCTTCAGCGTCCGGACCTTACGGTCATCTGGCGGCTTTCAGCTATCCGGGACCTTCGGCTGTCTGGGCCCTTCCAACTGTCCGGACCTTACGGCATATTCGTACAGCTGCCCCAGGCTTTCATTTCACCAAGCATATATTTCAGCATTCTGTCCTCATCATACTCAAATTCCTCTTTATTGACCCAGATCACATCCCGCTCCCGGCGGAACCAGGTGAGCTGCCTTTTGGCGAAATGTCTGGTGTCCCGTTTTAAGATTTCCACCGCCTCTTCATAGGTGGTCTCCCCGTCCAGCCAGGCCAGAAGCTCCTTATAGCCAAGCCCCTGCATGGAAACCATGTCTTTCCTGCATCCCATATCCCGCAGCCGTCTGACTTCATCCGCAAGCCCCCGGTCCAGCATTTCATCCACCCGCTTTTCAATGCGGGCATATAGCCTGTCCCGCGCTTCATTCAGCACAAAATACCGGGAATCGTAAGCACTTTCCTTCTGCCGCTCTTTACGGTTATGTTCCGAGATGGGCGTCCCTGTCAGATGATGAAATTCCAGAGCGCGGATAGTACGCTTAATGTTGTTGGCGTGAATCTCCTCCGCCGCTGCCGGGTCTGCTTCCCGGAGCATGGCATGGAGAAATTCCGCGCCCTTCTCAGCCGCAAGCTTCTCCAACCGCTGCCTGTATGCCGTATCCTCCGGCTCCTCCGTGAAATCCACATCTTTTAAAAGCGCCTGAATATAAAAACCGGTGCCTCCGGTGACCACGGGGATATGCCCTCTCTCATAAATGCCCCTGATACATTCTTCGCAGCGATCCTTGAACAGCACTACATTAAAAGACTCCCAAGGCTCCAGAATATCGATCATATGATGGGGGATCCCCTGCATTTCCTCTTTTCCGATCTTGGCGGTCCCAATATCCATGTGGCGGTACACCTGCATGGAATCCGCCGATACGATCTCGCCGCCCAGCGCCTTTGCCAGAGACAGGGAGAGCCTGGTCTTTCCCACCGCCGTCGGGCCTGTCAGCACCACCAGCGGGGATTTCTGTTTTTCCTGTATTTCCATATAGTCAGCCTCATGATAGTCTGTCTCATGTTACGATCCTTTTGAACTTCCGATCCATCTCCTCTTTTGTCATGACTATGATGGTGGGTCTGCCGTGGGGACAGTTATAAGGATTTTCCAGGGTCAGCAGCTCGTCGATCAGGGTCTCCGCCTCCGCAAGGCTCAAAAGGTTGTTACCCTTCACCGCCGCCTTGCAGGACATGGACGCTATCTTCTCCTCCACCACCCGGACGCCGCCGAAGCTGCCTCCGCCCGCCAGCTGATCCAGCACCTCCAGAAACATCTCCCGTTCCCCGCAGCCGTACAGATCCACAGGCACGCTGCGCAGGGCGTACTCGCTGCCGCCGAAAGCCTCGATTTCAAAGCCCAGGCTTTCAAAGACCTCTATATGCTCCTTCAGCACAGTCTCTTCCTGTCCTGACAGACTGACGATGATAGGCGGCATCAGGGTCTGGGACACTACGTTTTTCTCCCGAAACTGCTTCATCAGCCGCTCGTAGTTTACTTTCTCATGAGCAGCGTGCTGATCTATCATCAGCAGCTTACCTTCAAACTCAATGAGCCAGTAGGTTTCAAAGACCTGCCCGATGATCCGGAATCTGCTGCGGTTGTCCGCCGTCAGCAGCTTTTCCTCGAACAAATTCAACTGGGCGGATACTTTCGTCCCCTTTCCGGCGGAATTTTCCCGTTCCTCTTTGTCTTTCTGCCGACTGCTCTGCTGTGCTGCTTCCGGCAGCTCCAGCTCCGAGGTTTCCGTAAAAAACGTCTCTTCTTCTGACACGTGTGTCATTTTTAAAGGCATTTTCTGGAAATTTGCTGATTCTTCCTGCATTTTTTCGGAATTTTCACCATTTTTCACCCTTGCCCACAGGGGATTTTGAATAAATTCCTGCATTTTAGGGCGTTCCGCCTCATATTTCATTTCTTCCATGACGCGGTAAGCATTCCCCCGGCGCTGTTCAAAGGGCTCCGGCGTTTTTTCTTTCTCCCTGAGGATCCGCTCTGCCTTTTCCTCCGCCTTTCGCTCCCGCTCTGTGGACAACAGCGCGTCCGGAATCATCTCAAGGTGTTTTAAGGTATACTTCACTGCGCCGCAGAGAAGGGCGCTGAACGCAAAAGCATCCGTAAACCGTACATCCATCTTGGTGGGATGCACGTTCACATCCACACGATCCGTATCCATGGTAATGTGCAGCACACACAGCGGAAATTTATGCTGCATGAGATATTCCCGGTATCCCTCCTCTATGGCCCTGGCTACTATATTACTCCGCACAAATCTGCCGTTGATGAAATAGATCTCATAATTCCGATTAGACCGGACCTGCACCGGCTTGCCAAGATACCCCTCTATCCTGACGCCATCCTGGGCATACTGGATAGGCACCAGCGCATTTGCCACATCCCTGCCGTAAATACGGTAAATGACCTCCCGCAGATCCCCGTTGCCGGAGGTATGGAATTTCATCTGATTTCCCAGCGTCAGCTTGAAAGAAATATCCGGTCTGGACAGCGCAAGATGCTCCATCAGATCCGCAATGTAACCGCCCTCTGTGGCAGGCTGCCTTAAAAATTTCCGCCGCACGGGAGTGTTGAAAAACAGATTCCGCACAATGAAGGTGGTTCCCTCCGGCGCCCCTACCTCTTCAAAAGCCGTTTCCCTGGCGCCCTCCAAAAAGATCCGGCTGCCTGTGATGCTCTCCGGCGTTCTGGTGATCACCTCCACCTTAGCCACTGCCGCAATACTGGATAACGCCTCGCCTCGAAACCCCAGGCTGGAGATCCGTATCAGGTCCTCCGCACTTTTGATCTTACTGGTGGCATGGCGCAGGAACGCCGTCCGCAGCTGCTCCTTTTCCATCCCCAGGCCGTTGTCCGTGACGCGGATAAAAGAAATGCCGCCGTCCTTCGCCTCCACCGTGATTGCGGCGGCTCCGGCATCAATGGCATTTTCCACCAGCTCCTTCACCACGCTGGACGGGCGCTCTACCACCTCCCCGGCCGCAATTTTATCGATTGTCTCCGAATCCAGAATATGTATCTGCGCCATCCGTCCTGCCCTCTTTTCTTCTTTTCGTGAGAACCGCCTCTATCTAAGCCTGCCTCTATTGTTGGAAGAATCCGCCAGGCGGATTCTTCCGGGCGGAAAAGCTCTGCATAGCAGAGCGTATGCCTGGAAGAATGCCCAAAGAGGTGTGCTACGCACCCTCTTGGCATTCTTCAGTGTGAGATTTAGAATTTCTTTGCGAAATGCCCTCTGGCATGAGCAAAAACTGCCGCAGGCAGTTAGAAATTCTTCTCACACTTGCCATCGGTTCTTCAACTTATTCTGCAGCCTGTACAGTGTGTTCAGCGCGTCCAGAGGCGACATGGTATTGACCTCCACCTCCATCAGCTCTTTTAAGACATCCTCATCCGTCACCGTGTCAAACAGGGACATCTGGGCCAGATCCACCTCATCCAGCTTCGGCTGCTTTT
The DNA here is from genome assembly GCA_023663285.1 of Bacillota bacterium. Classification (GTDB taxonomy): domain Bacteria; phylum Bacillota; class Clostridia; order Lachnospirales; family Lachnospiraceae; genus Acetatifactor. Next base: position 28,445 of record JAMPHT010000034.1, read on the forward strand.
TTGCCTTTGTCTCTCCCCGCTGATCCACGGTGATGCTCTGTATTTTTTCAATGATATCGTTATCTGTCAGCTGCTCCACGATCTCCTTTGCCCGGTCGATCACCATGTCGGGAACACCGGCAAGCTTTGCCACCTGGATACCGTAGCTCTTATCCGCCCCGCCTCTGATGATCCTGCGCAGGAACACAATATCATCCCCGCACTCCTTCACGGCAATGCAGTAATTGTTCACATTGCTCATCTTGCCTTCCAGCTCGGTAAGCTCATGATAGTGGGTGGCAAACAAGGTTTTCGCCCCCAAAAGCTTCCGGTTGCTGATATGCTCGATCACCGCCCAGGCAATGCTCAAGCCGTCAAAGGTAGAGGTCCCACGCCCGATCTCATCCAGGATCAGCAGACTGTCCGCCGTGGCATTCCGCAGGATATTTGCCACCTCGTTCATCTCCACCATGAAGGTGGACTGGCCGCTGGCAAGATCGTCAGAAGCCCCCACTCTGGTAAATATCCTGTCCACAATGCCGATATTTGCGCTTTTTGCCGGTACAAAGCAGCCCACCTGGGCCAGCAGCACGATCAGCGCAGTCTGCCGCATATAGGTGGACTTCCCCGCCATGTTGGGCCCGGTGATGACGCTGATACAGTTATTTCCGTTGTCCAGATAGGTATCGTTTGCCACGAACAGATCATTGGTGATCATCTGCTCCACAACAGGATGCCTGCCCTCTTTGATGTCAATGATCCCCTTTTCATTCAGCTTCGGGCGCACATACCGGTTTCGTTCGGACACCAGTGACAGGGACGTATAAACATCCAGCTTTGCTATGGCTTTGGCCGTCCTCTGGATACGCTCCAGCTCCAGGGCAATGGACTCCCTGATCTTACAGAACAAGTCATACTCCAGGGCTGTCAGCTTGTCCTCCGCATTCAAAATGGTGTCCTCCAGTTCCTTCAGCCGGGGCGTGGTATAGCGCTCTGCATTTGCGAGGGTCTGCTTGCGTATGTAATCCTCCGGCACCATATTTTTATAAGAATTGGTCACTTCAAAATAATAGCCGAAAACCTTGTTGAATTTGATGCGCAGATTCTTGATGCCCGTGCGCTCCCTGTCCTGCTCCTCCAACTCCGCCAGCCACTGCTTGCCGTCCCTTTTGGCGCTCCGCAGCCTGTCTATGGTCTCGTCAAAGCCATCCTTGATCATGCCGCCTTCCCTGACGGTGACAGGCGGGTCCTCCTCAATGGAAGCATTGATCAGCTGATAAACGTCCTCAAGTCCGTCAATGTCGTCCTCGATCTCCTTCAACTCCTCCTTTGAAAAGCCCTTCAGGACCGTTTTCACCGCAGGCAGCATCTCAAGAGAGTTGCGGAAAGCGATAAAATCTCTTGGATTAGCCGTCTTATAGGTCACCTTGCTCAAGAGCCGCTCCAGGTCATAGACCGGGTTCAGATACTCCCTGATCTCATCCCTGGATACGCTGTCGCCGCTTAACTCCTCTACTGCATCCAGCCTCTTTTCCATCTCTTTCTTGTCGATCAGAGGCTGTTCCAGCATACTGCGCAGCAGCCTGCCTCCCATGGCAGTCTTAGTTCTGTCCAGCACCCAGAGCAGGGAACCTCTCTTCTGTTTTTCACGGAGCGTCTCCGTCAATTCCAGATTCCGTCTGGTGGAGCTGTCCAGCAGCATATACTTGCTGGTCAGATAGGGGGAAATATGAGTAAAATGTGCCAAATCTGTCTTTTGCGTCTCGTGGAGGAACTGTAACAGGGCTCCCGCCGCCAGCAGGCCGATGGGAAAATCCTCTACCCCTAAACCGGTCAGGGTATTCACCTTGAAATGCCGCTGCAAGACCTGCCTGCAGCCGTCGTCGTCGAAAAGATGAGGCTCCAGCGCATTGACGGGAATATGATATCTGCTCCGCAGCTGCTCCACCTCAAAGCCGCTGACCAGAAAAGCCTCATTGCAGATGATCTCCGAGGGTTCATATTTCATAAGCTCGTCGCTTAACTTTCCCAGATCCTCCACCTCGGTGAGATAGTAATCTCCCGTGGTGACGTCCGCCGCGGAAATGCCGATCTTGGTAGGTGTATAGACAATACACATGAGAAAGTTGTTTCTGGATTCCTCCAACGCCTGCACATTCAGGTTCGTGCCGGGGGTGACCACACGGGTGACCTCCCGCTTCACCAGCCCCTTTGCCAGCTTCGGATCCTCCATCTGCTCACAGATGGCCACCTTATAGCCCTTATTGACCAGTCTGGTCAAATAATTTTCCACCGCATGATAAGGGACGCCGCACATAGGCGCCCTCTCCTCCAGTCCGCAGGCTTTCCCCGTCAGGGTAAGCTCCAGCTCCCTGGACACGGTAAGGGCGTCGTCAAAAAACATTTCATAAAAATCTCCCAGACGGTAAAAAAGAATACAGCCCGGATACTGCTTTTTGGTCTCCAGGTACTGCTGCATCATGGGGGTAAGTTCTTCTACGGGGATCTGCTGCTCCGACATCGCGGGTACACTCCTGTTCTCTAATCGTAAAAAAGCGGACGTTGTCCGCTTGCGAGATTTGCTTCGCAAACTCGTTATTTCCTATTCAATAAAAAAGCGGATAGCCTGCCAGGCAAGCTATCCGCCCGGCAAATACACAACGAATTGCGCATTTGCCATTATTGTACCACAAAATATTGATGTTGTAAATCAGCAACGACTCTTATTTTCTTTCCGATATTCTTTCAGCATTTTGATCAGATCGATCCTGTGCTCAAGCCAGAATCGGTATAGCAATATGGGAATAAAGAGCGCCAGCGCGATCACGAGGAACCCGATCAATGCCTCGGTGATGATGCCGGGCCTAAGTTCAGCGATCCGCCTGTTGATCTCCGCGGCTGTCTGGCTGGGATATTCCCCTGCCCTTATATTATCGATCTTATGGAGCGCAGGCAGTATAATGCAGACAAAAGCCAGTGTAATATCGTTCCATATCGCGTTGCTGATAGTCCTTCGGTATTGGGACACCCATTTTTTCAGGGAAAACGCTTCCTTTTCCATATTGTACCGCCTTTCTTCTCATTTCTTTTATTTTAACATAATAAGCTGCCAGAGTAAAGGCTTTCCGGTGAAGCTGCCGAAAAGGAAGCGTCCCTCTACCGGCTGCCGTCCTCCATGGCCGCCGTATCAAGGATCTGCAGCACTTCCTCTTCCTGCTCCGCCAGCCAGTCTCCCGCGCCCTCCGCCAGCGCCACAAAGGTCCCTGACGAATCCTGCTCCTTCGGGAACACGATAAAACTAAAGCTTTTCCCCCCGTCATAGATCCCCATTCTGCAGGAGCGGCCGCTGTCAAGGGTAATGTCCTGCTCCTCCAGTCCGGTGCCGCACACTCCAAAGGATTCATAAAAGTATAGACTCACCCAGCCGCTGCAGCCTGCCGGACGAAACCGGACGCCAAACCTTCCGGCTACGTCTCCGTACTCCTCCGTCTCATACTCCCAGCCCTCAGGAATACTCAGGCTGATTTTCCTGTCCTGCCACTCACATTCCACACTTTCGATATTTTCTGCGGAGGCAAGGGGCAGCCCTGGGCTGCCGTCTCCCTGATTTCCCGCAGTCCGGGTCACGGACGGTTCTTCCCCGCTGCTGCTTCCCGTCTCAGTTGGGCTGTTTCTTTTCAGCTTTTTCACCAGATAGGCAAACTCATCCCTGTAATCGTCAGCTCCTGTATCTACCCTGGCCAACAGGCTCTCTATGCCTTTAAAGGAGGACGTTCCCTTATAATTGCTGTCTCTTACCAATAAACCAAGCTCCGCTACCGCCGCCGCAAAGTAAAAATCTTCCCTGGGCCGGGTCGTATAGACATCCTCATTAATGACGTATTCCTCCAAAATACTTTCGCCTGCATCCGCCGGGTCCTTATAACGGATCCTTAAGGTGGCCCATTCTCCGTTCTCGATCCCGGAAGTCCCCTCCTGATACTTCAGCTCCGTCTCCGGGATCTCCTGTCCGGAATCCGTGGTGATGATTTCATAAAGAGCTGTCACGGTATGTCCCGCGCCGATCTCCCCCGCGTCCTTGCTATCGTCGTCAAAGTCCTCCGTGGCAAGGGTCCGATTCTCATAGCCCAGAAGCCGATAGCCCTTTATATAAGCCGGGTTGAACTCCACCTGAAGCTTTACGTCCCTGGCCACAGTCACAAGGGTGGCCCCCATTTCCTCCACCATCACCTTCTTAGCTTCTCCCCTGGAATCAATATAGGAATAGTTACCGTTTCCGTTGTCCGCCAGGGTCTCCATCTTGTTATCCTTGATATTCCCCGTGCCAAAGCCAAGCACCGACAGGTAAATGCCGGACTCCCGTTTTTTCGTCACCAACTCCTTTAAGTCGCTTTCCGAGGTGATCCCCACATTCAGATCCCCGTCCGTAGCCAGGATGATCCTGTTGTTGCCGCCCTCAATAAAGTTTTCCTCCGCCAGCCGGTACGCTGTTTCGATCCCTGCGGAGCCGTTGGTGGAGCCGCTGGCATATAAATTGTTGATGATCTCTGTTATCTTTGTCTTATTGCTTCCCTTTTCCCCTTCCAGCAGCACCTGGTCGGAGCCCGCATAGGTCACAATGGATACCCGATCCTTCTCCGTCAACTCATCCACCAGCATGGTAAATGCCGATTGCAGCAGGGGAAGCTTGTCGGCGCTGTCCATGGAACCTGACACGTCCAGCAGAAACACCAGATTTGACGCAGGCGCTTCACTGAAATCGATCTCCTCCGTTTTCAGGCCGATCTGCAGCAGCTTTGCATCCTCATTCCAGGGGCAGTCCCCTATCACCGTGGTAACTCCGAAGGGCTCGCCCTCTCCCGGCAGCTGATAGTCATAGTTGAAATAGTTCAGCAGCTCCTCGATCCGCACTGCCCCTGCGGGAATATCCTCTATGGAATAATTGGCCTCTATCATTCTCCTTAAGTTTGCGTAAGACGCCGTATCCACATCCGCCGAAAAGGTGGATATGGGACTGTTTTTCACCGCTTTAAAGCCGGGCTCCTCCAGCGCGTCATATTCCTCCGTATTCCGGTCCGGCTCTTCGCCCGGTTCCGCAATTCCCGCCTCCCACATTTCGTCCGCCATTCCCGCCGCAGGCGCTTCATTGGCAGTATAATATCCGTCTGCGGTGTTTCCTTCAAGCCAATACCCGCCGTCTGCACCGCCTGCCGTCTGATTGCCGACGCTTCCTTTCCGGCTGCCGGAGGAATCCCCTCCTGAGCCCCCGCAGCCTGCAAGCATGGAAACCACCACCAGCGCCACCGTGAATAACCTTAACCTTCTCATAAATACATTTTCCTCCCTTCCGTCTGAGGCTGATGACCTCACCATACCTCTATAGACGGCAAAGAATGGAAAAAGTTCTCCAAAGTTCCCTCATACCAGCCGATTTTTCCCAGCCTGTTCTTCACATAGTATTTTCCGCCCGCCTTAAGTATCAGAGACAGCTTCTCCCCCGGCGCCACCTCCAGCAGAGCGTCGCAGTAATCACTGCAGCGCAGTCTTTCATCCTGATACCAGTGGGTCAAAAAATTCTTTGGCGCCTCAAATTCCTTTCCCGTGGAGACCTGGCACACCTTTGCCATATCCTCCGTTTCCTGCACCAGCTCCACTATATTGTCAAAATACTGGATATGGATACCTGCCGCCCTTGCCGCCTGAGGCTCCAGCGCCGTTACCACCGGGAAATCGTCGCAGGCAGTCCAGGAGATATGATCTATCCCCGCAGTACAGTCGGGGATCATGACGCCGTTTAACTGGCCTGCATATTTTAGACCACAGCCCCCGTCAATGCAGAGTATCCGCCTTTCCCTGTCGAACAGGGGACTCCCGTTCTCTTCATCGGGTCTGTAAAGAAAGGCAGGCCAGTGTCCGGTCACCACGGTATACCTGCTGAAGCTGTATCCCTGATTCCAAAAACCATCATTTTTCAAATAAGGCACCGCAGGGCTTCCGGCCAGGACGGACAAGTCATCCGTAGGCACGCCGCCGTGGACAAAAAGATAGTCTCCTGCCGTCAGAATGGTGGGACAGCTCCAAAGGAAATCCAGTTCCTCCCGAAACTGCTCCCACAGCCGCCCCATATGCTCCGTTATATTCTCCGCTGTCAACTCACTGACAGGCACTCCCAGCTCCCCCAGCATATCCTGCAGCAGACCACCTCCCCAGGATCCGGCGGCCCAGCGCAGATATTCCAGCAGCTCACCCATGCGGCCTTTCCCACATTCCGCCGCAAGCGCGTCCTGAAGCAGCTGCAGCCTGTACTGTTCCACATTTCCCATGGACACGTAGACCGAATACTGCCTGCAAAGGTCCATCACATACCGCACTACCCCCAGGCTCTCCGGCCCTTTGTCTATCAGGTCTCCCACAATGATCAGAATATCGTCTCCGCCATAGTTCATCTTTTCCAAAAGCCGAATCAGCCGGTTTAAGTGGCCGTGGATATCGCTTACCACCAGCAGCCTCTGCCCCGGCTCTGCCTCAATGCTCTGTATGGTCGTCAGAAGTTCTTCTTTTGCCTGTGTTTTCATTTTCCCCTCCATGCTTTTCCATAGCATCCTTTATCGTCAGCCTCCACTATCTTCCCCAGATAATAAAAGCCCCTGCACTCGTCTAAGGACACCCGGACAATTTTACCCACAAGGGAGGCGTCCCCCGGTATATGTACGATCATATTGTTGGAAAGCCGACCTGTCACAAGCTCTCCGCCGGACAGTCCTCCCGATGGACCTCCGCCCTCATCTGTCATCCCTCTGTCTTTCGCCGTCCCGCCGTTCTCGTTTACTTCTTCTATCAGCGCCTCGCAGACGCTTCCCACCTGCTTTGCCGCCTGTTCCCTGGCTGTGTCCTGTACTACCTTCAACAGCCTGTCAAACCCTTCCTTTATCTGAGCTTCCGGCACCTGGTTCTCCATAGCCGCCGCAGGGGTCCCCGTGCGTCTGGAATAGACAAAGGTAAAGGCATTATCAAATTTTACGGTGCGCACCACGTCAATGGTTTCTTCCAGATCCTTATGTGTCTCTCCCGGAAAACCCACAATAATATCCGTGGTGATGGCAATATCAGGGATCTCTCTGCGTATTTTCAGGGCAAGATCGATATACTGTTCTCTGGTATAGCGTCGGTTCATCTGCTGCAATATCCGGTTGGAGCCGGACTGCAGAGGAAGATGGAGATGCCTGCATATCTTGCGGGAATTTTTTATTACTTGAATCAATTCGTCGGACAGATCCTTGGGATGTGAGGTCATAAAACGAATGCGCTGCAGTCCCTCTATTTTCTCTACTTCCTGCAGCAGCCGGGCAAAGCTCATGGGATCATTCAGGTTCCTGCCGTAGGAATTCACATTCTGCCCCAGCAGCATGACCTCCACTACCCCGTCGGCGACCAGTCCCCTTATCTCCCGCAGGATATCCTCCGGCTCCCTGCTCCGCTCCCTGCCCCTTACATAGGGTACGATACAATAGCTGCAGAAATTATTACAGCCGAACATGATATTGATCCCGGATTTAAAGGGATATTTCCTTTTCACCGGCAGGTCCTCCACGATCCTGTCCGTGTCCTTCCAGATGTCTATGAGCATCCCCTCCGCCTCAAAGGACGCATATAACAGCTCCGCAAACTTATAAATATTATGAGTCCCAAATATCAGATCCACAAAGGGATAGCTTGTCCTGATCCTCTCAATGACGGAAGGCTCCTGCATCATGCACCCGCAGAGGGCTATTTTCATGGACGGATTCCTGCGCTTGCCGCCCTTCAGCTCTCCCAGCCTGCCATAAACGCGCTGGTTGGCGTTATCTCTGACGGTACAGGTGTTGAAAATGACAAAATCCGCGGTCTCCTCCGAAGAAACAATTTCATAACCTGCTCTTTTTAAGATTCCCTCCAGCTTCTCGGAGTCTCTTGCGTTCATCTGACAGCCGAAAGTCGTAACACAGGCAGAGGGTCTGCGGCCGTTTTTTCGTTCAAGATCCCGTATCCGCTCCCGGCATTTCGCCATGTAGTAATATTGACGGTCTGGCTCTTCTGTGGGC
>JAMPHT010000035.1 GCA_023663285.1 Bacillota bacterium
AAGGCACAGCACTTTGACTGCTGCATTCGCTGGTTCGAATCCAGCTAGCCCTGCTTATCAGCTTTTGGATGATCATATGGGACATTAGCTCAGTTGGTAGAGCACTTGACTTTTAATCAAGGTGTCGGGAGTTCGAGTCTCCTATGTCTCACGAAAAACCGTCCGGATCTCGCAAGGGAGACCGGGCGTTTTTATTCCCGCGAGCAATGAGGAAAATAGACATACTTGCGTGGATATGATATTGACTGAATAGGAAATAACGAGGGGCAGCGTCTGCTTTTTTAGTGTTATTGACAAGACAAAGGGATCGCGGTTATAATACCCATAGGCGGATATGGCGGAATTGGCAGACGCGCCAGATTTAGGTTCTGGTGTCAGCAGACGTGCAGGTTCAAGTCCTGTTATCCGCATCGGCGGGCGCGAAGCAGAACACGAGAAGGTCAGGTCCCGCATCGGTTTATATATTGCAGGGCAGAGGTTTGTCACGAAGCCGGCCCTTTTTGTATACACGAGAGAGAGCAGAGGTATAAAATATGAGGTACGTTCTGCACTATGACGTGGCGGCCTTGGTTCTTACCGTCATGATTCTGATTCATTTTTACCATAAGAAAAGTATTCGTATGCCGCAGACTGTGGTATTTATCTGGCTGCTCTGGCTCTCATTTGTCACGGATGCGCTGGATATCGTCACCGTAGTCGCAGATCGCTATCGCCTGACGGCGTTGGTGGTGAATACCGTGAATGTGATCTATCTCATGGCATTTAACGTGCTGCCTTTTCTTTATTGTCTGTATCTCTTTATATCCACTCGGAAGGGAAAGAGCGCCTGGTCCTGGAGGGACAGACTGGTGCTGCTGGCTCCGGTCTGCACGGCAGGACTGCTTATAATCACGTCTCCGGTTACAAAGCTGATATTTTACTATAGCCGGGGGGAGGGCTATTGCCATGGCCCCGGATTCCCGCTGCTGTATGCGGCCACGGGAGTTTATATGATCGCCACTCTGGCAGCTGCGGTGAAGCATCGTTTTGTTATTACCAGATGGCAGAAGGCGTCGGTATACTTTTATCTGCTGGCAACTCTGACAGGGATCATTTTACAGGTGATATTCCCGAATATCCTGCTGCTGCAGTTTATGGCTTCGCTGTCGCTGCTGCTTCTGTATATGTCGCTGGAAAGTCCGGATGACGACGAGGACAAGCTTTTGGGCGTCTACAATCATCGGGGCTTTGAAAAGGTGGCTGCAAATGAAGTGAAAAAGAACAGTTACTTCCATGTGGTAGTCGTGAATATCACAAATTACCTTCCCATCCGGGAGGCGGTAGGGCTGGAACCCGGCCGTACCCTGCTGAAGCAGGTGGTGGAAGCGTTGAAGAGCGAGCTGCGCTCGGCTAAGCTTTTCTATCTGGCGGACGGCAAGCTGGCTCTGATCGTGGAGGACAGGGAGGAAGAGCTGAAGCGTGTGATAAAAATACTGCAGGATGTATTCAGCCGGCCGGTGGCGGACGGGGATATGAATATTCAGTTTGAGACCGTGTTGATGCAGCTGGACTACCCGGAGGAAGTGGGAACGCTGGAGGATATCATGGATTCCGTGGATCATTTCACCGCAGCGCCCTTTGAGAGCAGTGACGGTGAAGTGCGGCATATGAGCGGCCAGATCCTGGAGAACAGAAAACGGGAGAACAGGATCCAGCAGATCATGCAGCAGGCGCTGGCAAACGGGACATTTCAGGTGTATTACCAGCCCATCTATTCTACCTCAAAGGGACGTTTCAGCTGCGCGGAGGCATTGGTCAGGCTCTTTGATGCGGAGCTGGGCTTTATCAGTCCGGAGGAGTTCATTCCCATAGCGGAAAAAAACGGCATGATCTTAAAGATCGGGGAGCTTGTGTTCCGCTCCGCGTGTGAAATGATAGCCAAGGAAAAGCTGTGGGAAAAGGAAATCGATTACATAGAGGTGAATCTGTCCGTGGTACAGTGTATGCAGGAGGATATCTGCGAGATGCTCTACGGCATCATGGACGAGTATGACGTTCCCTACAGATGTATCAATCTTGAAGTGACGGAGACAATATTAGCCACGGACATTCTGTTCAATACCATGGAGCGCATGACGGTGGGGGGAGTCACCTTCTCGCTGGATGATTACGGAACGGGTTATTCCAACCTTTCCAATGTGCTGAAATATCCCTTCAGTATCGTGAAGCTGGACAAGTCCATGGTGTGGTATGCCATGGAAAATGAGCAGGCAATGAAGGCGCTTCGCCACACGGTCACAATGATGCGGGCCTTGGAGCTGAATGTGGTGGCGGAGGGCGTTGAGACAGCGGAGCAGCGAGATGTTCTGAAGGAGATGGGCTGCGAATATCTGCAGGGCTACTATTTTTCCAAGCCGGTGGCGGAAGCGGATTTTCTGGCAAAATTAGAAACAGCTTAAGGAGGAAATTACAATGGTCAAAGTAGCAGCGCTGTTTGTGTTGGGACTGATTTTGATCTGTCTGGGCGGGGACCGCCTGGTGGATGCGGCGGTGGCAATCGCCAAGCGGCTGAAGATCCCTGAAATGGTGGTGGGCGCTACCATTGTCAGTCTGGGAACTACCCTGCCGGAGGTCCTGGTATCTACCATGGCGGCATTACAGGGAACACCGGGGGCTGCTGATATCAGCGCGGGCAATGCCTTTGGCTCCATTATCTGCAACACGGCCCTGATTGCCGGACTGACTCAGCTGATCTCCCCGGCTAAAAAGGTAGCCCGCTCTTCCATTACCTGGCGTGCGGCCACATTTTTTGCTATTGCCCTGGGACTGATCGCAGTGGGGCTGTTTACGGGCAGATTCAATCGAGTGACGGGTATCGTGCTGTTGGTGTGTGCCTGCGCTTATGCCGTGGCTAACGTGAAGTTCCCCGGAGGTGAGGACGAGGAGAAAAAGGAAGAAAAGCAGAGCTCCCTGGCGGTGCAGCTGCTGACGCTGGTGGTATGCGCGGTACTTCTGTATTTCGGGGCAAACCTTCTGGTGGACAACGGTATCATCCTGGCGGGAGCCATGGGTGTGCCGGAGCGTGTGATTGCGGTGACGTTCATTGCCCTGGGGACCTCCCTGCCGGAGTTGGTGACTTCCCTTGTTTCCATTATCAAGGGCTATGGCAATGTGGGCCTGGGCAATATTGTGGGAGCCAATATCCTGAATCTGGTGCTGGTCATGGGCATTCCCGCCGCTATTACGGGAATCAATTTAAATCCCAGTACGATCAGGGTAGACGCGGTCCTGGGAGTTGTGGTGATGGCGGTGCTGACAGTGCCGCTGATGATAAAGCAGCGTTCCTATCGTATCCAGGGGGGCGCACTGCTGGCAATTTACGCAGGATATGTGGTGTCCTCCTTCGTTGCCGGCTGAGAAGGGAGGCGGCCGGATGCGCCGATTTGTGAAGATAGGGTATTTTATAGGAAGCTTTGTGGTGATAGCGCTGTTTATATTCATGCTGAATACCTTTAAGCTGGATGTACAGCAAAGAGAAGTCGCATCCAGGTACGCTGTTCTGAAAGAGCTTAGTGTGGAAACGGTGCAGGACGACACGGCGCAGCTGGGACAGCTGCTGAGGTGTACCTTTGTGCTGGATGGGGAAGATACGGTTGACAGGACACTGGCGTTTTCGGCATATCACCAGAATGTGAAGGTTTGGATCGACGGTGAAGCGGTCTATCAGCTGCGGGCGGATCAGGGGAATGCTTTTGGCAGGACCCCCGGCTGCGAATGGCACTTTATCCCCATAAGTGGCGAGGATATAGGAAAAACGGTAGAGGTTGAACTGGAGCCGGTGTACAAAAGCTCTCTGGAGATCATTCCAGATTTCCTGCTGGGAAGCAGGTATGACATATGCCGGGATGAGATCATGAAGGCTCTGCCTGCGCTGATACTGGCAATTATATCCGTTATTCTGGGACTGGCCTTTGTGGCTTATGTTATTTACAACAGGAAAAATACGGAGATAGACCGGAGCCTTTTGATGCTGGGGCTGTTTTCCGTTCAGGTGGGGCTCTGGAAGATCACGGACCTGGATGCGGTCCACATTCTGTTTCCCCAAAGCATTGCCTTATCCTATGCGCCGTATTTTACGCTGATGCTGGTGGTGATCCCTTTCAGCTTTTTCATCAAGAGCCTGCACAGCTCGTCGGAAAAGATCGGCTGGTATATCCCCTGCGTATTCTGCCTCGGCAGCGCGGTGGTACAGCTGGGGCTGCAGCTGCTTCGCATTGCGGATCTGCGGGAGACTCTCTGGCTGACCCACTCGTCTCTTTTTATCCTGTGCGCGGTGGATGTCTGCCTGATCGTCCGGGAGATCGCTGCAAGGGGCTGGAGCAGGAGGCTGAAGATCAATGTAGGCTGCATTGCCCTGTGCTTTCTGGGGCTGATCCTGGATATGGGCGTGTATTATATCAGCAGGGGGACGACGCAGTCGTTTTTGGGCCTGCTGGGCTTCACTACATATAATGTGGTCCTGGGGGTGTATTCCGTCAAGGATGCAAAGGCTCTGATGGCGATCGGTATGCAGGCGAAGAAGCTGGAAAACAAGGCGTTCCACGACCAGCTCACCGGGTTGAACAACAGGACGGCCTTTGCGGAATTTATCGCGGCGGAAAGCTTTGAACCGGACAAATGCGTGGTGATAATGTTTGACCTGAATAACCTGAAACACTGCAACGATACCTTTGGACATGAGGCGGGGGACAAATATATCTGTGAGAGCGCCGGGATCATCCGGGAGTGCTTTGCGGATCTGGGACCCTGCTACCGTATGGGGGGAGATGAATTCTGTGCCCTGCTCAAGGGCTGTTCTCTGCGGGAATGTGAGAAGCGGATAGAGCGCCTTGGAAAGCTTGCGGGAGAGTATAATAAGACCCACGAGGATATCCGGATCGGGATAGCCTGTGGGTATGAGATCTATGACCGCAGGATCGACTATGATATAAACGATACGCTGCGTCGTGCGGACAAGATGATGTATGAAAAAAAGTTCAGTATGAAGCATCAGAACTGAAGCGCAAGATAGGAATTGTGATACTCCTTGCGGTAGGTCACATCCTCGTCAAACCAGGCAGGGGGGACAAAGGCTTCCGCTGCCTCTCTGCTTCCGAATTCCACCTCAGCCATGACCAGAGGCGCAAAGGGCGGATCAAAGACATCCAGTTCGATGGTAAGCTCATAATCTGCGGGCGGAGTGGGAAAGCCCTCCTGAAACGCCGGGTCTGTCAGGGGGATCAGGTAGCGCTGCTTGGAGATGATATTTCCGTCCGCCTTGGCGCGGAGATGGTAATATGCCTCCTCATTCAATGCCAGGTTATGCTCCTCCCGCTCCATCATACCGCTGCCCTTGTAGGTCAGGATATAGTCGTTGTCCTCCTTCCGCACACGGACTACGGGGGTAGTGCAGAGGTATGCCTGTTCTATATGGCGGGAGGGATATTTCTCCAAATCATCAGGGAGCTTTTTTATTGTAAATTTGCGTTCAATTTCCATGTCTGCCGTTCCTGTCTGTTAAAGTTTTTATTTCCTCTTTGCGGCTATTATACCATGGTTCCTGCTGTTTTTCCATGAATTCCCTATAATTAATTGAAAAAATTTCTGAAACTGTATATACTGTAATTATTGAAGTGTCTGAGAACAGGAGGGAAAAGCAATGAGCAGACTGGCTGTTTTTTTTGCGCAGGGTTTTGAGGAAATAGAGGCCCTGACTGTGGTGGATATCTGCCGCAGAGGCGGAGTGGAGGCGGATATGGTGTCGGTGACAGGAGAACTTAAGGTCACCGGGTCCCACGGTATTTCAGTGGAGACGGATAAATGTTTTGAGGAAGCTGATTTTGAGAAATACGATATGCTTGTGCTGCCCGGCGGGATGCCGGGGACGAAGAATCTGGAAGCTCATCCGGGGCTGATGGCACAGGTGGATGTATTTTATGAAAAGGGAAAATACATCGGGGCGATCTGTGCAGCGCCCAGCATTTTCGGACACAAGGGCATTTTGAAGGGCAGGCGCGCCTGCAGCTATCCCTCCTTTGAGAGCCATCTGGAGGGTGCGGAGGTGACCTCCGGTCCGGTGGAGGTCTCAGGCAATGTGATCACATCCAGGGGCATGGGGACGGCTATTGATTTCGGCCTTGCCATACTGGAGCTTTTCTGCGGAGCGGAGAAAGCGGAGGAGCTGGCGAAAGGAATTGTGTACAGATAAGAGAGTACGTAAAGAGGTATAGAAACGATGAAAAAAGCATTGATCACAGGTATTACGGGACAGGACGGCTCTTATCTGGCGGAGTTTCTGTTGGAGAAGGGCTATGAGGTACACGGGATCGTACGGCGGGCGTCTGTCAGCAACACGGCCCGGATAGACCATTTGATTGCAGAAAACAAGGTCAGGCTCCATGAGGGAGATCTGTCTGACTCCTCCAGCATCATCCGTATCGTAGGAGAGGTAAAGCCGGATGAGATATACAATCTGGCGGCCCAGAGCCATGTACACGTCAGCTTCGACGCCCCGGAGTATTCGGGGGACGTGGACGCGCTGGGGGTACTGCGCATCCTGGAGGCAGTGCGGATCATGGGGCTGACGGACAGCTGCCGGATCTATCAGGCGTCTACCTCGGAACTGTACGGAAAGGTGGAGGAGGTGCCCCAGAATGAAAAGACTCCGTTCCATCCTTACAGTCCCTATGCGGTGGCAAAGCAGTACGGTTACTGGATCGTAAAGGAGTATCGGGATGCTTACGGTATGTTTGCGGTCAACGGTATCCTGTTTAACCATGAATCCGAGCGCCGGGGGGAGAATTTTGTGACCAGAAAGATCACCCTTGCGGCGGGGCGCATTGCCTGCGGACTGCAGGAGAAGCTGTTTCTGGGCAATCTGGACGCCCTCAGGGACTGGGGGTATGCAAAGGATTATGTGGAGTGTATGTGGCTGATGCTGCAGGCGGAGGAGCCGGAGGACTTTGTCATTGCAACGGGGGTACAGCATACGGTCAGAGAGTTTACCACTCTCGCTTTCCGATATGCGGGGATCGAGCTTGCGTGGCAGGGGAAAGGCATGGAGGAGAGAGGCGTTGACAAGGCGGACGGACGGGTGCTGGTAGAGGTCAGTAAGGAATTTTACAGGCCCACGGATGTCATCAACCTCTGGGGCGACCCCACGAAGGCAAAGACGGTGCTGGGCTGGAACCCGCAAAAGACAAGCTATGAGGAGCTTTGCCGCATTATGGCGGAGCACGATCTGGAGCTTGCCCGGCAGGAGAAGCGGCTGCAGGGCTGAAAAAGTCAACGGGGCTGCCGGAGAACAGTGCCGCCTCCGGCTGTTACAGGCGAAGGCGAAGCTGTGTAACAAGTTTGGAAAGAGGACAAAAGGATGATGGAAAAAGACGGGAAAATATATGTGGCGGGGCACAGAGGCATGGTGGGCAGCGCTATCTGCCGCACCCTGGAGAAGCAGGGGTACCATAATCTGGTCGTCAAAAGCCACGGGGAGCTGAATCTGTGCAGGCAGGATGAGGTGGAGGCTTTCTTCCGGCAGGAAAAGCCGGATTACGTGTTCCTGGCGGCGGCGAAGGTGGGAGGCATTGTAGCTAACAGCGAGGCTCTTGCGGATTTCATGTATGAAAATATGATCCTGGAGATGAACGTGATCCATTCCGCCTGGCAGAACGGATGTAAGAAGCTGCTGTTCTTAGGCAGCAGCTGTATTTATCCCAAGCTGGCGCCCCAGCCCATGAAGGAGAGCTGCCTGCTGACCTCCGAGCTGGAAAAGACCAACGAGGCATATGCCCTGGCAAAGATTTCGGGACTGAAATACTGCGAGTACCTGAATCGCCAGTACGGGACGGATTATATCAGCGTCATGCCCACCAACCTGTACGGGCCTAACGACAATTACCATCCGACCCACAGCCATGTGCTGCCTGCAATGATCCGCCGCTTTCACGAGGCTAAGGTGTCAGGGGCGGAGGAGGTGGTCTGCTGGGGGATCGGCAATGTGCTGCGGGAGTTTCTGTATGTGGATGACATGGCGGAGGCCTGCGTACATCTGATGAATACATACAGCGGCGACGAGACCGTGAACCTGGGGACGGGAAAGGATCTGACTATCAGAGAGCTTGCAGAGCTGGTGGCGAAGGTGGTGGGGTATGCCGGAAAGATCCGCTGGGACGCCTCCAAACCCGACGGCACCCCCAGAAAGCTTCTGGATGTGAGCAAGCTGGAGGCATTGGGCTATCACTATACCACAGAGCTGGAAGAAGGCATCCGGCTGACCTATCAGGATTTTCTGAACAATCCTGTGCGGGCGGAACGCTAAATACTTCGGAAAGATTTCCGGGGCTGTTTCGCAAAAGAATTCTACGGCGCAGGGAAGCGCCTGCTCGCATTGAAGAACGCAAAGGGGTATAAGAATGCAGTTTATCATATTGTCGGGAGGAAGCGGCAAGAGGCTGTGGCCGCTGTCCAATGACGTTCGTTCCAAGCAGTTTCTGAAGATGCTGCCGGGAGAGGCGGGAGAGCCGGAGTCCATGATCATGCGGGTGTACCGGCAGATCAGGGCAGTTGACGGACAGGCGCAGGTCACCATCGCCACCGGAAAGAAGCAGGTCAGCGCTATCAGAAACCAGCTGGGAGATAAAGTGAATATATGTGTGGAGCCGGACAGAAGGGATACCTTTCCCGCAATCTGCCTGGCGGCCAGCTATTTAAAGGATAAGCTGGGGATCCCGGAGGAGGAGGCAGTGGTGATCTGCCCTGTGGATCCTTATGTGGAGCTTCCCTATTTTCAGGCCATGCGGAAGCTGGCGCAGTTGGCGGAGGAAGGCAGGGCAAATCTGATGCTGCTTGGGATGGAGCCTACCTACCCCAGCGAAAAATACGGGTATATCATTCCGGAGGACGGGGAGCCTGTCAGCGGCGTAAGGACCTTCCGGGAGAAGCCGGATCTGGAGACAGCCCAAAGATACCTGAGTCAGGGAGCGCTCTGGAACGGCGGCGTTTTCGCCTGTAAGCTGGGGTATCTGTTGAAAAAGGCTCATGAGAGGCTTGACTTTTCGGATTACAGGGATCTGTACGAAAAGTATCCGGCTCAGGAAAAAATCAGCTTCGACTATGCGGTGGCGGAACGGGAAAAAAGTATCTGCGTGCTTCGCTACAGCGGTACATGGAAGGATATCGGGACCTGGAACACCTTCGCGGAGACCATGGACAGAATGACTCTGGGGCGTGTCACCCTGAATGAGAAATGTGAGAATACCCATGTGGTCAACGAGCTGAATATCCCTGTTTTGTGCATGGGCTGTAAAAATATGATAGTCGCTGCCAGTGGCGACGGTATACTGATCTCGGACAAGGAGCAGAGCAGCTATATCAAGCCCTTTGTGGAAGAAATGACCGGACAGGTCAGGTATGCGGAGAAATCCTGGGGCAGCTTTACGGTCCTGGATGTACAGGAGGAGAGCATGACCATCCGGGTGGTGTTAAAGCCGGGAAACAGCCTTCATTATCACAGCCATGAGCACCGGGATGAGGTGTGGACTGTGGCGAAGGGCGCAGGGACGGTGATCCTTGACGGAGAAAAGCGCAAGGTGTCAACCGGGGATGTGATATCCATGCCGGCAGGGTGTAAGCATACGGTATTGGCGGAAACGGAGCTGCAGCTGATCGAGGTCCAGCTGGGCAGGGAGATCTCCGTGGAGGACAAGCAGAAGTTTGAAGCGGATGCCTGAGGCGAAGCGCCTGAAGCGGAGTACTTGAGCCGAAATGACTGAAGCGGAGTGTCTAAGTCGAAGTGCCTGAGCCGGAGTGAGCGGATTTGGCCGAAATGTCGCGAGCGGCATGGGAAGCTGTATGGAATGGGAATAAGGAGATCAGAAATGAAAGAGTATCAGAAGTGCGCCAGAGAGATGCTGGAGTTTATTGAGAAGAGCCCCAGCTGCTTTCATGCGGTGGCAAACGTAAAAGGGCTTCTGGAAGAGAGGGGCTTCAGGGAGCTGAATGAGAGAGAGGAATGGGAACTGGAAGCAGGGAAAGGCTATTACGTCACCAGAAACGATTCCTCCCTCATAGCCTTCCGGCTGCCTGCCGGAGACGGTTCAGAAAATTCTGATTCAGGTACTGCCCAGGGCGTTAGCACTACCCAGGGCGTTGGCACTGCTGACGCTGCAGCGGCTGCTGTGGCGGGGTTTCATATTGCTGCCGCCCACAGCGATTCCCCTTCCTTTAAGGTAAAGGAATTGCCGGAAAGTACGGTGGAGGACCATTATGTGCGCCTGAATACGGAAAAGTACGGCGGCATGATCCTTTCGACCTGGCTGGACAGGGCTCTTTCCGTGGCGGGCAGGATCGCCGTGAAAGAGAAGGACAGAATAGTGACCAAGTTGGTCAATGTGGATAAGGATATTCTGGTGATACCCAATGTGGCGATCCACATGAATCGGGATATGAATAACGGAGTGGCATACAATCCCCAGGTGGATATGCTGCCCTTGTTCGGAGACTGCAGCGACGGGAAAAAGAAAAACGGGCTGATGAAACGGGTGGCCAAGGCAGCAGGTGTGAAGCAGGAGGACATTCTGGGCCACGACCTGTTTCTGTACACCAGAGAGAAGGGGCGCATCCTGGGAGAAAACGGGGAATTTGTGCTTTCGCCCAGACTGGACGATCTGCAGTGTGTGTTTGCTGCCGTAAAGGCTTTTTCCGAGAGTGCGCCGGAGGAGTATATCAACGTCTGCGCCATATTTGACAACGAGGAAGTGGGCAGCGGCACAAAGCAGGGGGCGGATTCCACCTTTCTGGAGGACACTCTTTGGAGAATTGCGGAGAGTCTGGGAGCGGGCAGGAGCCAATATTTGAGGTGGATCGCGGGAAGCTTTCTGATCTCCGCGGATAATGCTCATGCGGTACACCCTAATCATCCTGAAAAGGCGGACCCTACCAACAGACCCTATCTGAATGGCGGCGTCGTCATCAAGTACCACGGCAGTCAGAAATACGCTACGGATGCGTTGTCTGCGGCGCATATGAAGGAGCTTTGCCGTCAGGCGGACGTGCCCTTTCAGTCTTACGCCAACCGTTCCGACATCCCCGGCGGGTCTACCCTGGGAAATATTTCCACAGCCCATGTGTCGGTGTCCAGCGTTGACATCGGCCTGCCCCAGCTGGCTATGCACTCGGCGGTAGAGACGGGGGGAGTGAAGGACACAAAATATGCGGTGGATATGTTCAGGGTGTTTTACAGAGGCTGAAGGGGCTCTGCCTGTTCTGGAGGATGCTGTATGCGGCGCGGGCTTTGCAATGATTCAAATGTACGGTCCCTTAAGAGAGGGGTACTGTGTCCCGGTGTTCCCGCATAAATTTACGTGTAAGGTATATGGGCATTGGGGGAGACGGACTATGAACCAGAAGCTGGAGGACCTTTTGCAGCTGGCATTGCAGACACCGGAGGAAACCAGAGAACAAACGGAAGAATTGAACATAGGATTCAACGACGGCGCAAGGACCTGGGAGTTGATCGTAAAATACCACGGGAGCCTGGACGCGCTGGCGGTTTTGAATGTACAGATCGAGTATCTGATTGCAGGCTACGCTGTGCTGACTGTTCCGGAGGGGCTGGTCGAGCGGGTGGCGGAGCTGGAGGAAATTGAATATGTGGAAAAGCCCAAACGGTTTTTCTATGAGGTGACGGACCCTGTCGCGGATTCCTGCATACAGCAGCTATCCCGGCAGGATCTTTCGCTGACGGGGAGGGGTGTGCTGATAGGGGTCCTGGACAGCGGCATAGACTATAGGCTGCCGGTTTTCAGGCATTCGGACGGCAGCACCAGGATCCGTTACCTGTGGGATCAGACCCTGCAGCCGGAGGAGGTAAGCGCCCCGGATCCGCTTCCGGAGGGTCTCGCGCCCGGTGTAACGGACGAACCCGGTGCAGCGGACGAGGGGGAAGCGGGTGCAGGGGCAGGAAACGGCACCGCTGACAGTGGAATGCCGGAGGACGGAGGAAGAAATGGCGAAGCGGCGGCGAGGCGTTTGCCGCCTGCGGGATTCAGGCAGGGAGTGGAATTTGACGCGGCGCAGATCAACGCGGCGCTGCAGGCAGAGACCCGGCAGGAGCAGTTTATGCTGCTTCCCACGGCGGACGCCGGCGGTCATGGTACGGCGGTGGCGGGAATTGCCGCAGGGTACAGTGACGGCGGAGGAGACGGTCTTTTCGGCAATTTTCAGTCCTACAGGGGGGCTGCGCCGGAGGCGGAGCTTCTGATCGTAAAGCTGGGACTGCCGGATGCCTTATCTTTTCCCAGAACGACGGAAATCATGCGGGGGGTGACCTGGGCTGTGAGAAAGGCGCTAAAGCTGCAGATGCCTCTGGTTCTGAATTTAAGCTTCGGCAACAGCTACGGCGCCCACGACGGCAGTTCCCTTCTGGAGCGCTTTCTGGATAACGCGGCGGAAATCGGCAGGACGGTCATCTGTGTGGGCAGCGGAAACGATGGCGCAAGCGCCGGCCACCTGGCGGGAAGGCTTGGGCAGACTGACGGGGTGGGAGCAGGAGGGAGTCAGCCTGCGCCTGGAGGGGTCGTATCCTCCGCAGCAGCACGCACTGCGGATGTGGAGATTGCAGTGGGAGAGTATGAAGGCTCCCTGAGCATTCAGCTGTGGAAAAATTACAGCGACGTGTACCGGATCCGGCTGCGCTCTCCCGGCGGGCAGGAGTCGGAGCTGCCGCTGTCCGTGGAAAACGGGAAATATACTCTGCGCTTGGAGCAGACGGAGGTGCTGGTCTATATGGGAGAGCCTGCGCCCTACGCGGTGGCGCAGGAAATATACCTGGAGCTGATCCCCGCCGGGAGGCGGTATATCAACAGTGGCGTGTGGACGGTGCGCCTGGAGGGGATCGAGATCGTCACAGGTCAGTATTACTTTTATCTGCCCAGCGCCGCTGCCCGCAGTGCGGCAACGGGCTTTTACCGCCCCACGCCGGAGGTGACCCTGACGATACCCTCCACTGCGGCAAAGGTCATTACCGTGGGAGCCTATGACAGCACCTATGACGCCTATGCGGATTTCTCCGGCAGAGGGTATGTGGATACAGATCGGACGGTGGGAGTGGTGACCTCCGGACTGGCGAAGCCGGATCTGGCGGCGCCGGGGGTAGGAGTGCTGGCGCCGGACATTTACGGCAGCTACCTGCCCGTCACAGGCACATCCTTTGCAACCCCCATCGTTACAGGGGCGGCGGCACTGCTCATGGAATGGGGAATCGTGAGAGGCAACGATCCGTTCCTGTATGGGGAGAAGGTGAAGGCGTATCTAAGGAAAGGGGCAAGACCCTTACGGGGGGAGGCGGAGGTGCCGAACGCGAGGGTCGGCTGGGGCGGACTCTGCGTCAGCGAGAGCCTGCCGGGGTGAGGCGGGAAAGTATCAGCATCAGAGTACAGGCGGATAGAACAAATGATTATATGAGATTTAGTAAAAGCGCTTTACACAATACAAAAATAAAGTTATAATTATGCAAAAATAATGATACGAGGGTGACATAAATGATTATAAAAGCTTCGGCAGCATTGAGAAATGACTATGCAGCGATTTCCAATATGGCAAAAGAAACTCAGGAGCCAATCTATATAACGAAAAATGGCGAAGGTGATCTGGTCCTTATGAGCATTGAAGCTTTTGAAAAGAGGGAACAGGTTCTGCAGCTTCGTGCAAAGGTACTTCAGGCGGAGCAGGAGCGCCTGGATGGAGCAGAAACAATCAGTGTCTCGGAAGCACGAAGACGGCTAAGGGAGAGGATAGATGGCATATAGGGTTGAAATTCTCCCTGCTGCATGGGAAGATTTAAAACGTATTGAGGATTGGTATGCGGTACAATTTGGTGTGGAAACAGCCTTAAAGGTGAGTGAATCTATACTGGATGTCTTAAAACGGTTGGAAGAATTTCCGGATTCCGGTTCTTTAACTCCGGATGAATGGCTGAACCGGCAAGGGTATCGAATGGTTATATGTAAAAAACATATTGCGATTTATAAACAGATTGGCAAGGTCGTTTATATTTACCATATTGCGGATACGCAAACGGAATATACAAAGTTATTTTATCGGAAAAGTGATGTATAACAGATTTTGGCTTGAATGTGGAGGTAAGGAGAATAAAAAAGCAAGAATATAATCAGAGGAAAATAGAGAAAGAGCTTCAAAAGGCATTGGCAATTGAATATACGAAAAATTATTGTATGGAACACAACTTATATGAGCACAAAGGGTGATAAATTATATAGAAAAAACAAAGAGGGAATAAAAAGAATTAAGGATAAAGATATAGGGAACGTGTTCTAAACTATACAAATACGTGATTTTATGTATTTGGGAATGGAAACAGAACTGATTGAGTATAAAAAACAACTGGTGAATCTTGAATTTCAACAAATAATGGTTCAGTTGGATCATAAGAAAGGCTCTAAGAAAGAAGAAACGCGGAATTAAAGATTATTGATAAATAATTTCAGTTTGACATATATAAAGCTGATTGTTAGAATGATACCTGAGATAGACAGATATATGCACAGATATAGCACCGATATATATACAGCCTCCGGCAGGAAGGAAGCGTGGAAATAGATGGATCATCTGCAGCCAAAGAAGATAAATGTCTTTGACATCATACCTGCAGGCTTTTTCAATTATCTTGCAAGTAACAGCAATCAGCGGTTATATGCGGAATGTCTGACATTGATATACAGGCAGTATGAGAGGGAGATATCATATCGGATCCCGCGAAACCAGATCAGGGATTCTCTGGCGATCTATTTACTTGAAAATCACGTTTCCCTGGATGCAGAGCAGGAAACGGGCCCCATAAAGACCCATGGCGAGCTTGCCAGCGCTATTTTAAGAAAGCTCTGCTCTAAAAACGTAGGCTGGCTGGAGGAGGAAAACGACGAGGCGACCTATGAAAAGCAGATACTGATGACTGAGCGGGGGATATTGCTTGCGGAATTTCTGGCACAGCTCAAAAAACCCGAAAAAGAAGAATATTCCGGCTACATATTCGATATTTACAATACGCTTCGCAATGAGGAGCAGTGGGCGGAGCATCCTTATGTGAACGGTTTGAAAAGAATTTATCAGAACGCCCGGTATCTTTCAAAATCATTAAAGAGGCTGTCTACATTTATTCGGAAGGTGATTGAAAAGATGGTGAACGAGGAGACTCTGGAAAGCCTGACAGAAAACCTTTTAGAATATTTTGACGGCAGCTTCATCAGAGAGTATTCCAGATTGACAAAACAGCAGAATATACATATTTACCGGGGATATATCAAAGCCCGGCTGGATGAAATGAAGGAAGATACTGCGCTGCTGGAGCGGCTTACCCTGGAATGCAGGACAGAGGAGGAATTGGAGGAGGCAGAGGCAGGAGAGCAGGTGGAGGATATGATCCTGGCCTCCAGAAGGTTCCTGACAGAGGACTACGACCGCATCATGAAGGTGATCAAGCATAAGATCAATGTTTATCTCCAGGTGGCGATCGGACGGGCCAGATTTTTAAGAAACAGGGAAATAGATGAACGGGGAAATATAGAGCAGACCATCAGGTATATCGTGGAGGAAATGAGGGAGCTGGACTGGAAAGAAGGACTGCCGGAAAAGATGTACAGTCTGTTTACCTTCGGCACCCAGGAGTTTATTGACAGGTCATCCCTGCGGTATCCCAGAAAGCAGCGAGCTGTCAGACAGGCGGCGGCAGCGGAGCTCCAGGAGATGACGCCGGAGGATATCGAAAGCTCCAGAAGGGCACAGGAAAAGGAGGCGTACAATCCCTATTCAAAGGACAGGATGAAGGAATATCTCCTGCGCTGCATGGGGGAGAGGGAGATCCTGGCGGCGGAGGATATGCCCTTTCAGGACAAGGAGGATCTGCTGGCGGCACTGTCATCCGTAGTGTATGCGGAGGAAAACGGCTTTGAAGTTATTCCTGCGGAAGGGTATCTGGAAACCAACCGACTGTTGATCAGGAGGTTTGAAGTGGTAAGGAGAGAAGAGGATGAGCATTGAACAAGCCATGGAGGATTATACGGCCTCCGAGCGGGAGACCTTCCAGAGAGCCTGCAGGCGTCTGCTGAAACAGACCTTCATCGTGCGGGATCGAAACGAGGAGAGCAGGAAGCTGTACTTTTTTATTTCCAAAAACCCGACTCCTTTTTCCGAATATTTTCAGATGATTGGCTTTGATATTGTGGTAGACAGGAACAACGGCGTTATCATGCTCAGCAATTACAATAATGAGACGGACAGCGCCAATGTACAGTCCAACAGGCTTCAGCTGAAAAAGGATGAGAGCATTATTTTATGCTGTCTCTGGATCATTTACATAGATAACCTGAATGAGGGAAATCTGACCCGGCCCATTTTGATCTCTGTCACGGACTTAAGATTTGAGCTTGAAAAATTCGGGGTCAGGGACGAGGTGGACAAGTCCGTGCTGAAGCGGGCGCTGGATCTGTTTTCCAGATATCAGCTGATCGAGGTGAGTGGAAAGGTAGGGGATGAGGAGTGTCTGATCCGTCTTTATCCCTCATTGGTATTTGCATTGAATACAGAAGAATTTAAGAACTTTGTGGATGTGACCGTAGAGAGAATGAAGGGTATGAGTGCAAAGGAAATGGAAGAGGGAGAGGACGAGGAGGATGAAGGTGGAGAAGAATAGAAAGACGGCCACGAAGCTTTGTCTGATCCAATGGTCCAGATTTCAGAATGTGCAGATAAAATTAGAAGGCTCTACGCTCTTTACGGGGATCAACGGCAGCGGAAAGTCTACGATCTTAGACGCCATGACATACCTTCTTACGGGGAACAGACAGTTCAATAAGGCGGCGAAGGACAGGGACAGAACGGTGCTGGGCTATGTGAGGGGAGACACCAGAAGCAACGGGAAGAATCGGTATCTGAGAACGGGAGAGGTGGTCAGCTATGTTGCCATGGAGTTTTATTCTCCTGTGGACGACAACACCTTTGTGGCAGGGGTCTGTATGGAGTCGCCCAATGAGACGGACTGCAGATCCTATTGGTTTGTGCTGCCCGATACCAGGGTGAAGGAGATCGGTTTTGCGGACATACAGGGGAGGACCCTGTATGTATATCCCAGAAACCAGCTGACCGTAAAAGGGAAATCGGTAAAAATGTCCTTGTTTATGTCCCAGGAAAAGGGGATAGCCCAGATACTGCGGGCGCTGGGACTGCGCTGCGACGCGCAGAAATACCGCGGCAAGCTGTTAAAGATGATGGCCTTCAACCCGGAAAATAATATTGATAAGTTTATTCAGGATTGTGTGCTGGAGCCGGGAAAGATAGATTCCCTGAAGGAGCTCAGGGAGCAGAAGCAGAAATTTGAGCAGCTGAAGGGAATGTTTCATAATCTGGAGCTCAGTAAAAAGAAATTGGAGGAGCTGGAAAAAAAGACGGAGGAATATGAAGCTAAAAACAGGAATTATCAGATTCGTGAGCTGATGCTTTCTTATCAGCAGCTCTGTGACAGAAAGGAAGAGAAGGAAAACATTATTTTCAGAATGCGGGCCCTTGAGGAGAGGCTGGACTCCGCCGAAAAGCGGAAAGCAGGAATCGAGAGCAGGCTGGAGCAGGCGGAGGAGCGGCGGCGTATTGCGGAAAATAACGATCTGATCGGCGGCGTGGAAAACAGTATCCGGGCGCTGGAGGAGCAGCTGCGTCGGCTGAAGGAGGAAATCAACGAAAATGAGACCGGGCTGGCGGCATTACTGCGGATGAAGGGACAGCTGGAAGAGCTGGAGACAAGGCTGAGTGAGAAAGTAGAACTTGAGCCCTCCGACGCGGATACGATCAGGCGGCTTCAGGATGAAAATGTGGATGAGAATCTGAAACGGGAAAGCTTTCTGCGCATATCCGGCAAAATTCTGGACTTCAGACAGCAGCTGGGAGCGGATAAGGTCCACCTGCAGGATGAGGTCATGCAGCTGCAGCGGGATATGGAGGATAGGGAAAAGGATATCAAGAATCTGGAATCCAATAGAATGGTGCTGCCGCCGGAGGTAGAATCGGCAAAGCAGGTGATTGTCAGCGAGTTTCAGCGTAAGGGAATCAAGACGGATGTCCGGGTCTTTGCCGAGCTTGTAAAGGAACTGAAGGACGAAGCCTGGCGCGCCGCCATTGAAACGTTTCTGGGAAGAAAGCGGTTCTATATTATCGTAGAGGGAGCATACTGCGAAGAGGCCATGAGGATCTTGCAGGATAAAAAGCTGTATCAGGCCAATGTAGTGATCACGGACAGGCTTCCTGAGACGGAGGTGGAATCCGGTTCCGTGGCGGAGTTGTTGTCTATTCCGAATATTTATGCCAGAAGATACGCAAATTATTTATTGAACGGCATCCACAGATGCGAGTCCCTAGAGGAGCTGCATGAGCATCCAAAGGGAGGCTTGATGAAAAACGGGATGCTTGCCAAAAGCTATGCGGTATCCGTGATGAACCTGAAAAAGACAAGATTTTATCTGGGGGCGGACGCAATCAGGCTGCAGCTTATCCAGCTGCGGAAGGAGCAGGAGGAGGAAGGGAAAAATCTGGAAGCCCGCCGAAGCCGTCTGTGTGAGACGGAGGAAGAGATCAAAGAGATCGACGCAGTGGAATGGAAAGCGGAGCGTTATGATTTTGCCGCGCCGAATAAGCTGCATCAAAGCATGAAACAGCAGGATATTCTGCGGAGCCAGAAGGAGAGCCTTGAGAATGATCCGGAATTTATGGCGGTCATGGAAGAGGTGAAGCGGGCAAGAGAGCAGTGTAAGGAGATACAGGCTGAGAGGGACGAGGCAGTAGGAGATATCGGGAGATGTGAAGAGAGATTGAAGGATGAGAGGGAAAAGCAGAAGACCATTGCCGGAGAGATCTACGAGGCGGAGCAGGATTACGAGGAAATGCGGATCCGCTTTCTGGAGCTGGAATCGGCAATGCTGGAGGAGTATCAACGGCTGCGCAGCAAATCGGATTCCTGCCTGGTCATAAAGGAAAAGACGGTCAAAAATCTGGCGGCGGAGCGGGAAAACACCATAAAGGAAATGGAAAACCTGCAGATGGCATACGCCAGGCTGGCGGAGATCGATTTAAACAGGCGGGGCGTGTCTTTTATACCGTTTTACAGAGGGCAGCTGAAGGAAATATCCAATGTCCGGCTGGAGGAGGTCTCCGAAAAGCTTGCAGAACAGGCGAAAACCTTGGAAAGCGCATTTATGAATGACTTTGTGGCGGAGATCAATGAGATGGTATCCGCTGCCAGGACGGAGATCGAGCTGATCAACAGGGAGTTGAAGCAGCTGCCCTTCGGAAGCGACACTTATCGGTTTGTCATGGAGGAAAAGGCGGACAGGAAGGATTTCTTCAGAATCTGCAGAAAGCTGGAGGAATTGGGATCCGCTGAATTTTATCTGGCAGGCAGCAGGATGGATGAGGAGCTGGAGCATGATATTCAGAATTTTATGAATGTGATCCTGGAAGAAGAGGATGAAGAGGAATATACGGATTACCGCAGATATTTTACTTACGATATGCGGATCTCCACCAATCAGGGTGATGAGGAGATAGAAGCGGACCTTTCCAGAAAGCAGGGCTCCGCCAGCAACGGGGAGAAGCAGACGCCTTATTTTATCATATTGGCGGCAAGCCTGATGCAGTGTTATCCCAAGACGACCTGCTGCGTGCGGCTGGCGTTTATAGACGAAGCCTTTTCGGCCCTGTCCAGAGAACGAATCGAGCAGATGGTGCGTTACTTTGAAGAAAATCATTTTCAGGTCATTTATGCGGCGCCGCCGGAGAAGATCGGCAGTATCGGAAGCTTTATCCAATCTACTGTGAGCCTTGTGATCACGGGACGCTACACAAATATGATAGAAGGGCTGGTCAAGGCGGATGGGATCTCCGGATAATAAAAATCAGAAAAAGGCGTTGCAGCTTTTGCTGGATCAATATGAAAAAAGCAAGACCTATGCGGGAGATAACAGAAAGAGGCAGACATTTTCCATTGCACCGGAGAAGATTTTTCCCAAGTACTCTGACAGCTTTGCGGATATCGGGGAGATAGAGGATTTTGAAAGGGATATGCAGGAGCTTTCGGCCAAAGGACTTGTAAGGCTGACGCTTCAGCAGGGTGAAATCAGGCGCATTGTCGCAGTGGAGGAGAAGCTTCCGGAATATTACAGGCTTTTGGGCCGAGAGGAAAAAAGGGAGCTGCTGGCGCGGGAAAGGCAGCTTTACGAGAGCTATAAGGGTAAGCATCCTACCCTGGATAAATTCTGCAGGCAGCAGCTTGCCAGGCTGGAGAGAGGGAATAAAGCGGAGTATCCTCTGGGGAGAGCGGAGGGGCTGCTCAAGGCGGCAGCAGAGATCCTGGAGAACAGGGAAGAGCTTTTGGAGAGAGAACTGTCCATCAGCCTGTTTGGGGACAGTAAGGCATTTGAAAGATCTTACCGTGCCGCAGTGTGCAGGATATTGGAGAGAAACGGCGATTACAGCGGGAAGTTATACGGCGTTATGAACGAACGGGAAAAAGAGCTGATCATTCTGGGGGAACATAATGTTCATGCAAACCCGTCATATGTCTATTTGCGGGGCTATGGAGAATTTGTGTCGGGAAACGGTAATTTACTGCAGCTTACGCCTGACTGCCCCATAGCGCTTTCTGCCAGGGCAATAGAAGGAATGAAGGAATTTCGGATAAAGTGTAAAAGTGCAATGACGGTGGAGAATCTCACCACATTTCACAGGATGCAGAGTGAAGAGGTATTTTATATCTATTTGAGCGGCTATCATAACACTCTGAAGCAGTATACTATCAGACGGCTGGCTGCGGAAAATCCTATGCTGAGGTGGTATCATTTCGGAGATTTGGATCCGGACGGCTTCTTTATTCTGGAGCATTTAAAGCGTGGAACAGGGATTTCCTTTGAAGCCTTTCATATGGGTGTGGAGGATCTGGAGAAATACAGGGAGTTTGGGAAATGCCTGGAGGAAAATGACAGGAAAAAGGCGGAGACCCTGATGAGCAGGGGCCTGTACAGGGAGGAACTGTCCTATATGCTGCGGGAGAATAGAAAGCTGGAGCAGGAGATCATCAGCTGGAAGCAGGGAAAGGACACTTTATGAAAAAGACCGTAAAAGATATTATACTCATTTTGTTGGTTGTCACATTGGGCGTTACCACGGCTCTTTTGGCATATTTGCATTTTTCCAGGCAGGAGGACGAGGACCTCTCCGGAGAGTGGGCGGCGGAGCTGGACATGACGGAGCGGGCCGCTGTCACGGCTCTTAGCTGGCTTCAGGAGATAGAAGCAGTATCCGTTTCTCTGGAGGATATGGAGAAATATATGCAGGATCTGACCGTTCAGGTCAGTCTCACTATGGAACAGACGGGCCGTGCAGGGGGAAGCTTCCGATGCCAGGTGTCGCCGGAAAGCTATGAAGCCTGCAGGCAGGCTGCCTATGAAGGGTTTGCAGGGGTCTTTCTGGAGCTTCTGACCGAAAGGCTCCATATGGCGGGCTATACGGGCGGCACGGACAGGGAGACCCTGGACGAGCTGGTGACTGAGACCTTCGGTATGTCCACGGTGTCTTATCTGATGGCCTGCGGCCCTGCCCTTTTGCCGTCGCTTAAGGAATTACAGGCGAAGTATGAGGGCGGCGGCACTTATGAAGCGGCGGATGGCATCCTTATCAGGCGGTTTGCCACGGATGGGTCTGTCGTCAATATGTCCGCATCCGACGGGGCTGCTGTCGGTGAGCCTGCCGCTGACGGTTCCGCTGCGGGAGCGTCTGCTGTTGGTGGAGTCGCTGCGGGGGAGAGTGCAGTCAGCGGAGCAGTTATGATATCCGAGTACTATATGCGGCAGGGTTCCTGTTTGGTTTTGACTGATGCAGTCAGCGGGGATGCCGCGCCGGGCGGATATTTTGACGATTACCCTGTAGTATATACCTTAGTGCAGCCTCAGGAAGAATAAAAGGAGTTCCCATGAAAAGAATATTACGAAGGTTAAGTCCGTTTATCATGTCAATGGTCATAACGTGTTATATGGTGTGTCCGGTTCTGCCTGTCAGCGCGGCCAGTTACGAGATTCCCGGAGTCTGTCAGGTGCAGACGGATACAGGCGTATCCTGCACGGTGAAAACCCTGGATTATGCCTATGAGAATAATACCTACCTCTCCCTGCGGGATGTGGCGATGGCGTTGAAAGGTACGGACAAGTCCTTCTCCCTGGAGATCAAAAAAAGCTCCGTCTCCCTGAACACAGGCAGCGAATATACCCCTGTGGGAACGGAAAATACTCCCTGGGAGAGCAGCGGGAATCCGGATATCACCCTGCGGCGGAATGAATACAAGGTAGACGGGCAGGACGTATATTATTATACCATGATCAGAAGGACGCCCTCCGGCTATTACGACTGTTTCATGATGGCGGCGGATCTGGCTATGATCCTGGACGTGGACATCAGTGTCTTAGCGGAAGGTCTTGTGGAAATCGACACAGGGCAGCCCTTCAGCGTCTCACCTGCCTGGTTGGAGCAGGACGGGTATTTTTACGGCGTCAACAGCGTGCTGGTGGGGGATGCAGGCACCGGAGAGGTCTATTATCAATATCAGTCTGACGCAGCCTACCCAATAGCCAGCACTACCAAGCTTATGACCTGTCTCCTGGCAATGGAGGCTATTTCCGGGGGGCAGCTTACCTTTGAGGAACAGGTGACGGTCTCGGAGAAGGCCCAGGCCCTGGCTGCCTCGGCGGACGGTGTGCTTCCGCTGGAAGCGGGGCAGCAGATCACAGTGAGGGAGCTTATGTTGGGCGCTCTTCTGCCTTCCAGCAACGAGTGTGCGCTTTGCCTGGCGGAAAGGATCGCCGGGTCGGAGGAAGTCTTTGTGGAAAGGATGAATCAGAAAGCCCTGGAGCTGGGACTTTCCCAGGCAATCTTTTTCAACAGCCACGGTCTGCCCTATTATACGGAGGAGGCCGTGCCTGCCAAATGCCAGAACCGCATGAGCGCGGAGGATATGTTCCGGCTGGTATCCTACCTTTTGAAGGTCTATCCCCAGATCACGGACATAACTTCCCTGAAATCTGCCACACTGGAATCCCTTGGCAGGGAAGTGCGCAATACCAATCCCCTTCTGCATAACCTGCCGGGGGTCACCGGCTTAAAAACGGGAACCACCAACAAGGCAGGAGCCTGCCTGGTCACATCCCTGACCATGGACGACGGCGTCATGGAGCACGACCTGGTGGTGATCGTGCTGGGAACAGAGGATTCCATCGAGCGGGGCAGGGTATCGGGGCTGCTGGCAAGATATGCCATGCAGGCGTTTGCATCGGGAGATGCGGGAACCGTTGACGGAGAGCAGACGGAGCCGGGGGAAGCAGGCGTAAACAGCGGGAATCTGCCGGTAAATGCGGAGGCGGCGGTGGACTGCATTTTGCGGACGGCAAAGAAAAGATGAAGGTTGTTTTTTTGCTCCGAAGTTGCTATACTTATGATATTCGGGTAGAGATACCCGCATTTTGAGTGGGAAAAAATAGTGGAAAGAAGTAAGAGGTACTACAAATGAAAATGAAGAGACAAAAGCCGTTACAGGAAATCTTTTATGCCGCCTTTCTTTTGGTGGGCATCATTTTGCTGTTCTTGTGGTTTACAGCGCGCAACAGCAGCCGGACAGAGGAACAGAACCGGAATTACGCCGCGGATTCCGCCCGTATGAAGGCGGAGCATATCGATCACGAGTTGACCAATGCGCTGAACAGGATCAGGATCTATTCCTATTTTGTGGGAGAAAGTCTGACAGAGCCGACGATCACAGTGGAGCTGCTGGCGAGGCTGGAGGAAAATTCCCAGTTTGACGCCATTATGTATACGGATGTAGACGGTATGGACTATATTTCCGACGGGCGGACGGCAGATGTGACATATCGGGAGTTCTATATTGAAGGCATCAAGGGAAACAGCGGCGTTGAGATCATATTCAATCCACACTTTTTTCCGGGGACAAAGGTGGCTTGCTTTTACACTCCGGTCTATTATAAGGGAGAGATCATAGGGGTGCTGCGGGGGGCCTTCCTGGCGGAGGCATATCTGCAGGATATGCTTACTACTACCTACTTCGGAGAAGCGGCGCAGGTATACCTGTGCATGGCGGACGGCAGACTGATGGCCAGTTCAGACGGCACAGCTTATGACGGGCACTTTCTCACTATGCTGACGGAGGAAGAGCTGATTGACCGGAAGGCTGCGGAGCAGGTGCGCAATATTCTGGAAAACGGCGGGGAGGGTGCATTCAACTGTGATTCATCCAGCAGTACGGACAATATATGCGTTGTGCATCTGCCCAATAATCCTTATGTTTTGGTGCAGACCTTTCCCAAGAATGTGACCCAGGATATGATAGCGAAGGAAAACCTGGTGGGCGTTCAGCTGGAGGCGATGCTTATTGCGCTGTTTCTGGTCTACATTGCCATCATCCTGTTTCGGGCAGGGAGCAGACGGAAAGCGCTGGAGAAGGAAAACCGTGAGATGGGCTACATCATAAGCGGTGTGAACACACTATTTACCCGGTTTGCCATGGTTGATTTTGAAGAAAACACTTATCAGTATCTGGCGGGGACAAAGCCGGAGGGAGTGCTCACGGAGAGCGGAAGCTATCAGGATCTGATAGTCTATCTGACAGCACCTGTGAGGGAGGAGGATCGTAAGGACTTTTCGGATTTTATGGAAAGAGACGCCATTATCAGCGCTATGTCAAAGCAGGATGATCTGCAGTACGAGTGCTGTGTGATCAGAAACGGGCGGCAGGAATGGGAGCATATGAACATAGTCTGTCTGGAGAGAAAAGAGGGTCAGGTCGCCAAGGTCCTGTTTATCCGTCAGAGTGTGACAAAGCTGAAGGAAAGAGAACTGCGCATCCAGGCGGAGCGGGCTGTTGCAAACCGCAAGGAGAGACAATACCAGATAGCGCTTATGTCCAACGCCTTCTGCAGCTTTGAGTTTAATCTGACACAGGACATTGTGGAGCAGGATATCGTCAGGACAATAGACGGGCAGAAGGTATCGTTCCTGGAGAGGGCAGGGCTGCAGGCTCCCTGCAGGGCTTCCGAGTGCTTTGAAAAATGGAAGCAGTTTGTCCTTGAAGAATCCCTGGAGGAGTATTCCGCCGTTGTAAATACAGAGAATCTGCTCCGGCGGTATGCCAAGGGAGAAAGAGAAGTGGTAGTGGACTACTGGGGCCAGGCGTCCGGACAGAACCAGATGTGCGTGCGTCAGTCCTTTGTGATGACCCAGGATGACAATACGGGGGATGTCATGGTCATGGTGGTGTCCAAAGACATCACGGAGCAGGTGAGAAAGCAGCGGGAACAGACCCAGGCGCTGCAGGATGCGCTGGTTCAGGCCCAGCACGCCAATAAGGCAAAGACCACATTCCTGTCCAATATGTCCCATGATATCCGCACCCCCATGAATGCCATCATAGGCTTTTCCACCATTGCCGTCAGCCATATTGACAACAGGGAGCAGGTCTTAGACTGCCTGCAGAAGGTCCTCTCCTCCAGCAACCATCTGCTCAGCCTGATCAACGATATTCTGGATATGAGCCGAATCGAGAGCGGCAAGGTACAGATCAAGGAGCAGGAGTGCAATATCTCAGAGATGATGCACAATCTGGTAAATATTATTCAGCCCCAGATCAAGGCAAAGCAGTTGGAGCTGTTTATTGATACCTTTGAGGTCGCCAACGAGGACGTGATCGCGGATCCTCTGAAGCTGAATCAGGTGTTTATCAACCTGTTGAGCAACGCGGTGAAGTATACGCCGGCGGGCGGTACGGTCTCCTTCCGGATCATGCAGAAAACCACCTTCCGGCACGGGTACGGGGATTATACGTTTATTATCAAGGACAATGGCATCGGAATGTCTCCGGAGTTTGTAGAGCATATCTTTGAGCCCTTTGAGAGAGAGTCCACCGTGACCCAGAGCGGTATCCAGGGAACGGGGCTGGGAATGGCCATCACCGAGAATATAATTGAAATGATGAACGGCACCATCAACGTGGAGAGCGAACCGGGCAGGGGCAGCACCTTTACGGTGAACCTGGAGCTGAAGCTTCAGGATACGGGGAAGAATGCGGAACAGATCAAGGAGCTGGAAGGACTGCGGGCGCTGGTGGTAGACGACGATTTCAACACCTGTGACAGCGTCAGCAGAATGCTGAGGCAGATCGGCCTGCGCTCCGAGTGGACTACCTCCGGCAAGGAGGCGGTATACCGGGCAAAGAGCGCCTGTAAGGAGGGGGATCCCTACCATACCTTCATTATCGACTGGCAGATGCCGGGCTTAAGCGGGGTGGAGACCGCCCGGCAGATCAGGAAGGTGATCGGCAGCGGGGCGGCCATCGTCATTCTCACTGCCTATGAATGGTCGGACATCGAGGATGAGGCAAGGGCGGCGGGAGTCACTGCGTTCTGCGCAAAGCCTATGTTCATGTCTGATTTGAAAAACGTACTTCTTGCAGCCAATAATCTGCAGGAAAAGCAGGAGGAAGTGCCGGAATGGACACTGGCTGATTTCAGCGGGAAGCGGGTACTGCTGGTGGAGGACAATGAACTGAACAGGGAGATAGCCCAGGTGATCCTGGAGGAGTCCGGCTTCCTGGTGGATACGGCGCCGGACGGAACAGATGCAGTGGCAATCATGGAAAAGGCCGAGGAGCATTATTACGACGCCATATTGATGGATGTACAGATGCCGATCATGGATGGTTACGAGGCCACCCGAACGATCCGCAGACTGCCCAGAGAGGATGTGAAGGATCTGCCCATCATCGCCATGACTGCCAACGCCATGGAGGAGGACAAGGAGGCGGCGATAAAGAACGGCATGAACGCCCACATTGCCAAGCCGCTGGATATGGACATCTTTATCGGGGTGCTGAAGAAGTTTATGGGGTAAGGAAAAGGGAGCTGACAATCAATAAATGATCACAGGCGAATTGAAAAATAAGATCGACAATATGTGGGATGTGTTCGCGGCGGGCGGTCTGGTAAATCCGCTGGAGGTCATTGAGCAGATCACCTACCTGATGTTTATTCATGACCTGGATGACGCAGATAACATCAGGGCAAAAGAAAGCGCAATGCTGGGGCTTTCCTATAAAAGCATTTTTGCGGGAGAAGTAGGCGTTGGAGACAGGACGATAGACGGCGCCTGGCTGAAGTGGTCTGTATTCCATGATTTTCCGGCGGCCCGTATGTATTCCATCCTGCAGGAATGGGTGTTCCCGTTTATGAAAGACCTCCATGGGGATAAAAGCAGCGCCTATTCAAAATATATGGGTGACGCTATTTTTAAACTGCCAACGCCTTTACTGCTTTCAAAGGTAGTGGATGCGCTGGATGATATTTACGCTTTGATGGCGGAAGGTAAGGATGTAGATATCAGGGGAGATGTATATGAGTATCTGCTTTCAAAAATCGCGCAATCAGGACGGAACGGCCAGTTTAGAACTCCCCGCCATATTATTCGTATGATGGTGGAATTAATGGATCCCAAACCGGAGGATACCATTTGTGACCCGGCCTGCGGTACATCCGGATTTCTGGTGACGGCAGGGGAATACCTGAAAGAAAATTACAAAGATAAGATTTTCTTTGACAAACAGAAAAAAGACCATTACATGAATCATATGTTTTACGGATTTGATATGGACAGGACCATGCTTAGGATCGGCGCTATGAATATGATGACGCATGGCGTGGAGAATCCCTTCATTGAATACAGGGATAGTCTGTCAGACCAGAATCAGGACAGGGATAGGTATTCCCTGATCCTTGCCAATCCCCCTTTCAAGGGCAGTCTGGATGCCGACACGGTGGCCGCGGACCTGTTGAAGGTATGTAAGACCAAAAAGACGGAGCTGTTGTTTCTGGCAGCTTTTGTGCGTATGCTCCGTGTGGGCGGAAGATGCGCCTGCATTGTTCCGGATGGCGTGTTGTTTGGCTCGTCTGCCGCACATAATGCGATCCGTAAAGAACTGGTGGAGGGAAACCGTCTGGAGGCGGTGATTTCCATGCCGTCGGGGGTATTTAAACCCTATGCGGGAGTATCTACCGGAATATTGATCTTTACAAAGACAGGACACGGCGGTACGGACAAGGTCTGGTTCTATGACATGACTGCAGACGGCTTCAGTCTTGACGATAAAAGAACGCCTGTGTCGGAAAACGACATTCCTGATATTATTAAACGGTTTCATGAACTGGATAAGGAAGCCGACAGAAAGAGAACAGATAAGTCGTTTCTGGTATCCAGAGAAGAAATAGCAGACAACGGCTATGATCTGTCTATCAACAAATATAAGCAGGTGGAATATAAGGCAGTGGAATATCCGCCCACAAGCGAGATCATCGAAAGTATTGAAGCAATGGAGGCTGAAATCGCAAAGGAAATGGCGGAGCTGAAGAGGATGCTGGCGGAGTAGCCGGTTTGCGGACGCCCGGAAGGGATAAGAAGATGATATTTATTACAGGCGACACACACGGGAACTTTGACCGTGTTGAAGCGTTTTGCAGACGTTTTGAGACTTCGCATGATGATATACTTATTATTTTAGGGGATGCAGGCATCAATTTCAGCGGTGCAAGGTATGACAGCCTGAAAAAGCGGCTGTTGGAGTCGCTTCCAATCACGATATTTGCCATTCACGGGAATCATGAGCAGCGCCCATATACGATAGACAGCTATAAAGAAAAGATATGGCATGGCGGAACGGTGTTTTACGAAGAAGAATATCCCAGCATCCTGTTTGCGAAAGATGGGGAGATATTTGATCTGAACGGAAAGCAGACGATTGTGATGGGAGGGGCATACAGCATTGATAAGGCGATCCGCATTGCATACGGATGGGGCTGGTGGGAGGACGAGCAGCCTTCGGATGAAATCAAGGGATATGTTGAACAGCAGCTTGAAAAATCCGGTTGGAAGGTTGATGTAGTGCTAAGTCATACAACACCATTGAAATATGAGCCAGTTGAGGTGTTCATGTCAGGCGTGGATCAGAGCAGGGTTGACATGAACACGGAGATCTGGCTGGATCAGATTGAAGAAAAACTTACCTATGAAAAGTGGTACTGCGGACATTATCATACAGAAAAGAAGATTGACAAACTGGAAATCATGTTTGAAAACTTTGATGAGTTCTGCGCAGGTGTGAAATAAGTATTGTGCAAATGCTGATTAAATAGGCATTTGTAGATAACAGCGAAAAAATGAAATTTTTTTGTCCCATGCTTGACATAAGCTGATGGAAATGGAAGAATGAGCAGACTCCTGACACTGTTGTTATTATACCGGTCGGGATATTTTGTCGGAAAATATATCAGTATAGAGAGACTGATTGAAAAGACAAAGGATTCTTATTATGATGTATTACAGGAGAGTTCAGAAAACTGGCACGAGGAATCAAATGATTACGCACCGTTTGTAAAATATATACTCGGCGTAATCGTGGCGGCATACCGCGATTTTATGGAGCGGACAAAGTTAATCGAAGAAAAGAGGGTTCCAAAGCCGGACAGGATCGCGGATGAGATTAAAAACCATATCGGTACAATCACAAAGGCAGAGCTGCTTAAAATAGTGCCGGATGTAAGCCAGACGACTGTCCAGCGCACGCTGTCGGATTTGATAAAACAGGAAAAAATCCGCAAGATAGGTAATGGCCGTTACACAAAATATACGTGGAACTGGGACTGATTTTTTTATGTAAGGATTTGCTGGTTGATTGGAGGTAAATATGATTACAGGGGAACTAAAAAACAGAATAGACAGTATTTGGCAAATATTTTGGACTGGCGGGCTGACCAATCCATTGGACGTGATTGAGCAGATGACCTACCTGATGTTTATTCATGACCTTGATGATGCGGACAACACACATGCCAAAGAAAGCGCAATGCTGGGTCTTCCTTTTGAGAGCATCTTTGCGGGAGAAGTAAAGCTTGGTGACAGAGTGATTGACGGGGCGCAGTTGAAATGGTCTGTTTTTCATGACTTTCCTGCGGATAGAATGTACGCTGTAGTACAGGAAATGGTATTTCCTTTCATAAAAAATCTGCATGCAGACAAGGACAGCGCCTACTCGAAATATATGGACGATGCCATATTTAAGCTTCCGACGCCGCTCATGTTGTCCAAGATCGTAGATGCTATGGATGAGCTGTACGCGCAGATGGATAAGCTGAAAGAGAGTGATGTGAGAGGAGATGTGTACGAATATCTTCTTTCCAAATTGTCAACTGCGGGGGTAAACGGACAGTTTAGGACACCGAGACATATTATTAAAATGATGGTGGCGCTGATGGCTCCGGCTGCGGATGATGTGATTTGCGATCCGTCATGTGGGACTGCTGGTTTTCTGGTTGAGGCATCCGAATACCTCAGAACGAATCACAAAGAAGAAATTTTTTATGACAGGATAAAAAAAGAACATTTCATGAATCATATGTTTAATGGTTTTGATATGGACAGGACCATGCTCCGTATAGGTGCCATGAATATGATGACGCATGGTGTGGAGAGCCCTTATATTGAATACAGGGACAGTCTGTCCGACCAGAATCCCGACAGGGACAAGTATTCGCTGATTCTTGCAAATCCGCCGTTTAAGGGGAGCTTGGATGCAGATATCGTGTCGGCGGATTTGTTAAAGATATGCAAGACCAAGAAAACAGAGCTGCTCTTTCTGGCGCTGTTTGTGAGAATGTTGAGGATGGGCGGACGGTGCGCCTGTATTGTGCCGGACGGCGTGCTTTTCGGATCATCCACAGCACATAAGGCTGTCAGGAAAGAAATTGTGGAGAACCAGCGGTTAGAGGCTGTGATCTCGATGCCTTCCGGTGTGTTTAAGCCCTATGCGGGCGTGTCGACGGGGATTCTCGTCTTTACGAAGACGGATCACGGAGGAACAGATAATGTGTGGTTCTATGATATGCAGGCGGACGGATTCAGCCTTGATGACAAGCGAGCAGCGGTAAGCGAGAATGACATACCGGATATCATTGAGAGATTCCGCCACCGAGATGCAGAGCTTGACAGGAAGCGGACGGAGAAGTCCTTTATGGTGCTAAAACAGGAGATTGTCGATAATGGGTACGACCTTTCGATAAATAAATATAAAAAAACGGAATATGTGTCAGTAGAGTATCCGCCTGTCTCGGAGATTATGGATCATATCATGGAGCTGGATGCGCAGATTGCGGAAGGGCTTCGGGAGTTGAAGGCGATGTTGTAAAGAAAGGCAAATCGGTATTTGTCAAGGGTATAATAAAAGGGTTATTTTTGTATGATGTTTTGGACATAAAAAAGAAGCGAGTACGCCGCATGAGTCTCAAGAGACTGTACGGTAAAAAACCGCTCCTTTAATATAATATTATTTGATGGACTGGATTTTGTCAAGAAAAAATTGATTTGCGAGGATAAATTACATGGGATATGTGAGGTTAGAGGAAATATGTAATTTAAATATGGGTCAATCTCCTGATTCAAATTCATATAATCAGGAAGGAAAAGGCTTGCCTTTTTTTCAAGGAAATGCAGATTTCGGCGAGCTGTATCCGACTGTAAGAGTATGGTGCAGTAAGCCCGTGAAGGTTGTGAATGAGGGAACATTGCTGATTTCTGTGAGGGCGCCGATAGGGGCACTTAATTTTGCGGCAGAATGTTCCTGTATCGGGAGAGGGCTGGCTGGTATTACAGCTAGGGAAGGATATGAATTAAAGTATATATACTATGCTTTAAAATATAAGGGTAAAGAACTTAATGACAAGGGAACTGGCAGTACATTTAAAGCTATTTCAAAATCTTCTCTTGGAGAGACACTGGTTAGAGATATATCAATAGAAGAACAAAAGGAATGTGTCAAAAAACTTGATTTAATTTTTGAATTGATTTTAAAGGAAAAAGAGCAGATTGGACAGTTAGATAAGTTGGTTAAATCCAAATTTGTGGAAATGTTTGGAGACGTTATATGCAATAGTAAGAATTGGCCAGCGCGTACATTAGATAGCATAAGTTCCTCTCGACTTGGAAAGATGCTTGATACTAAAAAAGATACAGGAAAAATTTCGTTTCCATATCTGGCAAATTTTAATGTCCAGTGGTTTGAATTTGATTTATCAGATCTTCATGAAATGGATTTTGATATGGCAGAGCGCGAAGAATTTTCATTAAGGGATGGGGATTTATTAATTACTGAAGGTGGCGAAGTCGGCAGGTGTGCTATATGGCATAATGAGGTTAAAGATTGCTATTTTCAAAAAGCGCTCCATCGTGTGAGATGCAATAAAGATATTATCCTTCCAGAATATTTGGCTTGGTGGTTCAGATTTCATAGTGATTTTAACGGCTTTGAAGATATTGTTGGGGGCAAAGCCACGATTGCACATCTTCCTGGTGTTAAGTTGAAAAAACTTCAAATAGTGGTTCCTGATATAGATGTCCAAAAAGAGTTTCTGGAGTTTTGGTTAGCTACAGACAAATTGAAAGTTGTATTACAAAAACAAATAGAAGAAACCAATACACTGTTTGACAGCCTTATGCAGCAGTATTTTAGTTAAATGGTGTGTTGAATTTTTGGGAAGGAAGTGATAATTTGAATCTAGGCATTGAAACAGAAACTTTAGAGTTCAAGAAATCTACAGGTGAATTAAAAGCGGCAATAAACTCTATTTGCGCAATTTTAAATAAACATCAGCGTGGTGAATTATATTTTGGTGTAAAACCTGATGGAACTCCGATTGGTCAGATTGTGACAGAGGAATCATTACGCGAGGTAAGCCAGAAGATTGGAAATTTCATAGAGCCAAAGATTTACCCGGAAATTAGTAAAGTGACAATTGATGATCGTGACTGTATATACGTAAGATTTGAGGGGAATCAACTGCCATATTTTGCATATGGAGTGGCTAAAATTCGTGTTGCTGATGAAGATTTAACAATGTCTCCACAGGAACTGTCCGAGTTTATCCGAAAAAATGATAAAGAAGAAAATCGCTGGGAAAACCTTATTTCAAATAAGCAAATAAATGATGTGGATGAAGAACTGCTTAGAAAATATACAAATCAGGCACACGCAGTCGGCAGAATTGCTATT
>JAMPHT010000036.1 GCA_023663285.1 Bacillota bacterium
CCCGTCAGTTTTGAACTGGAAGTGAAGAAATCAATTCCTATGGGAGACGGATCAGACATATTTCTCTGTTTGATCCGCAATGTGACTAAGGATGAAAAACTGCTGGATACAGCGGTTCCCTTTACGGAAAGACTGATGCAGGCTGCTCCGGTATTAGTTCCGGGCGAAGAGACGTATGCTTCCATCGATGGAAGATATCTTGGAAAATGGGGAGAGCCTATGAAAAAGTAAAAGCGTATATTTCGGATGACAGGATCTTTGGTTGGGATCAGGACAACTATTGCGTTATTGAAGTTGCAGATGCAAATCTTACGCAAGAGGAGGTAGCAGGTTATTTAGGGATCACATCACAAAGCGTTTCCAAATGGGAACGTGGCGAGTCTTATCCGGATATTACACTCTTACCGGCGCTGGCAAACATATTTGAAACAAGTATCGACCTGTTAGTAGGAATGGATGCGATTCGTGCGGAATCAGCACAATATAATATCCATAAAAAGGCTGTTGATCTTCAGCGAAAGGGAGAGTATGATTCTGCTGAAAAAACCTATCGGGACGCACTGCTGATCTATCCCAATAAGCCTGGGATGATTCTTGGATTAGCAAGTACATTGGCGTTAAAGGGCAATACAGATGAAGCTATTGAATCAATGGAGAGAGGATTGGCTATATCGAACAATGAGAAGCAAAAGGCTACTATGCGTGCAACCCTGTGTTTCTTGTATTTGAAGGCGGGACATGAGGATAAAGCTGACAGACTTGCATCCGAGCTTCCCCATACAAGAGAAAGCCGTGAAGTGATTCAACCGCTGATTCAACAGGGTTTAACTGAAAGCGAGATAAATGAAAACATAAAGAACATTTTATTCGGTGATGGAAAGGATATTTGGTAAAAAAGAATAATTTAGAAGAAAGATATCAGATTCTGGAAGCTTCCTTGCAGGATGATCCGGAGGATGTAGGTCTTTGAAACTATATATAAAAGTGATTATCGAGAGGCGGCGAAAAATTGAATAAAGGCTTTACACCTCAGGTATAGATTGCTATAATGAGTATGCAGGGGACAGTAACTAATCGTTAACCATTCATAGAAAGCAGGTGATCATATGCCAACGGGTATTGAAGTAACAAAAGCTGCTCTTGATGATTTTAAGAAGATTCAGAGATATATGCTATTAGCTAAAAAAGAAAACGCTACCGAAACATATGCCGAATTAAAAGAGGAATACCTGACAATAAAAGCATTACTTAATGTGTCGGGCGTAAATCTCACAGATATTGATAAAATCAAGGAATAATTTTTCCGGTACCTTAGCAACAGCGGCCCAGGGTGCAAAGCCTTTATGGAATCATGAAGGCTTTGCACCCTTTGAATAACTGCAAAATCGGGAAAAACCACAAAAGCAAAATACACAAATTGTATAACTTGCACAAAACTCAAAAAAACCAAAAGGTTTTAGTTGACAAATTGACCTACCGGTACTATGATAAGCTTGTAGTTGAGGTGAGCAACACAAAAACGTTTTTCTTGATAAGTATGTCCGCATCGGATGTACATAGGACAAAGGAGCTGCAGAAGATAGGATGTCCGGTGTTCCGGGGAGAAAGCATTAGATTGAAAGCAGCTGAATTTTAGGCCAAGAAAAACGTTTTGGTAAATTCTGGCACAAATATAAAGGCAGTGCCGGAAGCTCGATCAAAAAGAAACGGAGGATATTTATGAAAGCAAAGAAAGTATTGGGACTGCTTCTCTCTGTTGCCATGGTAGCCGGAATGATGACCGGATGCGGCAGCGGCGATAACGGCGACTCCTCGAATGGGGGGGGTAATGTGCAGGACAGCCAGCAGACAAACAACGGCGGCTCTACCGGGGGATCGACCGGCGGGGATTCTGCGGGCGGAGAAAACAGCGGCGGAGAAACCGCTAACACCGCGCCCTTTTACCTTACGCTGGACCCGGCGGTATCCGGAGAGATCGACGTTATGTGCTGGTCAGGCGACAGTGTTTATCATGAAGACATTGGCCATCAGGACATTGCGCCTGAAGATCTGACCACACAGAATTACGCTATGCTCTATGCTATGGCAAAGAAGTTCAATGAGATCTATCCTAATATCAAGATCAATCTGTATGCGAAGGCTGACGACCCCAACGGCAATGATACCACATGGGATCAGGAATTGGAGAATTATAAGGCTGAGCATGGTAAGTATCCAGACATTTATGCGTCCACTATGCTGTCAGATGATACAGCTAAGGGCATGGTGGCTGACCTGTCCGTATATTCGGACGATCCGCTGTATCAGTCCTTCAATACTTCCCTGATGGAAAAGATGAACTACTACGGCTTCCAGGCAGGACTGCCTCAGTTCATGCAGCCCTGGGGCGTATATGTGAACAAGGAACTGGCTGAGGATAACAATATCGATGTTCCCGATCCCGACTGGGACATTGATGAGTATACGGATTTTGTGACCTCTGCTGATAATACCAATTTCTGGGGACTGATTTACGGCAGCGCGACCCAGTTTATCCAGACAGGAACGGATACTGTGGTGAAGGCTATGAACGACGGGACCGAGGTCAATATGGCGTCCGATCAGGTAATGAGTCTGTTGGATTATATCCCCAGGTGGTCCGAGTATGAAATCTGGACCAAGAACGGCGAAGGCGCTGTGGATGCAGCTATTATGGATGACGGCTGGTGGTGGGGGTATCGCTTCTTCTGCCGCAACTATTGTCTGGCCTATGACGGAGACCCCTGGATGATGAATACGGCGGCAATGCCTCAGAATGCGGACGGCACATGGCCTACCAACGCAGTTGAGTCCGGTGACTGGGACATTTATCCCAGACCTGCAACAGACTACAAGGGCAATACCGTAGGCATCTGTATCGACCCCATGGCGATCCACAACTATGCTATGGACGACGGTGATCCCGCATGGAGCGACGCGGAGAAGTCACAGATGGATCTGGCTTATGCCTTCGGCTCCTACTGGTGCGGCGCTACCGAGGCTATGCAGGCGAGAGCTGACCAGCAGTGGAACAATGCAGGCGTTATGCAGAGCTGCCTGAACGACTCCTTCCCTCTGGTGACAGGCGATGCCTTCGACGAGCAGATGAAGATATGGTATTCCGTGGAGACACACACTCGCTACGGTGACGCGGATAAGATGCCCGGCTTCCAGTATGTGGTACAGCTCTGGGAGGATGGTCAGATCTGGGATGTATCCGACAAGTGCTACCCCTGGTATGTATATGAGGACGGCGCCAGAAAAGAGTGCGTCTATGAGTGGCTGAACCTGACAAATGTAGATGTTGTGGGCGTTTCCGTGACGGATGCAAGCTGGCTGGATACCGTAAAGGCAAATCTGCCTGAGTGGAACAAGAAGATGAATGAGAGACTCGCGGAGGCACAGAACTCTCTGAAGGAAGGCTTAAAGACCTACTATGGATTTACCGACGCTGATTTTTGACCCGGTAGTCTGATGATATAACAGGAAGGGCTTATTATTGGCGACACAGGGTGTTTGAAATAATAAGCCCTCTTTTTGAAAGAGGAGCACGCTCATGAAGTCGAAAAAGACAGGGATTTTCAGAAAAATTATCATAACCGCTGCCGCGGCGGCAGTGTGC
This sequence comes from Bacillota bacterium, assembly GCA_023663285.1. Classification (GTDB taxonomy): domain Bacteria; phylum Bacillota; class Clostridia; order Lachnospirales; family Lachnospiraceae; genus Acetatifactor. The sequence continues at coordinate 3,641 of JAMPHT010000036.1, forward strand.
GTCGGCGGCGTCTATCTGATCTTCAATATGAACCATGCGGAGTACGTGGAGGATGTCAGCCCTGAGGAGTTGAGGCAGGCTTATGAGCTTTTGTCCGGTTCTCTCGTCTCCTCGGATTATATGTATACGGATTATCTGAAATATCTTGACGTGGGATATGGCGAGGGAAGCTATACCGCTTCTCCAGAGCAGGGAGAAGTAAAGGGCTTCGAGGCCGGGCAGGAGCTGCCCGCCTATGAGGGAGATGCGGTGGTGCTGGATTATGAGCAGACTGCGGAATATAGAGTAAATGTGGATAAAACGGGAGTGTATTACCTGGCGGTGGATTATCTCTCCGCAGGCAATTCCTACCTTGATTATACAGTGGATGTGGCCTTGAACGGGGAAGCGCAGTACCAGGAGTGGAAAACGGTGGAGCTCTCCCTGTACTGGAAGGACGCAGTGGAGGAATACATGGTGGACAGATACGGGGACGAGATCGCGCCCACCCAGGAGCGGCTGAACCGGTGGAGCCATACATACCTTTACAATAATACCTATTCATCCACCCACCCCCTGTACATGACGCTGGAGGCGGGGGAGAATGTGATCACCCTGACCAACCGTTCCAATGACGGTCTGGCCCTGGGGGCTCTTTATGTGGAAACGCCTGTGGAGGACTGCCCTTCCTATGAGGAATATGCCGCCCGGTATGCGGGCGCGGCGGTGGCAGGCAGGGGCGGTATGATAGCGATCGGGGCCACGGACTACACGGTGAAAAATTCGGCGGAGATCATCTACCAGTCCACGGCCAATCCGGCTATGACGCCCTATGACGCAGAATATAAGAAGCTGAACACTCTTTCCTGGACCAAACCGGGAAATGAGATCACCTATGAATTCGGCGTACAGAAGGAAGGGCTTTATAAGCTGGGCTTCCATTATATGAACGATAAAGAAGAATTCAACTCCTATGAGAGCATAGCCATTGACGGCAAGGTGCCTTTTCAGGAGCTTAAGTGTTATGCTTTTCCCTACAGTGACGGGGGCTGGGCCAATGAAGTGCTCTCTGACGCAGGCGGCGATCCCTATTATATTTATCTGACTGCGGGACCTCATACGCTCACCATCAAGGCGGAGATGGAGCCGGTGATCGAGGCATGGCGCTATGGACAGCTGATTGCGGAGCACGCCACACAGTTTTCCCTGGACATCAAGAAGATATCGGGGCAGGATGCGGATAAATACAGGACCTGGAAAATGACCCAGTACATACCTGAGATCCCCGAATACCTGGACGCTTATATGACCCTGATCCAACATATCCGCTATCTGCTGCAGCATGAGTCGGAGTACGGCATCAACGGCGCGCTGCTTTCCTATCTGGATAAGGCGGAGGCGTTTATTGAGGAGATGGCGGAGTATCCTGATGAGATCGCTCTTTATACCAACAGCCTTACCGGTGCGGACAATTCCGTGCTGGTGGCGGTGAGCAAGTTCACTTCCTCCATTATGAACATAAATTTTTCCCTGGATATGATCTACGCATTCGGGGAGGATGAACTGCCGAAGGCGAAGGCAGGGCTTTTTGAGAGCATAGGAAACGGATTTGCCACGGTTTACTATTCCTTCACCTCGGAGAAGTACCGGACCGATTCCCCGGACGATGAGGAACTGACCATATGGGTGTCCAGGGCGCTGACCCACGTGGATCTGCTGCAGAAGCTTGCGGATACGGAATTCACGCCAAAGACAGGCATCAAGGTCAAGATCTCGGTGATGCCGGACGCTAACAAGCTGACCCTGGCCTCGGCGGCGGATCAGACGCCGGACATTGCCCTGGGACTGATTTCCCATATGCCCTTCGACTTAGCCTGCCGTGACGCCCTGTATGATCTGACCCAATTTGACGATTTCTGGGAGACTGCAAACCGTTTTGTGGCGGGCGCGCTGGTACCCTATACCTACAATGAGGGTGTTTACGCCATACCGGAGACTCTGGATTTTGACGCGGTGATCTACCGCACGGATATTTTTGAAAGCTTAGGGCTGGAGGTGCCGGACACCTGGGAGGAGCTGATCGATCTGCTTCCCAGCCTGCAGCGCTACGGGATGAACTTTTACCACAATATTTCCTCCGGTGTGGGCTATAAGTGGTTTTACCAGACCACGCCTCTGATATTCCAGAACGGCGGCAGCCTGTATCTGGAGAACGGCACGGCCACAGCCATTGATTCGCCGGAATCCGTGAAGGGCTTAAAGCAGCTGGGAGATCTGTTTGTGGCATATTCGCTGGATACCCAGGTGCAGGAATTTTTCAACTCCTTCCGGTATTCCGTACTGCCCATAGGCATTGTGGACTCCAACAACTACGTGCTGATCAAGAACGGCGCAACGGAGCTGGAGGGACAATGGGCGCTGGCTCCTTACCTGGGGACGGTGCAGGAGGACGGGACCATCAACCGGAACTTTATTGCCAACGGTACGGGCGGGGTCATCTTCGCGGACACACAGATGCCTGAGGAGGCGTGGGAGTTCATGAAGTGGTGGACGGACACGGAGACCCAGGTGGAATACACCTACACCCTGCGTTCTACCTACGGCGATACCTACTTCTGGCTGCCCTCCAATGTGGAGGCGCTGGAGCAGGCGCCCATCGACCAGGACGATAAGGAGATCATTCTGGACATGGTGCAGTGGCTCAGGGATGTGCCCAGGACGCCGGGACAGTATCTGCTGGAGCGCTCCATCTCGGATATCTGGAACACTATGGTGTTCGACGGCACCTCGGCACAGGTGGCGGCGGATGAGAAGGTGATCGCCATCAACCGCGAGATCAAAAAGAAGATGCAGGAGCTTGGCTTCTATGACGAAGACGGAAATATGATGAAGAGCTATATTATCCGGGATGCGGACTGGATACAGGAGCAGATGGATAAAGCGAGGGAAGGAGGTGAGCATGCGTGCAGCAGGTGAAGAAGAGGAAAAAATTCAATAAAGAGGACGGAAGAGCTTATCTGATGCTGCTGCCTTACATCCTTCTGTTCTCCACATTTATTCTGGTGCCGGTGCTGATCGCGGTGTATCTGTCCTTTACCTATTTTGACGTGATCAACGCGCCCACCTTTACGGGACTGCTGAACTATATCACCCTGTTTACCCAGGATGAGGTGTTTTTGAAATATGTACTGCCAAACACCTTCCTGTACGCCCTGGTCGTGGGACCGGGGGGATATGTGCTGTCCTTCCTGCTGGCATGGATGCTGGCCCAGATACAGCCCATACCCAGGACCATACTGGCGCTGTGTATCTACACCCCCTCCATGCTGGGTCAGGTGTTTATCGGCGTTATCTGGAAAACTATTTTCTCCGGCGACCAGTCCGGCTGGGTGAACAGTCTGCTGCTGCAGTGGGGGCTCATCGACACACCCATTCAGTTCCTGCTGACAAAGGATTATTTCATGCTGATCATGATCGTCGTCTCCCTGTGGTCCGCCATGGGCATCGGATTCCTGGCCATGATCTCAGGTATCCTGAATATCGATCAGGAGCTGTATGAGGCGGCCTATGTGGATGGCTTAAGGAACCGTTTTCAGGAGATCATTTACATCACCGTGCCCTCCATGAAGCCCCAGATGCTGTTCGGAGCGGTCATGGCTATCGTAAACGCCTTTAATATGGGCTGGATCGGCGTTACCCTAAGCGGCGCCAATCCCACGCCGGAGTACTCCGGCCAGCTGATCACCAACCATATAGACGACTACGGCTTTATCCGGTATGAGATGGGATACGCCGCCGCTGTCTCCGTGGTGCTTCTGCTGATCGTGTATGCCTTTAACGTAGTGGCTCACCGGCTGTTCGGTGAGAAGGATTGAGAGGAGGGAGCGAAATGAGTAAGAAGAGAAAACAGAAACGCGGCAACTTTCAGGGCTCCCGCATCAATCCCAGGCATTTTTCAAAGGGGCAGATCAAATTTTACATCATCCTGGTGCCCCTGTCCCTTTTCATGATCCTGCCTGTCATTATGCTGGTGAACCGGGCGTTCATGCCTTTAGGCGAGCTGTTTGCCTTCCCGCCCCATATTATTGCCCGCAACCCTACCACCAACAACTTCAAGAGTCTGTTCGCCCTGTCCAGCACCACAGGGGTGCCCATGCTGCGATACCTGTTGAACTCGGTCATCGTGACGGTGCTGACGGTGCTGCTGAACCTGGTGATCACCATATTGGGGGCCTATACCTTTGCCAAAAAGAATTTTAAGGGCAAGGCGGTGCTGTTTGAGATCAACCAGCTGGCGCTGATGTTTGTGCCTACCGCAGTAGCCATTTCCAGATACCTGGTGATCGTGAAGCTGAACCTGACGGATACCTGGCTGGTACACGTGCTGCCGCTGGCGGCTATGCCTGTAGGCTTGTTCCTGGTAAAGCAGTTTACGGATCAGATACCGGACGCGCTGATCGAAGCGGCGGTCATGGACGGCGCAAGGGAGCTGACCATTGTGCGCAAGATCATTGTGCCCCTGATCAGGCCGGCGCTGGCTACCTCTATCGTGCTGACCTTCCAGCAGGTCTGGATGGCGGTGGAGGCGTCCAACAATTATGTGAACAATGACACCATGCGGACGCTGGCATATTACCTGAACTCCCTGTCCACCAACAATACCGTTGCGGCGGCAGGCATGACGGCGGCGGCTTCGGTGCTCTTATTCATACCGAACCTGCTGATCTTTATCTGTATGCAGTCTCAGGTCATGAATACCATGAGCCATTCCGGAATCAAGTAGGGAGGACGAGTGATGAGAAAACACGGAAAAATAAGGCGGGGCTTTTTTCTACTGGCTGTTGCCTGCCTGGTACTGCAGCTTCCCATGCAGGCGAGCGCAAACCAGGCCACATCCTACACCTATGCGGCGGATGAAAACGGTTACTGGGTGCGGACTCAGGACGCTTATCTGCCGGATAAGACGGTGACGGAGCTGGGGCTTTCCAGCCCGGAGGATCTGTTCATCGACGAGAACAATATGCTCTACATAGCGGACACGGGCAACCGGCGTATCCTGAAATATGACATTGCCAGGGGAGAAGTGGCGGCGGAGCTGACCAGCAGCGAGTTCACGGCCCCCAGAGGCGTCTATGTGACGGAGGAAGGGGATATTTATGTGGCGGACTCCGGCGCAAAGGCGGTTCTGATATTTGATAAGGAGTTTGAGCTGACAGGTAAGCTGGGAAGGCCCGATTCGCCGATCTTTGCAGATACCAATTACGAGCCAAAGCGCGTGGCGGTGGACGGCGGCGGGAATGTATACCTTATCGGAGAGGGCGTTTACAACGGTGTGATCCAGCTGGCAAAGACAGGGGAGTTTCTGGGGTACTTTGCGGTAAACGACGCGGACCTGACCTTCTCCCAGAGACTGCAGCAGCTGCTGTTTACCAGGGCCCAGCTGGCGAACCTGGTAGACATCAATCCCACGGTATTCACCAATGTATTCGTGGACAGAAGCGGGATCGTGTATACGGCTACCAGCGGCACCAACAGGAACGGTATGAAAAAGCACAGCACCAACGGCGGCAATATGTTCAAGTCCGACGTGTGGTCCTACGATAGTCTGACAGATCTGTATGTGGATGGCAGCGGGCTGATCTACACCTGCTCCTCAGAGGGGTATGTGAATATTTACTCCAAGAGCGGCGAGGAAATATTCAGCTTTGGCTCCTATGTCACTACCGTTGATATTTCGGGACTGTTTACCAGCCTGCCCTCCATTGCGGTGGATATGGACGGCAATATCTGGGCGGTGGACGGCAGCAAGGGCTATCTGCAGTCTTTCAAGCCTACGGAATACGCGCAGATGGTTTACGGCGCAATGGAGCTGTATGAGGAAGGCCGCTATGAGGAGGCCATGGAGCAGTGGAACCAGGTGCTGAAGCTGAACCAGATGTCCATTCTGGCCCATAACGGTGTGGGCAAGGCATATCTGCACGCGGAGGATTACGCGGCGTCTCTGGAGCATTTTGAGGTGGCCAACAATAAGGACTTTTATTCCCAGGCATACTGGGAGGTGCGCAACAAGTGGCTTCAAAGATGGCTGGGCCCTATCCTGGGCGTTGTGATCGCTCTGCTTGTGATAAGAAAGCTGGTGCAGGTCATTGACCGGAAAAAGGGCGGACGCCTGGCGGCGGCAAAAAAGCGGACAAACGAGAAGGCGAAGAGTCTGCCGGTGCTCAAGGACCTTATCTATGCCCTGAAAACGCCCAGGCGCCCCATTGATCATTATTATGAGATCCGTAAGTACAGGCAGGGATCCGTGGTGGCGGCCACGGTGATATATGCGCTGTTCTTCCTGGATTTCATGGCGTTTAAGACCCTGAAAGGATTTATCTACCAGACCATGAAGGTGGAGGACATGGATATCGGTTCCATTGTGCTGGGCTTCTTCATTCTGCTGGGGCTGTTCATTATCTGCAATTACCTGGTGACCAGCATCAACGACGGCGACGGAACCTTTAAGCAGATCTATATGATCCCGGCCTACGGATTGATGCCCGCCATGATCTCGCTGCTTATCGTGACCCTGGTTTCCTATGTATTGACCTACAATGAGTCGTTCCTGCTGACCATCGTGCTTATCATCGGGATCACCTGGAGCGTGATCACCATATTCATGGGATTGCAGACGGTACATGATTATACCTTTGGTGAGACGGTGAAAAGTATTGTCCTCACAGTGGTGTTTATGATTATCGTGGCGGTCATCGGAATCATTATCTCCATTATGTGGGATAGCCTGTATTCCTTCCTCGCCGCAGTCGGAAAGGAGATGATCCAGAATGTCATATAAGAAAGGAAAGAGAACGCTTCAAAGCCTGACCGCGCTTGCCCTTGCGTTAGGTCTCGGATCGACTTCCATCAGCGCTTTAGCTTATGTGCCCACCAACAGAGATACAAAGACAGCTCCCGAAAAGGCGGAATACACGCCGGAGGAGTACTCGGATTATGAGCTCCTCTCAGAGACGGGAACAGTGAAATATTACTGGCGGGAGGACCGGGACATTCTGGCTATCGTTGACAAGGAGACCGGCTTCTGTATCAAGACCGGTGCGGATCTGCCCTTTTCCGGCGCTGTCAAGGATGCGGTGAAGGATCTGGAGAAGGCGGGCGCGGGAGCAGAGGAGATCCTTGCGGCGGCGGAAAGCTACGCGGACGACCTGAACACCACCTATGTGGGGATCGCCAACTCTCTGATCACCATAGAGTACTATGAAAGCGACAAGATCAAATATCTGTCCTCCGCTTCCGAGGAGGACGTGGAATCTGTTCTTACCAGGGTGGAGGATGGAAAATACTGTCTGGATATCGACTTTACCGGGATCGATGTTCAAATGAAGGTATATCTCATTCTGAAGGAGGACAGCATCGACTATTACATTCCCTGCGGCGAAATGGGCGGAACCGGCCTGAACAAGCTGGCAGCGGTGGACATTTCTCCCTTTCTGGGAGCCAGCGGCGGCCGGATGAATGTGATGGACCCGGATACCCTGGAGTGGGAGACGGTAGACAGCTACCGGGTCCCCGGTTATGTGCTGGTGCCGGATGGCAGCGGCAGCCTGATCCGGTTTGCGGACAATACCTCCACCTTCAATTCTTATGTGGGGGATGTGTACGGCAAGGACTATGCCACCGAGACTTATTATAACTTCTCTTATTACGACGACGTGCCTGTGAAGGATCCTGTGATGCCGGTGTTCGGCATTGCCCACGGCAGCGGTCAGATGGCCTTTGCAGCCTGGGCCAACCAGGGAGCGGAGTATATGGAGATCATCGTCAATCCCGACGGTACCAGAGGGACCACCTACACCTGGGCATATCCCCGCTTTGAGTTGAACATCAACTATTACCAGCTGTATGACGAAAAGGGCAGCGGCTTCTTCAAGCAGATGGATGAGATCTATCAGTACGATATCGACATGACCTACGCTTTCCTGTTCGGAGACGGCAGCGACGGCACGCCTTCGGCGGATTACGTGGGTATGGCGAGAGTCTACAGGGAGTATCTGATCGCGGAGGGAGAGCTGACGCCCCTGGAAAATGTGACGGGAGATATTCCCATACGTCTGGATTTCATCATGGCGGACTCCAAGAGCGGCATTGTGGGCAATGACCAGGTGGAGGTGACCACCGTGGAGGACGTGGAGGAGATCCTGAACCAGGTGACGGCAGGCGGCATCACCAATGTGAACTCCGGCCTCATCGGCTGGCAGAAGAAGGGAGAAAGCCTTGCCAAGCCCTATAAAATGTCCTTTTCCGGCTCCATAGGAAGCAAGGCAGAGTTTAAAAAGCTGATCGAGAGCTTCGGGGAGCGGGGGATAGACATTTCCCTTTCCAGAGATGTGATCACCATCAATAAAAGCATGATGGGCTACTATAACACGGCGGTGAGATGTATCAGCAACTGGTACTTGAGCATCGACAAGGAGGCGATCCTGCCGGAGAATGTGCCCACCAGCCTGTTCAGCTATGCCACGCCGGTGAAGTCCGCCGGCTGGATCGGCACCCTGGCAGACAAGACGTCAGGCTTTTCGACAAGTCTGACCCTGGCGGAGATGCCCCATGTGCTGACCTCCAACTGGAACAGGGACGGTGTGGTGACCAGCCTGACGGATGCGGTGGAGCTGTACCGGAATACCTTGAGCGGGATAAATCAGGAAATGCTGCTGAACCTGGAGAATCCACATATGTATCTCTGGAAATATACAGACAGGTATCTGCAGATCCCCGTAGGCAGTTCTCAGTATATTTTTGAGACGGATACGGTGCCCTTTCTGGAGATGGTGCTTCACGGGACCATGGAGCTGTACGCGCCCTATGCCAACTTCTCCTTCTACACCCAGGACAGTATCCTGCGGATGATAGATTACAATATCTCACCCTCCTTTATCCTGTCAAAGGAGCCGTCCTACAAGCTGGCGGACACCTTTTCAGCCAACTTCTACTCCACGGAGTATTCTCTGTATGAGGAGCTGATCCGGCAGGTGTACGGGACCATCAACGAGGTGTTGAGCCAGGTACAGGGTTTTGAATGGACATACAGATATGTGCCTGAGGACGGAGTGGTGATCAACACCTATGAAAAGGGCGGTGAGACCCGATATGTGATCGTCAACTATACAGAGAATGAAGTGACTTATCAGGGAACTGCCGTTGCGCCGGAAAGCGCGGCGGTGGTGAGAAAAGGAGGTGTGAACGATGGCTGAAAAGACGGTGAAGAAAACAGCTTCGACAAAGGCAGTCAGGGAAAAGAAGCCCCGTAAAAGCGGGCGCACCAAAAGCTATGAGAAGCGTCAGAATCGCTTAGGCTACGGGTTCATGCTTCCCTGGATCATAGGGTTCGTGATTTTTACGCTGATTCCCTTTGTAGCCACCATTGTCTTAAGCTTTTGCAATGTGAGCACCAATGTCACGGGTTATGACATCTCCTTTGCAGGGTGGAGCAATTATTATACGGCTTTCTTCCGAAATACGGAGTTTGTTCCCGCGCTGCTGGCGTTTATCGCCATGGTGGTGCCTTATACCTTTGTGATCATTATCGTGTCCTTCTTTCTGGCGTATCTGCTCAATAAGATACAGGTGGGGAAAGGGCTTATGAGGACCATTTATTTCCTGCCGGTCATCATTATGTCCGGCCCGGTCATGAGTCAGATCCTGGACCAGGCGGATGAGGCGGTACAGATGGCCCAGGGGACAGGCAGCGGATACGAGGGGGTCTTTATCCTGGAGATGATCCGCAGCTACTCCCCGCAGATCGCAAGGTTCATGGGGGATATATTTGACCAGCTGACTATGATCCTGTGGTTTACCGGCATCCCCATCGTGTTGTTTGTCAGCGGGCTGCAGCGTATCAACGCCTCGCTGTATGAGGCGGCAAAGATCGATATGGCCAATGAGTGGCAGATCCTCTGGAAGATCACCATACCCATGATCAAGCCCACGGCGCTGGTGGCTACCATCTTTACCATCGCCCAGCTGGGAACCTATGATACCAGCGCAATCTATTCGCTGATCAAGACGGCTACGGGCAATACCAACGGAGGATTCGGGTTTGCAGCCACCTATTCCTGGATCTACTGTATCATTGTTCTGATCATCATCGGGCTGGGATGTCTGATATTTAAGGAGAGGCAGCCAAGGAGGCGTGACATATGGTAAAAACGGCAAAAAATAAAAACAGGGTAAAGGTAAAGCGCGACTTTAAGTGGTGGCGTAACCGGATCGCGAAAATTGCTATTTACTTTGTGTTGATCTGCGTGGGATTTGTGTATCTGGAGCCTATTTTTGAGATCATTGCGAAAACCTTTATGTCTGCGGAAGATATTATTGATCCTTCCGTCAACTGGCTGCCCAGGAGCCTTTCCTTAAACAATCTGAAGGTGGCGTCCAATGTGCTTAAGGTTGGTCCTACCCTGCGGAACACTATTCTCTGGTCGGGAGGCATGGCGGTGGCGCAGACCATTGTGTCCGCTCTTACGGGCTTTGCCCTGTCCAGATATGATTTTAAATTCAAGAGGTTCTGGTTCGTCATGATCGTGCTGGCATTTATCATTCCCACGCCGGTGACCATGGTTCCCAGGCTGATGATGTTCGTCACCGCCCAGGAGGCTACGGCGATCCAGCTCATCGGGACGGCTCTTCCACAGGCGTTGATGGCGTTGCTGGGACAGGGAGTGTACTCCACGGTGCTGATCCTGGTGTTCTACACCTCCTTTAACATGATTCCCAGAGTGCTGGACGAGGCGGCTCAGATCGACGGCGCATCCGCCATGAAGGTATTCTGGTTCATCGTGGTGAAGATGTCGGCCACCACTATGCTGGTGGTGTTCCTGTTCTCCTTTGTGTGGAACTGGAACGAGACCTATATCACAGGTACGTTGATGAGAAACAATATCGAGCTGCTGCCTGCAAAGCTGAATATGTTCAACAGTGAGTTTGACAGCCTGGTATCCGCCCAGGGCGGGGCGTTTAAGCTGAATGAGGCATATAAGATGGCGGCTACCCTGATCTCCATCTCGCCGCTGCTGATCCTGTATGCTTTCGTGCAGAAGCAGTTCATTCAGGGCATTGAAAATACGGGAATCACAGGCGAATAGGGCGAGAAGAGTTTCTAATTGCCTTCGGCAATTTCCGCTCACAACAAGGGTTGTTTCGCGGAGAAACTCTACGGTTCGCACAGCGAACCTTTCTCGCCCCGGAGAATGCCCAAGCGAACAAGTTCGCTTTAGTGCGGGCATTCTCCATACAGATTTAAGATTCCGCAGAGCGGATTCTTCCAGCCTTGTGCAGGCATGACTGGAAGTTTGGCGGCGGCTTATTGATTGTTTGTGCTGCCAGACAAAGAATTTGTGCGGTATCAGCGGTATAGATGGCTTGAGAGGAGAGGGCATGAGAAAGAGAAGGACGGGAATAGGGGCTTCAACGGTGGCAGTGCTGGCGCTGGCGGTCGTGCTTGCAGGCTGCGGCGCACCCGCAGGATCAGGGACGGAGAGTGGGCAGGCGTCCGGCGGGAGCGAGCAGAGCGGAGAAAGTGTTCAAAACGGCGAAGCAGCCCAGGGCGATGGGATCGCCCAGGGCGTTGGAACACAGGACCCGGAGGACGGAGCGGCCGGAGACGGTATAGAGAAGAACGAAAGCGGCTATCGTGTGGGCAGTTCACTGTCCGGCGCTTATGTCGATCCCAGTGAAAAGCCCCCGGAGAAAGAGCTGAAGGCGGTGGGCTTTGAGTATGACAGGGACAGCCTGACCTATGAGCTGGTCTGGTCCGACGAGTTTGACTATGAGGGGGAACCGGATCCGGAGAAGTGGAGCTATGAGACCGGTGCAGGCGGCTGGGGCAACCATGAGCTGCAGAATTACACCAAAGGCGATAATGTGACGGTGGCGGAGGGCGTGATGACCATTGAACTGCGGACAGAGGCGGACGGGCAGTATACCTCCACCAGGCTGGTCAGCCGGAATAAGGGTGACTGGACCTACTGTAAGGTGGAAGCGTCCTTAAAGCTGCCGTCCGGGCTGGGCACCTGGCCCGCATTCTGGATGATGCCCACGGATTCCGTATACGGCGCCTGGCCAAAATCCGGTGAGATCGACATTATGGAGCACGTGGGCTACGATCAGGATGTGATCGTGGAGACGGTACACACGGAAAAGTACCATGGAGGCCAGGGAAAGGGAAAGAGCTTTCCCACGGAGGGCGTCAGCGAGGAGTTCCATACCTATGGGGTGGAATGGCTGCCTGACAAAATGATCTTCAGCATCGACGGGGCGGAGAAGTTTACCTACGATCCCTTCAGCTACAGCGGCAGCCCTACCAGTGAGATCTGGCCCTTTGACAGGGATTTTTACCTGATATTCAACCTTGCCTTCGGCGGGGACTGGGGCGGTGCAAGAGGAACGGACGATTCTTATTTTCCGGTGGAATATGAGGTGGATTATGTGCGGGTATACCAGAGCCCGGAGATCGCAGCGCTGGCAGAAGAATAGTAAGTGCGGAAAGTTTCGGCTCCTTTAAGGAGCCATGGGCATAAAAGGAGGTCAAGGTGAGCAATTACACATTAGAGGGCGATAAGTTTATTATTGAAAATTATACAGAGGTTCCGGCGTTTTCCAGCTTTCTGCCCGGACTTTCCGGGGTGAAGGGCATTCCGGTGTGGTCCTTCTACACCAACAGGGGACAGGGGATCAACAGCTTCGGCATCCATCATAAGGGGAATGCCATGATGGAGTTCAATCCTGCCAACACGGCATATGAGAGTACGCCCATAAAGGGCTTTCGCACCTTTGTCAGGGCGGACGGGGAATATTTTGAACCCTTCTGTACCTATGATCCCGGAGCAAAGCGCCGGATGGAGATCGAAAAGAATGTGCTGACCATTTCCGAGGAAAGCCACGGACTGAAAATAACAGTGTGTTATATCATTCTGCCGGGAGAAAATATCGGCGCTCTGGTGCGCAGGGTGCAGGTGGAGAACCTGGCGGGCGGCCCGCGGGAGCTGGAGCTTCTGGACGGTATGCCCCAGATCATTCCCTACGGGATACAGAACGGCCAGTATAAGGAAATGTCCAATCTGTTCAAAAGCTGGGCGGACATCAAAAACATTGAAAACAGAGCGCCTCTGTACACTATGAGGGCGTCCAGCGACGATTCCGCGGAGGTCTCGGAGATAGAGGGCGGCTATTTCTATCTTGCCGTGGCAGGCGGAAAGCTGCAGCAGGTCATCTATGACAAAAATGTGATTTTTGACTATGACGATTCCATGGTGAACCCGGTGACCTTCAGAGAACAGGGATTGGAGGGTGTGCTGGCAAGACGGCAGTGCTTTGCCAACAAGGTGCCCTGTGGGTTTATTCCTGTGAAGATCCTTCTTAAGGGCGGGGAGAAGTATGAGCTTGCGGCATATGCGGGATTTGCTTCTTCCATAGATCTGCTGAACGAAAAGGCGAAAAGCTTTTGCGCAGAAGGGTACGCAGAGCGTAAGACGAAGGAAGCAAGGGATCTGGTAGATTCCTTTACAAAGGACGTGTGGACCAGATCCGCCGATCCTCTGTTTGACAAGTACATGGAGCAGTGCTATCTGGACAATTTCCTCAGGGGAGGCATTCCCTTTGTCATGGGTAAAGGGGACCACAAGGCCGTGGTGCATTTATTCAGCCGGAAACACGGAGACCCGGAGCGGGATTACAATTTCTTTTCCATTGCGGGAGAGTATTATTCCCAGGGCAACGGCAACTATCGGGACGTCTGCCAGAACCGCAGGAACGACGTGTTCTTCAAGCCTGCCATCGAGGATTTCAATGTGCGGCATTTTTACAGCCTGGTGCAGATGGACGGCTACAATCCGTTGGAGATCAGGCCCTGTACCTTTGTTATCCCGGCGGAGAACAGCAGGGCGGCCGCAGAGCTTACGGCGGAGTATGTGGAAGATCCGGAAGGCAGGATCGCCGCTATTTTGAATAAACCTTTTACCCCCGGACAGATCACCAATGTCATTGCAGCCCATCAGCTGAAGGTGACGGGGGATGAGGAAGAACTGGTAAACGGTCTCATCGGACTCAGCGCGGAGCAGATAGAAGCAGGATTCGGGGAAGGCTACTGGAGCGACCACTGGGATTATGATTTGGATCTGGTGGAAAATTATCTGCTGATATACCCGGATAAACGGGAGGAGCTTCTGTTCGGAGAGGAAAGTTACGGATTTTATGACAGCCCAGGCATTGTAAGGCCAAGATGTGACACATATGTCATAAGCAAAGGAAAGGTACGGCAGTATGGCTCCATGTATCATTGCAAGGAGAAGGAAGCCAGACCGGGCTTTGTGGGAAACGGCACCAACTGGCTGAAGGACAGGCAGGGAAATAAGGTGACCACCACTCTGTTCGGAAAGATGATGACCCTGGCGGTGAATAAGTTTGCCCTGCTGGATTCCTTTGGTATGGGAATCGAGATGGAGGGCGGAAAGCCGGGCTGGAATGACGCTATGAACGGTCTGCCGGGATTGTTCGGCAGCGGGATGCCGGAGACGTTGGAGCTGAAGCGTCTGGTTGATTTCCTGCTGGAAGAGGCAGCAGTTCATTCTCCGGCGGAGGAGGTCAGGCTGCCCAGGGAGCTTGCCGCTTTCATGCGAGACATCTATGGGCTTTTGCAGGAGCAGCTTTCCGACTTTGACTATTGGGATAAGACGGCGGCGCGCAGGGAGAGCTTCCGGGAGGAGATCAAATTTGAAGTAAGCGGAAACCTGACGGCTCTTTCTTTCAGGGAGATCAGAGAGACTTTAAGCGCATTTTCCGAGAAGCTGGACAGAGCGGTTGCAAAAGCCATGGAATACGGCAGGGGAATCATGCCCACCTATTTCACCTTTGAGGTGTCGGAATTCGAGGAGGTGCTAAATGGGGACGGAACGCCCAGGATCAGCCCTTACGGACTGCCCAGCGCCAGGGTGAAAAGGTTCAGCCTTGTACAGGTGCCTTATTTTCTGGAGGGGCCGGCCAGGATGCTTTCCGCCTGCGGCAGACAGGACCGGGAGCAGGCGGCGGAAATGTGTGCCAGGATCAAAGAGACGGATATGTATGACAGAAAGCTGAAGATGTATAAGACCTCTGAGTCCATTGAGGGAATCTCCATGGAGAACGGCAGAGTCCGGGCATTTACGCCCGGCTGGCTGGAGAGGGAGAGCGTTTTCCTGCACATGGAGTACAAATACTTCCTGGGTATGCTGAAGGCCGGCCTGTACGACAGGTTTTACGAGGCTGTGAATGATGCGCTGATTCCCTATCAGAAGCCGGAGGTCTACGGACGGAGTATCCTGGAGAATTCCTCCTTCCTTGCTTCCAGCGCCAATCCGGACCCTGCTGTCCACGGACAGGGCTTTGTGGCCAGGCTTTCCGGCTCCACCGTGGAGATGCTCTCCATGTGGCTGGGGATGTTCCTGGGAGAAGGAGGCTTTA
The DNA here is from genome assembly GCA_023663285.1 of Bacillota bacterium. Lineage (GTDB taxonomy): Bacteria > Bacillota > Clostridia > Lachnospirales > Lachnospiraceae > Acetatifactor. Next base: position 19,112 of record JAMPHT010000036.1, read on the forward strand.
CCTGTGAGGAAGAGAAGCTTAAGTTTACTCTTGCGCCCAGGCTGTCCTGCGAAATGTTTGACGATAAGAAAGAGGCGTCCTTCATGCTGCTGGGAAGCTGCCGGGTGACCTACCATAATCAGACCGGAAAGAATACATACGGCGAGGACGGAGCAAAGGTCTGCCGCATGGAGCTGCATGAGGCGGACGGCAGCAGCCATAAGGCGGAGGGCTGCGCACTGGATGAGAAGTGGGCGTTAAGGCTAAGAGAGGGCGGAATCTGCAGGATCGACGCATATCTTGTCTAAAAAAGTGCGTGGCTCCATGGAATCGTTTGTGCCATATTTAATGGCACTGACATCGAAGCTGGCACTGATGCCGCAGGCGGCATGATGACAAGCTGCTAAAGCAGCTCGAAGAATCGCAGGAGAAGCGGTTCTTCGTACGTATTACAGGTGTATGTCCCGGTACGTTCAGAGGCGGCGGAATCGCCTGTACCGCCCGAAGGGCATCATGGAGGGGAAAATGAAAGGATATTCATATACTGACCGGTACGGCTCATTTCATATGGAGAATCCGGAGCGGAGCAGCTATCTGTACTTTCCGCTGGCAGGAGAGTCCGGCCTGAAAGCAAGCGTTACGCCCCTGCTGGGGGGTGACTGCAAGATAGACCAGAACACATTCCTGCTGGAGCCGGTGAGCGTGGAAGATCTGCATAATTCAAAGAGCAGCCGGAATTTCTGGTGCGTTCTGGAAGGACAAAGGGCCTGGTCCGCCACGGGGGCTTCCGCGGAGACGGAGGCTCTCAAGGGCACGCCGGAGGAAGAGAAAAGTGCGCTGGACGCCGGTGTGATGTGGCATCGTATGGAGAGGCAGTCGGGGAAATATGCCATGGCTTCCGAAGTCACTTCCTTTGTGCCCTGTGACAGGCGTACCTTTGAGGTCATGTCCGTAAAAATAAGAAATTCGGGAGAAACACCGGTCAGCTTTATTCCGGTGGCGGCTATTCCCCTGTATGCCCGTTCGGCAGACAATATCAGGGATCACCGTCATGTCACATCCCTGCTGCACAGGATAAATGTGAATGAATGGGGCGTGGAGGTGACGCCCACACTTACCTTTGATGAAAGAGGACATAAGAAAAACGATTTGTCCTATTTCGTGTACGGAGCGGACGAAGAAGGCCGGGGACCGGAGCTGTGCTGTCCCAGGACGGAAGATTTCATCGGGGAAGGCGGCAGCCTTGCCAGGCCGGGGAGTCTCTGGGAATTTGAAGGCGGCGGCTGGGTGAGGGCGTCCCGTGGGGCAGGCGCAGCCAGAGCAGCCGTGGCAGCGGATTGGGAGATTGGCGCGGACGAAGGGGCGCATGATGCAGAGGCAGCCGCAGCCGTGACAGCGGTCTACGAGACGGCAGGAGGCGAGGCTATGGGCGCTCTTGCTTTCCGCAGACGGACCCTGGGACCGGGTGAGGAGACCTCATTTTGCATCTGTATGGGGATCACGCCCAGGGAAGAGCGGAAGGCTCTGCGGGAAACTCTGATGGAGGAATATGGGACGCCCGCCGGGGTGGAAAGGGCGCTGGAAAAGGTGCGAAAAGACTGGCGGGAGAAGGTAAATGTCCGGTTTGAAACAGGAAATCAGGATTTGGATGGATACCTTTACTGGGTGGCGTTCCAGCCCATCCTGCGCAGGATGTACGGCTGCTCCTTCCTGCCCTACCACGATTACGGCAAGGGCGGCAGAGGCTGGCGGGATCTGTGGCAGGACTGCCTCGCTCTGCTGATCATGGAGCCGGAGGGCGTGAGAAGGATGCTGCTGGAAAGCTACGGCGGCGTGCGTATGGATGGCACCAATGCCACCATTATCGGGCAGGGGCCGGGAGAGTTTCTGGCGGACAGGAACAATATTGTCCGGGTCTGGATGGATCACGGCGTCTGGCCCTTTATCACCACTTTATTTTATATCATGCAGACCGGAGATCTGTCTGTGCTGCACCAGCAGGTGTCCTATTTTAAGGACAGCCAGATATGCCGGGGAGAGGACAGGGATGCACTGTGGGAGCCGGAGCAGGGGACCCGGCAGAAAAGTTCGGCGGGGGTGGTGACAGGTACGGTGTTGGAGCATATCCTATTGCAGAATATCACCGCCTTTTATGATGTGGGGGAGCATAACCATATCAGACTGCGGGGAGCGGACTGGAACGACGCCTATGATATGGCAGTGGAAAACGGAGAGAGCGTGGCATTTACGGCGGCTTATGCAGGGAATCTGGAACAGCTTGCAGAGCTGACGGAGCGTTACGCCGCCACGGTGTCGGAAACCATGGAATTTCAGCAGGAGATTCTGTGTCTGCTGCAGGCGCGGCCTGAGATCTATGATTCCGCGGCAAAAAAGCAGGAATTTTCAAAAGAGTATTATGACTCCTGCAGGCACGAACTGACGGGGGAAAAGCAGCGGGTCTGTCTGGCGCAGGTGGCGGAGACCCTGCGCGGTATGGCGGAATGGCTGAAGGAGCATATCCGAAATACAGAGTGGGTGGAAACGCCGGAGGGCGGGTTTTACAACGGTTATTATGACAATCATAAAAACAGGCTGGAGGGAAGCTTTCCGGGGGGGACCCGCATGACCCTGACCAGCCAGGTGTTTCCCATTATGTCAGGAACCGCTACGGAGGAACAGATAGGAAAGATCCTGGAGGCGGCTGACCGGCTGCTGTATGAGCCGAAGCTGGGAGGCTATAAGCTGAACACGGACTTTGGCGAGCTTAAGGACGATATGGGGCGGGCCTTTGGCTTTGCCTATGGACACAAGGAGAACGGGGCGGTATTTTCCCATATGGCGGTCATGTACGCCAACGCGCTGCTGCAAAGAGGCTTTGTGCGGGAGGGCTATCAGGCCCTGGATGCTCTGTACAGGCAGGCGTCCGACTTTGAGCGCAGCCGCATTTATCCCGGACTGCCGGAGTATTTTGACGACAGAGGAAGGGGGATGTATCCGTACCTTACAGGCTCTGCCAGCTGGCTGCTGATGACTATGGTGACGGAGGTATGCGGGGTAAAGGGCCTTTACGGGGATCTGAGCATACAGCCTAAGCTGGTAAGGGAGCTGCTGGATGAAAACCGCAGGCTTAAGGTGGATCTGCAATTTGCGGGAGTGCCCTTGCACATTTGTTTCCAGGCAGAGCAGGAGCAGGATGTTTATACCGAGGTAAAAAGCCTGACTCTGGACGGAAAGCTGATACAGGGGAACCTGATCCCCAGGGAGACGCTGCAGGCAGTAAACGGAGGAGAAAGGAAAATTTTTGTGTATGTTTGACAGAATGAAGGAGTATCACCTGGTCTGGGCGGATGAATTTGACTACGAGGGAAAACCGGACCCGGAGAAGTGGAATTACGACACAGGTGAAAAATGGTTCAATAATGAGTCCCAGGGCTATACCGACCGGTTGGAGAATGCTTTTGTAAAGGACGGCAGGCTGACCATACGGGCATTGAAGGAAAGGTACGGCAGCGCGGAGTACACTTCCGCAAGGCTGACTACCTGGGAGCGGCAGTCCTGGCAGTACGGGTATTTTGAGATCCGGGCAAAGCTGCCGGAGGGGGCGGGGGCCTGGCCTGCGTTCTGGTTCATGCCGGACGCCCACAGGCAGGGGGTACGCTGGCCCCTCTGCGGAGAGATCGACATGATGGAGCATACTCATGTGCATAAGGGGGATCTGGTGTACAGCCTTCATTCCCTGAATCACAATCACACCAGACGGGATACGAAACAGTACAGCACCAGCGTACACAGAGAGGGGCTGTTTGACGAATTTCATCTGTACGGGCTGGAATGGACGCCGGAATATGTGGAGTATTTCTTTGACGGGATAAGCGTCTGCAAATATTGCAAAACCGATGATGAGGACAGGACAGAGAAGTCCTGGCCCTATGACCAGCCCTTTTATATGATTTTGAATATTGCGGCAGGGGGCTTTATGGGCGGACCCATCCGGGAGGAGGATATGCCCTATACCATGGAGATCGACTATGTGCGGGTCTACCAGAAATAGAAGAAAGCAAAAAATAAAAGAAAGAGAGACGGCGGCATGAAAGATATCAAAGTGTTTGTCACGGATAAGGAAAAAGAGAAATATTGGGAGGAGCAGTCCGGGGCGACACGTCCCCAGGAGGATTTTATCCATGTCATAAAGGTGTATCCGGAGCTGCAGGAGCAGACCATGGAGGGCTTTGGCGGCGCATTCACCGAGGCGGCGGCCGTGTCCTGGGATGGTCTGGAGGAAGGGGCAAAACAGGAATTTCTGGAGGGCTGCTTCGGAGAGAGTGGTCTGAAATACAACCTGGGGCGGATCCACATGAACAGCTGTGATTTTGCTCTGGGGAATTATACCTACATAGAGGCGGGGGACACAGACTTAAGAACCTTTGACATCTCCCATGACAGAAAGCAGATCATTCCACTGATAAAGAAAGCTATGGAATGTCATGGCGGGGAGGAGTTATCCCTGCTTGTTTCACCCTGGTCCCCTCCGGCATTTATGAAAACCAACGGGGAGATGAACCACGGCGGTAAGCTGAAAGAGGAATATTACGGGCTCTGGGCGGATTATTATGTGAGATTTTTACAGGAGGTCAGAAAGGAAGGGCTGCCTGTCCGGTATCTCACTGTCCAGAATGAGCCGGAGGCGGTACAGACCTGGGATTCCTGTATCTACACTGCGGAGGAAGAAGGAAAATTTGCGGCGGAATACCTGATTCCCGCATTGCAGAAGGCGGGGCTTGGCGACATAGAGGTGTTTATCTGGGACCACAATAAGGAAAATATGTATGACCGGGCAAGGGGAAGCTTTCAGGTTCCGGGATGCAGAGAGAAAGCAAGCGGCGTAGCCATGCACTGGTACACGGGAGATCACTTTGACGGCATCCGGGCGGTGAAAAAGGTATTTCCGGAAAAGAAGGTGTTCTTCACGGAGGGCTGTGTGGAGTATTCCCGGTTCGCGGATTCCGGCGAGGTACAGAAGGCGGAGATGTACGCCCATGATATGCTGGGGAATTTCAAGGCGGGGACAGAGGCGTTTTTTGACTGGAATCTGCTGTTGAATGCGGAGGGCGGCCCTAACCATGTGGGGAATTTCTGCGCCGCGCCCATTATGTGCGACGGAAAGGGCGGTATTGAGAAGCGGCTTTCCTATTACTACATCGGTCATTTCAGCAGATATATCCAACGGGGAGCCAGGCAGGTCATGAATACCTGTTATTCGGATGCCCTGGAGACGGTGGCCTTTGTAAATCCGGACGAAAGCCGTGTGGTGGTCATCTTGAACAGAGGCGGGAAGGATATGCCCGTGTATCTGTGCGAGAACGGGCAGGGGATGGCGCTGCAGGCGGAGGCTCACAGCATCAGGACGGTGGTGTATGGCGGGTAAGACCGTATATTCGCGGTATTCGCTGATCTGTCCAAGCTGACTGAAAGGTGGTTTTAAGCATCGGCTTGTGAAAATAAAATAAGAACAGGTTATATAAGATATAAAATATATTGATTTTACTTATATGGCAGAGTATGATATGCTATGTAAGAAGGCAGCGGGTTGTTGCTTCGTGCGACAGCCCTGTTTTAGAATGAGAAATACAGAGGCTCACCCCGGAACATATCTGAAATGCAGCATCCTTCGTGAGAAGCGAAAAGTCTGCGGACAGGGAGGGCGGGGTGTATGAAAGAAGAGGATGGAGGAGAACTATGGTCAAAGCAATTGTGGGCGCCAACTGGGGCGACGAGGGTAAGGGTAAGATCACGGATATGATGGCCCAGGAGGCGGACATTGTGGTGCGCTTTCAGGGCGGCGCCAACGCGGGTCATACCATTGTAAATAATTACGGGAAGTTTGCGCTGCATACCCTTCCTTCCGGTGTGTTTTACAGCCATATCACCAGTGTGATAGGAAACGGTGTGGCGCTGAATATTCCCCTGCTGTTCAAAGAACTGCAGTCCATTGTGGAGCGGGGCGTTCCCGCGCCGAAGCTGCTGGTGTCCAACCGGGCCCAGATAGTGATGCCCTATCATATTCTATTTGACCAGTATGAGGAGGAACGGCTGGGGGGCAAGTCCTTTGGCTCCACCAAATCGGGAATTGCTCCCTTTTATTCCGATAAATATGCAAAGATCGGGTTTCAGGTCAGCGAGCTTTTTGATGAAGAACTGCTCCGGGAGAAGGTGGAGCGGGTCTGTGAGATGAAGAACGTGCTGCTGGAGCATCTGTACCACAAGCCTCTCATCGACCCTGATGAACTTCTGGAAACACTGCACGGATACAGGGATATGGCAGCGCCCTACGTGGGAGATGTGTCCTTATTTTTGGACAGGGCACTGAAGGAGGGAAAGACTGTGCTGCTGGAGGGCCAGCTGGGCACCTTAAAGGATCCGGATCACGGTATTTATCCCATGGTGACGTCCTCTTCCACCCTTGCCGCCTACGGGGCAGTGGGGGCGGGACTGCCCCCCTATGAGATCAAACAGATCGTCACGGTCTGCAAGGCATATTCTTCCGCCGTGGGAGCAGGCGCTTTTGTCTCCGAGCTGTTCGGTGATGAGGCGGAGGAGCTGCGCCGCAGAGGCGGCGACGGAGGCGAGTATGGCGCAACCACCGGCAGGCCCAGACGTGTGGGCTGGTTCGACTGTGTGGCTTCCAGGTACGGGTGCCGCCTTCAGGGCACGACGGACGTGGCCTTTACGGTCCTGGACGTGCTGGGATATCTGGATGAGATCCCTGTCTGCGTGGGCTATGAGATCGACGGTCAGGTGACCACGGAGTTTCCTGTGACTGCAAAGCTTAACAAAGCAAAGCCTGTGTTTGAAAAGCTGCCTGGCTGGAAGTGCGAGATACGCGGTATCCGAAAATATGAGGAGCTTCCGGAGAAATGCAGAAGTTATATAGAGTTTATTGAGGAAAGGATCGGCTATCCCATCACCATGGTCAGCAACGGCCCCGGCAGGGATGATATTATCTACAGGGAGAGCACATTGCGGAGCGAAAAAGCATGATAAGTAATCTGGAGTATTACAAGGTGTTTTATTATACGGCAAAATGCGGCAGCGTCACGGGGGCTGCCGCTTTGCTTTCCATCTCTCAGCCCGCTGTGAGCCAGTCCCTAAGGCAGCTGGAAAAGAGCCTGGGAGTCTCCCTTTTTGGCAGGGCGTCCAAAGGCGTGAAGCTCACTGCCGAGGGAGAGCTTTTGTACTCCTATGTGTCAAAGGGCTATGAGCAGATCGAGATCGGAGTGGAGAAGGTGCGGCAGATGCGGAACCTTGAGCTGGGAGAGGTGCGCATCGGAGCAAGTGACATGACGTTAAAGTTCTATCTGCTGCCCTTTCTGGAGAAATTCCATGAGCGGTATCCTGACATCAAGGTCTATGTCACCAACGGACCCACGCCGGAGACATTGAACGCCTTGAGAGAAGGCAGGATCGACTTCGGGGTGGTCAGCACGCCCTTTGAGGCTTCGGATGACATACAGGCTGTGCCGGTGCGTGAGATCGAGGATGTGTTTGTGGCGGGGAGACGGTTTCTGCCCTATAAAAACAGGATGCTGGACTTTAAGGAGCTGGAAAAGCTGCCTATGATCTTTCTGGAAAATAACACCAGCAGCAGGAGTTATATGGATGATTTCCTGCGGGAGAGCGGGGTGGTGCTGCAGCCGGAATTCGAGCTTGCCACCAGTGACATGATCGTGCAGTTTGCCTTAAGAAGCTTGGGTATAGGATGTGTGGTAAGGGAGTTTGCGCGGGAGGCGCTGGAATCCGGTCTGCTGTTTGAACTGCGGTTCAACAAGCTGATCCCGAAGCGAAGTTTTTGTGTGGTACAGAGCCGTAAGACGGCCCTGCCGGCAGCGGCGGGGAAGCTGCTGGAGATCATGGAGGAGCGTAAATAGCGGGATTTAGATAAGCTAAAAGGTGGTATAATTATTCCTTCTCCCCGCTTTCCTTCGTGTCTCCGCTGATATCAAAATCCGCAAAGGTGTGCTTCTGCGTCAGCTTGCCGTACATCCAGGTGTAGACCCAGATGAGGATGGGAATGACCACAGTGGCATAAAGGCAGACCCAGAACAGGCGTCCGGAGACGGAACTGTCCACAATGGCGGCAATCAGTGTGACAATATACATAAGGACCAGCAGAATCACGCCCACAATGGCAACTATCTGCTTGGAGGTCACCTTTTTCCCGGAGCTTGGGGCTTCGCCGCCTTCTACTATTTTCTTTTCCCTTATATCCTTCATAAAACATACCCCTTCTGACATCTCTGGTCGTCATTTTGCTTCCATTATACTGATCAGGTCTACCTGCGTCAAGGCCGGCTTTCCGGCGTCCTGTCAATATCGGTGCAGGAGAGATTGATTTCCGATTATTCGTATGCTATAATCGGTTCAATATAATCGGAGGCAGGCAAAATGGACGGTAAAATCAGGTCCTTGAGAATCATCTCGATCATACTGTCAGTATGTGTTTTTTTATTTGCAGGTATGGTATTCTGCAATTCTATGCGTCCCTTAAAAATTTACGTTCCCGAAGAGATGGATTTTTCGTCAGAGGATTCTCAATGGTCATTCCAACGATCCAAAGAGAGCGAACATTTCATTCTGTTTTGGGAAGCAGATTTTGGCGCGGATACCAATAGCAGGCAGCTTCCGGAAGCTATGCGCGTGGATTCGGACAAGCTATTGGAAAATGCAGAAAGGTGTTATGCAACAAATACTGCATCCCTTGGTTTTGGTCCCGAAAAAGGTAAAAAAAGCTATCTCAAGGAATATAAAATGATGATTTTTCTTCATTATCAGGAGGAGTGGCTTGCCGCTGGATCCGGTTATGATGATGTGATCGGTGCGCTTTGGATCAACCCGGCGGCCTGCCGTTCCGGTTCAACTATTGCCCATGAAATAGGACATTGTTTCCAATATCAGGTGTACTGCGATCATTTACTGAACGGCGGAGAAGAGGATATGGGCAGCGGTTTTCGGTATTCTTATGATAATGGGTTCGGCAATACTTTTTGGGAACAGTCCGCGCAGTGGCAGGCATATCAGGATTACCCGGAGGAAGCCTTTAACTGGTATGACATGGAAGAATGGGCAGAACATTGTAATCTGTCTTTTGAACATGAATGGGTGCGTTATCAGAGTTATTGGCTGTTTTATGCACTACAACAGCGCCATGGGCAGGATACCGTAAGCAGGATATGGAAAAACAGCCGTCTGCCGGAGGATGCGCTGGGGACATATCTGCGTCTTTATTGCAATGATGAAGTGGAGAAGCTGAATGAATTTTTATATTATTATGCGAGTCATGCCGCCACATATGATTTTGACGGAGTGCGCGCCTATGCTGATGAATGGATCGGCAGCTATGTTCCTGTATTTTATCAAACGGATGAAAACGTTTGGCAGATATCTTATCATGATTGTCCGGAGGAAGGAGGATATAACGTAGTTCCGCTGCCGATAGAAGAGGATCAGACGGAGATTTCCGTGACATTGGAGAGCTTGTCCCCCGGCACACGTCTGGCAGAGGGAGATCCGGGTATTTATATGGTGGGGGAGGACGGACAGTTGGTTGGCGGCAATGCGGCAGACTATAACTCACATATTTCGGGGGCGGAAGAATTTGCAAGCGGCCATCGATTTGGATTTGTTGCCCTGACTCAACGCGGAGAGCGTATATACAGCGAAATGTACACACAGGGTACAGCCGTGTTTTCGATACCGGACAATACAAGTCGGCTATTTCTGACGGTGGTAGGAGCTGCACCGCAATATTCAGTCCACATATGGGATGAGGATGAATCCACGGATCATAAATTACCATACAGGATCTCCTTTGGGGCTGATGAGTAAAGACTTTGTCGAAGGAAGGAGGTAAAAGTTTGACACTGCAACAGTTAGTTTATGTTACGACCGTAGCAGAAACAGGCACAATAACAGAGGCAACTGCAAAATTGTATATATCACAGCCAAGCCTTACAAACGCCATCCATGAGTTGGAAAAGGAAATGAATGTTCAGATTTTCAACAGGACAAACAAGGGGATCACTCTTTCAAAAGAGGGGGAGGATTTTCTTGGATATGCCAGACAGGTATTGGAACAGGCGGCGATCCTTGAAGATAAGTATAAGGGCGATGCCGGTGGAAAAAACAGTTTTGCGTATCCACGCAGCATTATTCTTTTGCTGTCAATGCTTTCGTAGACTTGATCAAGGAATATGGACAGGAGGAGTATGATTTCTGCCTTCGGGAAACGCAGACATATGAGATCATAGAAGATGTGGCACGAATGAAAAGCGAAATAGGGATCTTGTTCCTGAATGATTTCAATGAAGCTGTCATTAAAAAGCTGCTGAGATCTCACGATTTGGAATTTCATCAGATGTTCATTGCAAAACCTCATGTATTTATCAGCAGAAAGCATCCGCTTGCAGAGAGATCCATGATAACCAACGAGGAACTGACGCCATATCTGTACCTGTCATTTGAGCAGGGAGAACACAACTCCTTTTATTTTTCGGAGGAAATATTTTCCGTATCGGAACGGAAGAAAAATATCAGGGTACGGGACAGGGCAACCTTGTTTAATCTCTTGATTGGATTGAACGGATATACGGTATGCAGCGGTGTGATCGACAGGAAGCTAAACGGAAAAGATATTATCGCCGTTCCGCTGGCAGAAGAAAGTAATATGCGCATTGGCTATATTACCCATCGGAAGGGCTCGGCCAGCAGATTGGGAAACAGTTATCTGGAAGCATTGGAAAAATACATAAGTGCTGGTCGCCCATAGCTTAAAACTATGGACAACCCATATTTATATATATTATGCAGGATGTACCGAACCAATTATAATGATTTTTGTAAACGAAAATCTATTATTCAAGACACCGGAATTTTCGCGAAGCGTGAACTCCGGTGCATTTGGGAGGACATTATGCAGACGTCAGTGATCGGATTCCCCAGAATCGGGGCTTTAAGGGAATTAAAGTTTGCTTCTGAGAAGTATTTCAGGAAAGAAATCACCGCAGAGGAGCTTTTACAGACCGCAGAGGTCTTACGCCGCACACATTGGAGCATACAGAAGGAAGCAGGGATTGACTATATCTCCAGCAATGATTTTTCACACTATGACACGATGCTGGATACCGTCGTGTTGTTTGGAATGATCCCGAAACGGTACAGAGAATTAAAGCTGTCGAAATTGGATACATATTTTGCAATGGCTCGCGGCTATCAGGGGACTTCAGGAGATGTCAAGGCCCTTGCCATGAAAAAATGGTTTAATACAAATTACCACTATATTGTCCCGGAAATAGAAAGCGATATGGTCATAAGGCTTTCCGATAATAAGCTGTGGGAGGAATATGGGCAGGCATTAGATCTGGAAATTGAAACAAAGCCTGTTGTGGTGGGGGCGTACACACTGTTAAAGCTTTGTCGTTACACAAAAGACGACGCCTCCCGGACAAAGCCTTTTGAAAACTGCATAAACGAGGTCATCCACGCTTATCAGGACCTGCTTAAAAAATGTGAGGAATACAAGATCTCATGGATACAGTTTGACGAACCGGCTCTTGTACAGGATATGGAGCAGGAGGATCTGGAGCTGTTCCGTAAAATCTACGAAGCAGTTCTTCCGGTCAAAAGACAATGTCATGTATTAATGCAGACTTATTTTGGAGACGTCAGGGATGTTTATGCCGATTTGATAAAAATGCCGTTTGACGGGATCGGGCTTGATTTTATAGAGGGAAAAGAGACATACGACCTGATAGAAAAAAATGGTTTTCCCAAGGACAAGCTGTTGTTTGCGGGATTGGTCAATGGGAAAAATATATGGAGGAACCATTATAAAAAGACCCTGCAGACACTGGATGCCCTAAAGAACAAAGGCATTCAGACGGTATTATCGACCTCATGCTCCCTGCTGCACGTTCCTTATACCTTAAAACATGAGAAAGCGCTGTCGCCGGATCATTTATCATATTTTTCCTTTGCAGAGGAAAAGCTGGCGGAATTGAAGGAATTGAAAATGCTTACGGAATGCAGTGACTACCAGGCGGAAGCGGCATATCAGGAGAACGAAAGGCTTTTTAAAGGGAAAAGGGATTGTGAGAATGAAAGCGTTAAAAAAAGGCTTTCCCTTGTGGCGGATGATGATTACATAAGGCGGCCCAAAAGAAGTGAGCGCCAGAAATTGCAAAAAAAGGCGCTTGACCTCCCGGCGCTTCCGACAACGACTATAGGCTCTTTCCCGCAGACAAAGGATGTAAAGGCAAACCGTTCTGCCTTCCGAAAAGGAGAAATATCGGAAAAAGAGTATGTAGCATTTAACCGGAAGAAAATTGCAGAATGTGTCAAATGGCAGGAAGAGATCGGATTGGACATACTCGTTCATGGGGAATGTGAAAGAAATGATATGGTGGAATACTTCGGCGAGTCATTAGGCGGTTTCCTGTTTACGGAAAAAGCATGGGTGCAGTCCTATGGCGCAAGATGCGTAAAACCGCCGATCATCTGGGGCGATATGTACCGTGAAAAGCCAATTACCGTAGATTGGTCCGTCTATGCACAATCACTGACAAAGAAGGTTGTGAAGGGAATGCTCACCGGGCCTGTGACTATTTTAAATTGGTCATTTCCAAGAGAAGATATTTCCATAAAAGAATCTATTTCTCAAATTGCCCTGGCGATCAGGGACGAGGTGCTGGATCTGGAAAAAGGCGGAATCCGTATCATACAGATAGATGAAGCGGCATTGCGGGAAAAGCTTCCGCTCAGAAAATCGGATTGGTATAAGGAATATCTTGATTTTGCAATTCCCGCTTTCCGGCTGACGCACAGTGGCGTAAAGCCCGAAACACAAGTTCATACACATATGTGTTACAGTGAATTTACAGATATTATTCCGGCGATCGACGATATGGATGCGGACGTGATCACCTTTGAGGCGTCTCGTTCTGACCTCCAAATATTGGATTCACTGCGGGAGCATCATTTTGAAACGGAGGTCGGACCGGGTGTATATGACATTCATTCTCCCAGAGTGCCATCAGTGGAGGAAATCGTAGCTGCACTGAACACTATGCTTACCAGGATCGACAGGGAAAAGCTGTGGGTAAACCCTGACTGCGGATTAAAGACAAGAGCCATGCCAGAGACAGAGGCAAGTCTTAAAAACATGGTAGAAGCAGCGAGACAGCTCAGAAAGCAGTAGAAGGACGAGTTACTTTTCACACAGTAGCCACCGAAGCGGCATCTTTGATGCCGCTTCGCTAC